>CANDFO010000001.1 GCA_947384055.1 uncultured Flavonifractor sp.
CACTGACAAGCACACTCTTTCCCTACACGACGCTCTTCCGATCTGAGGACTTCCCCACTATCCCCGTGCTCTATTCGGAGGAGGTGGTGGCCTGCTCCAGCAGCATCACCGGCTATCAGGCCACGGCCTACGGTCTCACCGGCTATACCCAGGTGTGCTGGGCTGAGTAACCGCGTAAATTCCTGCCGCCTGAAAAGCCCTCCGTCCGGGGGGCTTTTCAGGTATCTGTGTCCGGCGTCGGACAGTTCCCCACACATTTTGGCAAAGGAGGGCGGCTTATGGCAATTCTGCGTTACATTGCCCGGCGGCTGGTCATGCTGATTCCGGTTCTGCTGGGCATCACTCTGGCGGCCTTTCTTCTGGGGCATCTGGCCCCCGGCGACCCGGTGGACGACGTGCTGTTCAGCCTCGGCGTGGAATTCCCCACGGAGACGGACCGGGCGGAGATGCGGGAACAGCTGGGACTGGACAAGCCGCTTCCCGTCCAATACCTGTGCTGGCTGGGCAATGTGCTCCGGGGAGACCTGGGGCGCTCCTACGCCAACAACCGTGAGATTGCCGGCGAGCTGCTGCGGCGCCTGCCCGTCACCCTGGAGGTATCTCTGGCCGCCCTGCTGGTGGCGGTGGTGTTCGGCGTGGGCGGCGGCGTGGTCATGGCCGCCTTCCACGGCACGTGGGTGGACAGCCTGCTGAAGGGGATTTCCACCCTGCTGCTCTCGGTGCCCGGCTTCTGGCTGGCGCTGTTTTTGATTACGGTGTTCGCCGAGCAGCTGGGCTGGCTGCCCACCAGCGGCCTGGACCGGGGAATCGCCTCTCTGATTCTGCCCGCCGTCGCCCTGTCCGCGGCCAACATAGGCTCCACCTCCCGCGTTACCCGGGGAAATATCATTCAGCAGCTGGGGGAGCAGTATATCGTGGTGGCCAACGCCAAGGGGCTCTCCCAAAAGGCGGTGGTGCTGGGCCACGCCTTCCGCAACTCCCTGGTACCCATTATTACTCTGATTGGCAACTACTTTGGCGGAATTCTGGGGGGCAGCACCATCATAGAACAGATTTTTGCCATACCGGGCCTGGGCAGCTATGTGCTGGCCGCCATTCACAACCGGGATTATCCGGTCATCCAGGGCTATGTGCTGATTACCGGCGCCACGTTTGTGCTCATTACGCTGGTCATTGACCTGCTGTATCTGGCGGCGGACCCCAAAATCCGCATACAGGGGGGAGAGGCATGACCATTCGGACCCAGCAAAATATCAAACTGGCGGCGGCCGGCGCCGTCCTGCTGGCCATCATTCTTGTGACCATCTTTGCCCCCTGGCTGGCTCCCTATGACCCTATACAGATTGACATGACAAACCGCCTGGCCGCCCCTTCCTCCGTCCATCTGCTTGGAACCGACGCCCTGGGCCGGGATGTGTTCAGCCGGGTGCTCTACGGCGGGCGGGCCTCTCTGCTGCTGGCGGCGGCGGCCACTGTGTGCTCCATGGCTCTGGGACTGGTGCTGGGGGTGGCCGCCGGGTACTGCGGGGGCGCCGTAGATGTGGTCATTACGGGCATATCCAACATCTTTCAGGGTCTGCCCGGAACCATGATGATGATCGCGCTGGTGGGCATTATGGGCTCCGACACCCGCAGCATTATTCTGGCGCTGGTCGTCACCTCCTGGGTAGGCTTCTCCCGCCTGGTCCGGGGCGAGGTGCTGAAGGTCAAGCACGAGCTGTATATTGAAGGAATGCGCTGCCTGGGGGCGGGTCATCTGCGGATTGTGCTGGGGCACATTCTCCCCAACATCCGCAGCAATATTATCATTCTCTTCACCACCAGGGTGGGCCGGGTGGTGCTGTCGGTGTCGGGCCTGAGCTATCTGGGCCTGGGCATTCAGCCCCCCACCCCCGACTGGGGGGAGATGATCAGCGGCAGCGCCCGGCGGTACTTCCGCAGCGCGCCCCATCTGCTGTGGGCCCCGGGCCTGTGCATTATTCTGCTTACCCTGTCCATCAACCTGCTGGGGGACGCGCTCCGGGACCGGCTGGATGTGAAGCAGGACGCGGTAAAGGAGCTGTAGTCATGGTGCCTGATATTGAGATTCGGGACCTGACCGTCTCCTTTGAAACGGCAGACGGGCCTGTCCCGGCGGTGAGCGGCCTGTCCACCACCTTCCGGGCGGGGCGCATCTCCGGTGTGATCGGTGAGAGCGGCAGCGGAAAGAGCGTTATGGGTCTGTCCATTCTCCGCCTGCTGCCCAATACTGCCAGAGTATCCGGCAGCTGCAAGCTGGGGGAGCAGGAGCTGTACACCCTCCCGCTGAACGAGCTGCGGAAGCTCCGGGGGGCCTCCATCGGGCTGATTCCCCAAAACCCCGGCGCCTCCCTGGACCCGGTCATGCGGATTGGCAGGCAGCTCACCGAGGCCATCACCACCCACGGCCGCCGCAGCCGGGGGGAGGCCAAGGCCCAGGCGGCGGAGCTGCTGCGGCAGTTCGGATTCGAGCGGCCGGAGCAGATTCTGGAGCAGTACGCCTTCCAGATGAGCGGCGGCATGAGCCAGCGGCTGGTATCTGCCCTGGGCCTGGCCTGCCATCCGGGGTGGGTGATCGCGGATGAGCCCACCAAGGGCCTGGACGCGGTAATCCGGAATCAGGTCTACCGGGTCCTGCGCCAGATCTACACCCAGCACCACAGCAGCATGATTGTCATTACCCACGACCTCCGGCTGGCCCGTCAGCTCTGCGACGACATCCGGGTGATGTATATGGGACAGATCATTGAGCAGAACACCGCCCAGGAGGTCATGGAGCACCCCCGCCATCCCTATACGGCGGGCCTGATCCACGCCATGCCCGGGGGCGGCATGACGCCGATCCCGTCCCCGGACCCGGACCGGGCCGTCCATCAGGGCTGTCCCTTCTACCCCCGGTGCGCCCGGGCGGAGGCGCGCTGCGGCCTGTCGGTCCCCGGGGATTATGCCCTGCCCGGCGGCGGAAAGGTCAGGTGCTTCCTCTATGAATAATGTACTGGAGCTCCGGGAAGTCTGCCGGGACTTCACCCATGGAGTATTCCGCCCCCGTACCGTCCGGGCAGTGGACCATGTGAGCTTCGCCCTGGAAAAGGGAAAGACCTTCGGACTGGCGGGAAACAGCGGCTGCGGCAAAACCACCCTTTCCCGAATGATCTGCGGGCTCATCCGTCCCACCTCCGGAAGCATTCTCTTTCAGGGGAAGGAGATCACCGCCCCCGGCCGCCGGGTGGACCGGAGCTACCACCGGCGGGTTCAGATGGTCTTCCAGATCCCCGAGGCCTCTCTGGACCCCTCCATGCGGATCCGGGACAGCCTGCTGGAGGCTATGCAGATTCACCGCCTGGGCCGGAACCGGGAGGAACGGATGGAACGGATTCTACGCGCTCTGGCCCAGGTAGGTCTGCCGGAGTATCTCCTGGCCCGTTATCCCCACCAGGTCAGCGGCGGGGAGGGCCAGCGGCTGGTGATCTGCCGGGCCCTGCTGCTGGAGCCGGAGGTGCTGCTGCTGGATGAGCCCACCTCCATGCTGGACGTGTCGGTACAGGCCCATATTATGAATATACTGCGGGATTTACAGCGGGAGCTGGGCCTGACCTATCTCTATATTACCCATGATATCGAGCTTTTGGGCTGGATCAGCCACACCATCGGGGTCATGCGCCAGGGACAGCTGGTAGAGGTAGGCAGCCGGGAGCAGATTATGGAGGCCCCCGAACACCCCTATACCCGGGAGCTGCTGCGCTCCTACACCGACTGGGAGGGGGCTGCGCTGTGAACGATAGAGCGGAAGCGCCGGATATGAACCGGCTCTGGGCAGAACACATCAGCCGGGATACCTCGCTCCGCATGACCGACGACCAGGCGGAGCGGGATTTCTGGCGGGACTTTATGGCAAAAAAGCGAGGCTATGCGCCGGACCCCTCCGCCCGGCAGGTGCTGGACTGGCTGCTGCCCCTGATGCGGGCCCGCGGCGTAGAGACCGCCCTGGAACTGGGGCCCGGCTGGGGCAGCTACACCATTGAGCTGGCCAAAAACTGCCGGGCAGTGGACTGTGTGGACATCTCCCGGGATGTGCTGGACTTTATCCTCCGGACAGGCCGGGAGGAGGGCTGTGTCAACCTCCGGGGAATCCACCAAAAATGGGAGCAGTTTACGCCCCGACATGCCTACGATCTGGTGTTTGGGTACAACTGTTTTTACCGGCAGGCGGATTTGGCGGAGTGCCTTGCCCGGATGGACCGGGCGGCGTCCCGGCTCTGCGCCGCGGGGATGAATACCGCGGATGTGCCCCTCTGGTGCCGGGAGCTGGAGGAAGTCGGCGGGGTCCTCCGGTGGGACTGGAAAAACTGCGGGTATTTTACCGGCGTGCTGCGTCAAATGGGCATTTCGCCCGGCACGGTGGAATTTCCTTTTGAAAAGGAGTGCGTCTATCCCAACGCGGAGGCGCTGGTCCGGGGGGAGTGCGCCCGCTTTGCGCCCGGCTCCGTCCCGGAGCGTGCGGCGCGGGAAATCCTCTGCCGCCGCTTTGACCAGGCCCCCGACGGCAGCTGGCATGGAACGCTCACTTGTCACAGCGGCGTAGTGTGGTGGTCGAAGACGCCGTGCCAATAGGTGGGAGCTCTTTTCAGCGTACGCTTTGACTATATCAATGGCTCTTGCCTGAAACAGGCAGTAAAAACCAGCTGAAGTGTAAAAATGTCCTGGGTTTTTCATAAAACCCAGGACATTTTCCGCTTATAAAAGAGCGCTGACGGAATTCCATGCGCCGCCCGGGGACGTTCAGCTTCCCAGGTAGGCTTTTTTTACCGCCTCATCTGCCAGAAGCTCAGAGCCCAGCCCGGTCAGCGTGACCCGTCCGGTCTCCAGCACATAGCCCCGGTGGGCCACGGAAAGGGCCATCTGCGCGTTCTGCTCCACCAGCAGGATGGTGGAACCGGCCTTGTTGAGTGCCCGGATGATGTCAAAAATCTGCTCCACCAGAATAGGGGCCAGACCCATGGAGGGCTCATCCAGCATCAGCAGCTTGGGGTCAGACATCAGCGCCCGCCCCATCGCCAGCATCTGCTGCTCACCGCCGGAGAGGGTGCCCGCCACCTGCTTCCTCCGCTCCTTCAGCCGAGGAAACTGGGTGTACACTCGCTCCAGGTGGGGGGCAACGCTGCCGGCGGGCTGGGTAAAGGCCCCCATCTCCAGATTTTCCTCCACGGTCATCTGGAGGAAAATCCGCCTTCCCTCGGGCACCTGGGCCAGACCGTGGGAGACCAGCTTGGAGGCCGGAACCGTTGAAATGTTGTTCCCCATGAAGGTGATGGACCCCGTGCGGGAGCGCAGGAGCCCGGATACCGTCTGGAGGGTGGTGGTCTTGCCCGCGCCGTTGGCTCCGATGAGGGTGACGATCTCCCCCTCCTCCACCTGGAAGGAGATGCCTTTTACCGCGTGGATCGCGCCGTAGTACACGTTGATGTCCTGTACGTCAAGAATCACAGCCATATCCTCAGCCCTCCTCGTTCTTGGTTCCCAGGTAGGCCCGGATCACCTCGGGATTGTTCTGGATGTCATCGGGGGTGCCCTTGGCGATAATCTCACCGAAATTGAGTACGCAGATTCCCTCGCAGATGCCCATGACCAAGCTCATGTCGTGTTCGATGAGCAGAATGGCGATCTGGAAGGTATCCCGAATTTTGACGATGTTCTCCATCAGTTCCGCCGTCTCCGAGGGATTCATGCCCGCAGCCGGCTCGTCCAGCAGCAGCAGAGAGGGATTGGTGCCCAGGGCCCGGACAATCTCCAGCCGCCGCTGGGCCCCGTAGGGCAGACTCCCGGCCTTGGCGCCGGCCATGTCCTGCATGTCGAAGATGGACAAAAGCTCCATAGCCCGCTCATGGGCAGTTCTTTCCTCTTTCCAGTAGGCGGGCAGGCGGAAGATGCCGCTGAACATGCCATAGCCGATGTGGTTATGCAGACCCAGCTTTACATTATCTTCCACCGACAGGTTGTAGAACAGCCGGATATTTTGAAAGGTGCGGGCAATCCCCGCCTTGTTCACCTGAACGGTGTTCATGCCGTGAGTGTCCCGCCCATCCAGGAGAATGGTGCCCCGGGTGGGCTGGTATACCTTGGTCAGCAGGTTGAATACGGTGGTCTTGCCCGCGCCGTTGGGTCCGATCAGACCGGCAATCTCTGTGCGGCCAATGGCCATATCGAACTCGTTGACGGCGGTAAGCCCGCCGAAGTCGATGCCCAGGTGACGGCACTCCAGAATGGGGGGCTTATCCACATCCCGCTCCGGAATGCGGTTGGTCGTAGGCACGGGGACCAGTTTTGTAGCGTTCTTTTTCGGTGCGGTCATTGCGCCTTCCCTCCTTCCTTTGCCTTTTTGCGGAGCCAGCGGACAAAGCTGTGTGCCAGCCCTTTTACCGCTCCGGACAGGCGGCTCAGCATTCCTTTGAAAGTGGGGTTGTTGGTGATAAGCATGACCAGAATCAGGACAATGGCGTAGACCAGCATGCGGTAATCGGCAAACTGCCGCAGAGCCTCGGGCAGAATGGTGAGGGCGGCGGCGGAGATAATGGAGCCCCACATGCGCCCCTGACCGCCCAGAACCACGTATACCAGAATCAGAATCGAGGTATTGAAGTCAAATTTGGAGGCCACAATGGTGTTCTGTCCCAGGGAGAAGAGAGCGCCCGCCGCGCCTGCCATGGCCGCGGAGGTGACAAAAGCCATCATCTTGTATTTTGTGACGTTGATTCCCACACTCTCGGCGGCGATGCGGTTATCCCGCAGGGCCATGATCGCCCGTCCGGAGCGGCTGTTCACCAGATTAAAGATGATTGCCAGCGTCAGCATGATCAGCACAAAGCCCGCCAAAAAGGTGGAAATCTTGCTGATGTTGGGGATGCCCATGGGTCCGTTGAGGATCATCCGTCCTCCCTCGCCCAGGGAGGTGAGGGGCTTCAGAAAGCCGAAATGCAGGCCGCTCTTATCCACGCCCACATAGAGGTTTTCCACAATGGACTTGATAATCTGCCCGAAGGCCAGGGTGACAATGGCCAGATAGTCGCCGTTGAGCCGGAGTACCGGGACGCTGATGACAGTGCCCACAATGCCCGCAAAGATGGCTCCGATTACCAGGGCCAGCGCCAGCCGCACACCGGCGGCGGGAATCATGTCCTGGAGGGCGGAGGCGGCCACCGCGCCGGAAAAGGCTCCCACGCTCATAAAGCCCGCGTGTCCCAGGCTCAACTCGCCCAGCACGCCCACGGTCAGGTTCAGGGAGAGGGCCATAACCACATAGGCGCAGATAGGCACCAGCTGTCCCTGGAGCGTGGGGGAGAGCATTCCGCCGGCGGACAGGGACTGGAGCACCGCGAAGCACACAATGACAAAACCGTAGGTGAGGAAATTGGTGCGGGAAGTTCGGCTGATGGAGTTAAAACGCTTCATATGCCCGCCCCCTTACACTTTCTCCCGGATCTGCCTGCCCAGCAGACCGGAGGGTTTTACCAGAAGCACCACGATGAGGACCGCGAACACAATGGCGTTGGCCAGCTGGGTGGAGATATACGCGCCGGCGAAGATCTCGATAATTCCCAGAAGCAGACCGCCCAAAAAGGCGCCGGGGATGGAGCCAATGCCGCCGAATACGGCGGCGGTAAAGGCCTTGATGCCCGGCATGGAGCCGGTTGTGGGCACCAGGATGGGGTAACTGGCCATATACAGCACGCCCGCCACCGCCGCCAGCGCGGAACCGATGGCAAAGGTCATGGAGATGGTGGTATCCACGTTGATTCCCATCAGCTGGGCGGCGCCCTTGTCCTCGGAGCAGGCCCGCATCGCCTTGCCCATCTTGGTCCGGCCGGTAAACCAGGTCAGGGCGGCCATGATGACCACACAGGCGGCCACTGTCACCAGAGTGGTGACGGTCACATGGAGCTGCCCGTCAAAAAGCACCAGGGCGTCTCCGGAAATGAATGTGGGGAACATCTTGTTGTTGGAGCCCCAGAGCAGCTGGGCCCCGTTCTGCAAAAAATAGCTGACGCCGATGGCGGTGATGAGGACCGCCAGGGAGGGGGCCTGCCGCAGGGGTTTGTAGGCTAGCCGCTCGATGAGCATGCCTAGGGCGGTGCACACCGCCATGGCCAGAATCACCCCCAGCACCGGGGGCAGGTTGTAAGTAGATACAGCAAAGAAGCAGATGTACGCGCCCACCATAATCACATCGCCGTGGGCAAAGTTGAGCATCTTGGCGATGCCGTAAACCATGGTATAGCCCAGAGCGATGATGGCGTACACACTGCCCAAGCCGATGCCGTTGATCAGATTGGTCAGGAAAGTCACCATAACACACACCTCGTTTTCTCTCAGGGAACCGCCCCGGGCGGGGCGGCCGGGGCCTATCGGAACAGCGCCGGAGCCCTGTCCCCGGCGTTCTTCCGACAGGCCCGCATTTCAACGGGAAATGGGAAAAGCAGAGGGCCGCCGCCGTCCGGCAGCCCTCTGTATGTTCCAAACAGCCGAGCCTATTTGATTCCCTGAACAGCCGGGATAAAGGTTCAATCAATCCATACCCATGTAAGCGCCGTTCTGAATCACCATTCCCTTGGGGCTCTTGGTGACGGCGCCGGTGGCATCCCAGGTCATGCCCTCGCCGGTAAGTCCGTCAAAGGTCATGCTGGTAAACTGGCCGACCAGCAGGTCGCACAGCTCGCTGGCGCTCATGTCGGGGGTAGCGCCGGCGCTGGTCAGGGCGTTGTAGATGGCGTAGACGCAGTCATAGGCGTCGGCGGCAAACTGGTTGGGCACCTCGCCGTGCTTCTCCTGATACTTGGCCACGAAGCTCTGGGTGGCGGCGTCCTCGGCGTCGGCGTTGAAGGGAGTCAGCAGCATGACGCCCTCGGCCAGGGAGGTGTCGAAGCCCTCTACGCCCAGGATGCCGTCCATGCCGTCGATGCCGAACCACTTGGGAGCGTAGCCCATGCTGTTGGCCTGGGTAAAGATCAGGGCGGCGGCGTCATAGTACATGGGCAGGAACACCAGGTCGGCGTTGTTGGTCTTGGCGTCGTTGAGCTGCACGGAGAAATCGGTCTTGGTGTCCTCGGTGAAGGTAGTAACGGAGACCACGTTGAGGCCCAGCTCGTCGGCCTTGGCCTGGAAGCTGTTGTACACGCCGGTGGAGTACACGTCGTCATTCTTATAGATGACGGCGATGTTGGTGCCCAGCTTCTGGTCAGAGATGTACTGGGCGGAAGCGGAGCCCTGGTTGGGGTCCACAAAGCACATCTGGAACACAGTGTCCTTGCGCGGGATGTCCACAGTGCCGGTAAGGGGGTTGGCCACGCCGCCCAGCACGTCGGTGGAGGAGGCGGAGGGGGTCAGATAGAACATGTGGTCACGGTTGGCCTCCACAGAGGTGGCCACGCCGGGGGTGGATGTGACAGAGCCCAGGAACACCTGCATCCCCCACTGCTTCAGGGTGTTGTAGGCGTTGACGGACTTCTCGGCGTCGTGAGCGTCGTCCTCATAGCGCGGGTCGAACTGAATACCGCCCAGAGCATTGATCTCCTCGGCCGCGATCGCCGCGCCGTTGGCGGCCGCGTTGCCGTAAATGGCCGCGCCGCCGGTGAGGGGGCCTACGCCGCCGATTTTAAACGCGTCGGCAGAGCCGCCGCCGCTGGGTGCGCCGGTCGCGGGGGTGCCGCCGTTGGGGGCGGGCGTAGCGGCGCTGCCGCTGCCGCCGCCGCTGTTTCCACAGCCGGCCAGCAGGGAGATGCAGAGGGCGCCTGCCATGGCAAGAGACAGGATACGGGATTTCTTCATCAGTCATTACCTCCATATGTAGTCCTCCCAGCCTGCGCTCCCCGCCGGGGAGCGCGGAACGGGCCAGGGCCCGTTCCCTGAGAAGTTGTTGACAATTATATCTTCCTGCCGGCGAATTGTCAACCGTGTAAATGCACAACAGCCCCCGTGTACAGAGGGCTGTTGTCGGAAAACTGTACAATTTGCCACAGGGCCGGCCTCAAATTACCAGCCCGCCGTTGGGGGCGAGGACCTGTCCGGTGATGAAGCGGGCGGCGTCAGATGCCAGGAACCAGACCGCCTCCGCTACGTCCTCGGGGGCGCCGATGGTCCCCAGGGGCGTCTCCTCCGCCAGAGCTGACAAGGTTTCCTGGGAGAGCGCCCCGTTCATTTCCGTGCGGATTACCCCGGGAGCAACACAGTTTACCGTAATTCCGGAGGGCCCCAGCTCCTTGGCCAGGGCCTTGGTGAGGCCGATTACCGCCGCTTTAGAGGCGGAATACCCCACCTCACAGGAGGCCCCCACCTGCCCCCACATGGAGGACACCGTCACGATCCGTCCGGCCTTCCGGTGAATGAGGTGGGGCAGCGCGGCCCGGATGGTGTGGAATACCCCGTCCACATTTACGGCAAAGACACGCCGCCAATCGGCGTCGGTCAAATCGCCAAATAATTTCTGCTGGGCGACGCCGGCGTTGCATATCAGACTGTCAAGTTGACAAAATTTATCCAACACATTGTCAACCATTTTCTGGACCTGAACCGGGTCGGCCACATCGCACTGCACGGCGATGCCCCCCAGCTCTTCCGCCAGCTCCTCCGCCTCCGTCCGGGAGTGGTGGTAATTTACCGCCACCCGGTAGCCCTCCGCCGCGAACCGCCTGGCGCAGGCCGCGCCGATCCCCCGGCTCCCCCCTGTAATAAGCACGGTTTTTCTGTCCATTCCCTGTACCTCCCGCTTTTGTACGCAGACGGTGCGGAAGAAAGCCGCTCCGCCTCTGCACGGTAGTATAGCGGCAAATCAGCCCCCGGTCAACCGCACAGTTGACAAACCCGCCGGAAGCCGCTATACTACAGTCAGGCCAGCGGAATAATCCCGGTTTGATTTTGTTCTGCTCTGCGGGCCAATGGCTCGCTGGCTGAAATGGGCGGACCGCTCATTTTTCGGTTTCGTCCATGATACCGTCAATCTGACGGCAGAAACGGAGTTGGGAAGATGCGCAAGTAAACCTTCTGAATTTTGGAAGCGTACAGGAGCGGCCCCGGAGGGCCGCAGTTTCTGTGCGCCTCCGGCAGGAAGGTTTTTGCGCCGCTTCCCATTTTCATGCCCTTTTCACCAGCAGTGGGTGCGGAAAGTAAGCCTTTCTGCGCCCATTTTTTGTGATCTGAGGTGGTATGAAATGGCACTGATTGAATTTCGCAACCTGACCTTCGCCTATGAGGGCAGTTATGACAACATATTTGAGAATCTCTCCCTCCGCCTGGACAGCAGCTGGCGGTTGGGGGTGGTGGGGCGCAACGGCCGGGGGAAATCCACCCTGCTGCGGCTGGTCGCCGGGGAGCTTCCCCATGGCGGAGCGGTGTCCATGTCGTTGCCCTGCGGCTATTTTCCCTTCCCCGTGGCCCACCCGGAGCGGGAGACCCTGGCGGTGCTGGAGGCGCTGAATCCGGAGACACCCCAGTGGAGGCTCCTGCGGGAGCTGTCCCTGCTGGAGGTGGACCAGGGGGCACTGTACCGCCCCTTCTCCACTCTCTCCGGCGGGGAACGGGTAAAGGCGCTGCTGGCGGCGCTTTTCCTGCGGGAGCGCTGCTTCCCCCTGATTGACGAACCCACAGACCATCTGGACCTGGAAGGACGGCAGGTGGTAAGCCGTTACCTGAAAAAACAGCGGGGCTTTCTGCTGGTCTCTCACGACCGAGCTTTTTTGGACGGCTGTGTAGACCATATTCTGGCCCTGGAACGGCAGGATATTCAGGTGCGGCAGGGGGATTTTTCCGCCTGGCAGCGGGAGCGGGACGCCCGGGACGCCCGGGAATACGCGGAGCACCAGCGCCTGAAACGGGACATTGCGCGCCTGGAGGCTGCGGCCCGGCGGTCCTCCGCCTGGGCGGAGCAGACCGAGCAGGGCAAGTACGGGTCGCGCAACTCCGGACTGCGGCCCGACCGGGGGTATATCGGACACAAAGCCGCCAAGCTCATGAAGCGTGCCAAATCCGTGGAAGCCCGGCGGGAGGCTGCCGCAGAAGAGAAATCCACGCTGCTGAAAAATGCGGAGCAGGTGCAGCCGTTAAAGCTCCATCCCCTGGAACACCCCAAGCGCCTCCTGGCAGAGGCTGACGGGCTGTCTCCCGACTATGGGACGGGTCCGGTGTGCGCGCCGGTCTCCTTCAGGCTGGAGCGGGGGGAGCGTCTGGCCCTGACCGGGCGCAACGGGGCAGGCAAGTCCAGTCTGCTCAAGCTGGTCTGCGGCGAAGACGTGCCCCACACGGGGCGGCTGGAGACAGCCTCCGGTCTGGTAGTGTCCTATGTGCCCCAGGACGCCTCCTTTCTGCGGGGCGGATTGTCCCGATTCGCGGAGGCCTCCGGCATTGACGAGACGCTCTTCAAAACCATTCTGCGGAAGCTGGACTTCTCCCGTCCGCAGTTTGAAAAGGATATGGGCAGCTACAGCGCCGGGCAGAAGAAAAAAGTCCTGCTGGCCCGGAGTCTGTGCCAGAGTGCCCATCTGTATGTGTGGGATGAGCCCCTCAACTATGTGGACCTGTTCTCCCGAATGCAGCTGGAGACTCTTTTGCAGGAGTACCCCTGCGCCATGCTTCTGGTGGAGCACGACGCCCGCTTCCTGGAGGCGGTGGGCGCCCGCACAGCGGCGCTGTCCCCCGCATTCCGGTATAGTCGCCGCAGTTGAAAAAGCGCAACATGCGCTTTTTCCTCCAGTGGGCCAATGGCCCACTGGAGCGTGCAATGCACGCCAGCGGCGTCTATGAAGTCCAAAGCAGGGCCGCATGAGCGGTCCCTGCGACGATTTTCGCCGCAGGATTCAAAAGGAGTGATTTGCTCCTTTTGAACCGCTTTGACTATAAAACGGCACGCTCGCAAAAAAATCGGGGAGGAGCCCTGCGTGCGGCAGGGTTCCTCCCGCAGTCTGTCAAAAAACTTCCCCCACGGGAAAGCCTCGCAGAGTTTTGCCGCCCGTGGGCGGCAAAATAAAGTCAAAATCAGTCATTTTCGGGGACATGTGCCTCGAAAATGACACTTCTCGGCCTGCAAGTGTGCCCAAGGGGTGCGCGCGGCAGGCCGTATCTCCTTTGTCGAAAAAGGCCTCCGGCCTTTTTCGACAGGCTGGGGGAGGAGCCCTGCGTGCGGCAGGGCTCCTCCCCGGCATCTTTCGGTTATAACAGCTTCTAAAGATCGTTCCGGCACAGGTCGGCCAGGCTTTCCCGGCGGACAGCCAAATCCTGTTCGCTCCCCCCCCGGAGCATGACAATGGGCGGGCGGGGCAGTCGGTTATAGTTGGAGGCCATGGAATAGTGGTACGCTCCGGTGGTGCATACGGCTACGATATCCCCCCGGCAGACGCTGGCGGGAAACTCCACGTGCTCCTGAATAATGTCGCCGCTCTCGCAGCAACGGCCCACCACCGAACAGGTAAACCCAGGGGGCTCCGCCATCTTGTTGGCCAAAAGGCAGGTATAGCGGGAGCCGTACAGGGCAAAGCGGGGGTGGTCCGCCATACTGCCGTCAACAGACACGTAATTTTTGTATCCGGGGATCCGCTTGACCGTACCGGCGGTGTAGAGCGTCATGCCCGCGTCCGCCACAATGCTCCGGCCGGGCTCCATGAGAATCTCCGGTATCTCCATTTCCAGCCGGGCGCAGGCAGCCCGGACTGCCGCGGCTGTCCGGCTTATCTGCTCCTCGATATCCGGCTGCGGGTCGCTCTCCACATACCGTACGCCGCAGCCGCCGCCCAGGTCCAGCAGCCGGGCCGTATAGCCGTGCTCCCGCTTCATCTCCGCGGCAAACTCCAGCATAATCACAGCGGCCCGCTCAAACACATTCCAGTCAAACACCTGGGACCCCACGTGACAGTGAAAGCCCAGCAGCTCCAGATGGGGCTGCCGGAGGGTGTATGCGGTAATCTCCCCGGCCTGACCGGTGTCGATGGCACTGCCGAATTTGGAATCCACCCTGCCGGTGGAGACGGCCTCATAGGTGTGGGGATCTATGCCGGGCGTCAGCCGGAGAAGGACCTTCTGCCGCCGGTTCCGCCGGGCGGCCTCCGCTTCTATCGCCGTGAGCTCCTCCAGATTGTCCGCCGCAAAGCAGCCCACGCCGCTGTCCATGGCGTACCGGATGTCCTGGTCGGTCTTGCTGCTGCCGTGAAAGCAGGCCTGGCTGAGGTCATAGCCCGCCTGAAGCGCGGTATAGATTTCGCCGGAGGACACCACATCAATGCCCATCTTCTCTTCGCTCATAATCTGGTAGATGCGCCGGAAGGAGTTGGCTTTGCCGGCATAGAGGACGCGGGCTCTGCCGCCGAACTGCCGGCGCAGGGCGGCGGTATAGCGCCGGCAGTTTGCGCGGATTCTGTCCTCATCCATCAGGTAGAGGGGGGTGCCGTACCGCCGGGCCAGCTCCACGGTGTCCTGCCCGGCAAAAAGCAGGTGGCCGTCTCCGGCCACAGAGATGTTGTCACAGATCATCAGGAGATACTTCCTTTCTGTTCCGGGCAGCGTTCATCTGTACGGTCTCCCCTTTTAGGGGAGGGCGGGAGGACAAGGCTCAACCACACCTTGACCCCCCGCCCATTTATGTCCACACGCGGGAATAGCAATAAACAAAGTAATACACCCGGCGGCTTCGCCGCGGGACGGATGCCCCGGGGCCGGTGCGTCACAGACAGAGCTCCTCGTCCGTGACCTCGCCCTTGGCCACAATGTTGGTGGGACCCGTCAAAAACAGGTTTTCAATGGCGTCCCCCCGGCGGTCAATGTCAACGACCAGTTCTCCGCCGGCCATTTCCACCTGTACGGCCTTTCCGCTGACGGCCCCCAGCAGGGTGAGCACCACAACGGTGGAGCCGGTGCCGGTGCCGCAGGCGCAGGTAAAGTCCTCCACGCCGCGCTCATAGGTGCGCTCATAGAGCCGGTCCGGTCCGGTAAGCTCGTAAAAATTGACATTGGCCCCCTTGGGAAAGGCGGGATGATGCCGCATTTTGCGGCCCAGTGCCAGGAGCGCCTGGTCGGGATAGTCCCGCAGACCCGCCATGGGCACCACCGCGTGGGGCAGTCCGGGACTGCCCAGCTCCACATAGGAGCAGGCATAGGCCGTTCCGTCTACCTCTATCGGGCAGTCCAGCCGGACAGTGGTGGGACTGTTGAGGCGGACCTGATACATACGCCGGTCCTTCCGCGTTCCAATCACCAGGCCCGCGGTGGTCTCCACCCGCTGAAGTTCTCCGGCCAGCCCCCGCTCGTACCCATAACGGCAGATGCACCGGGCGCCGTTGCCGCACATCTCGCCCATACTGCCGTCGGCGTTGTAAAAGAGCATCCGGTAATCGGCATCCCCCTGGGCCCGTTCCACCGCCATCAGGCCGTCCGCTCCGATCGAGTATCGCCGCCGGCACAAGGTGCGGGCCAGAGCGGGCAGCCGCTCCGCCGGAATGCCGGCCTCCCGGTTGTCAACGACGATGAAGTCGTTGCCTGCTCCGTTCATCTTCCAGAACTGCATGACAAAACGCCTCCACTTGACGCTGTGGATTGGAACTTACCTGAGAGTATATGCAAATTTTGTGCCAAATGTTCCTTGCCAACTATTATTGACATTTTTTCATATTTTATTTTATGTGGAAGGCTCAAATATACATAGTACACAAAATATTTTCCTGAATTTCCCTGCTGCATCTCCCAATTACACCCAGCCGTAAAAAAAGAGTTCTGATTTCGGGACCTGTTTTCCCAAAATCAGAACTCTTGTGTAGAACCGCTGCCGTTGCCGGAGCGGGCGGTCATTCAATCTCGTATTCCTTCAATTTGCCATAGAAAACCGTTTTGGAGAGCCCCAGCTCCTCCCTGGCCCGGCGCCGGCTGCCGCCGCACTGGGCCAGCGTCCGGCGGATAATTTTGGCTTCCTCCTGCTTCAGCTGCTCCCGCAGTGTCAGACGCAGAGGAGTTTCTTCCAGGTTGATGTGTTCAGCGTAGATAATGTCGGATTCCGACAGGGCCACGGCGCTCTCCAGCACATTTTCCAGCTCCCGGATGTTCCCTGGCCAGCCGTAGGCCAGCAGCTTGCTGAAAGCCTCTCCGGACAGGCTTTTGGGAGTCATTCCATATTTCTTGGGTATGGTCTCCATCAGGTGGTCAATGAGAAAGTACAGGTCCTCCTGACACTCCCGCAGGGCGGGCAGCTCCAGGGAAAAAGCGCTCAGCCGGTAGTACAGGTCCTGCCGGAAGCGCCCGGCGGCCACCTCCGCCTTTAGATTGCGGTTGGTCGCGGCCAGAATGCGCACATCCACAGGGATAGGTTTGGTGGACCCTACCCGGCAGATCACCTTATTCTGAATGGCGCTCAGGAGCTTGGCCTGGATATTCAGGGGAATTTCCCCGATCTCATCCAGAAAGATGGTGCCCTTATTCGCCGCCTCAAAAAAACCGGCCTTGCCCTTGGGGTCCGCCCCGGTAAACGCACCCCCCACATAGCCGAACATCTCGCTCTCGAAAAGGGTGGCCGCCACGGTGGAACAGTCCACCGTCACAAAGGGCCCTTTCCGAGGCTGCGCCTGCCGGAACGCCTGAGCCATAAAGGACTTGCCGGTGCCGCTCTCCCCGGTAATGAGTACATTGCAGTCCAGCTGGGAGAGCTTATAGGCGTGGTGCCGCACCGGGGCGGTGGCGGCTCCGCCGCCGAAAAGAACGCTGAACGCCCCCTCATCCGGGCGGGCGTTCTGTTCACTCTCCCGGTATTTGCGCTCGGCGGTTTTGATGGCGTCGTTGCGCTCCTGAATCGTCATGTGGATATCCTCAATATTGCGGAACTTCACAATGACGCTCTTGAGCTGGCCGTCCTTTCCCTTTACCGGAAGAATGGAGGCCACCAGGTCGTAGCCGTTGATAGCATAGGAGGCGTCCGCCAGCTGCGCCGTCTGTCCGGTCATCACCCGCTCCAGGTCCTGCTCAAACTGCTTTCCCTCAAAAAATTCCCGAAAGTGGAACCCCACCACCTTCACCTCGAAACCGGGGCATTTGGCGGTATAGGGACCGCCCCGCAGCAGATTGCCGATGCCCTCCTTCCGGGCAGAATAGCCCTTTTCCTGCCAGAATTTCACCTTTCCGGTTTTTCCGTCCAGAATCACCATCTGGCCGATGCTGAGAAAGTAGCCGATGATATAGGCGCTCTCTCCAACGGTCACTGCTGCTGTCCGGCTGCCGATGGAGACCTGAACGGGGATATCCCCGAGGACGACAGTCTCCAGCTCCAGAAGCCGACTGTCGCCTTTGGGATAAAATTTATAGACGGGCCGGCTGCCCGGCGTGTCAAAGGCGCCGACCGCAGCGAGCCGGCTGCCGGGCCGGAGCTTTTTCTCGCGGATGTTCAGCCGTTCCAAGTCAGCGGGGGTCAGACCGCCGTCATCAGTCCCCACAGAGGTATCGGCGATGGCTACAATATCTCCCGGCTCCAGCTGTCCGGGGCCGTGGGAGTCCTGGCTGTGGCTGAACAGCCCGAAATACCGCTTGGCCTGCTGATTGATATTCGTAATTATGCCGTCCCGGTCAAGTATAAACATGGCGTGGGATGACGCATCCATGATGCTTTGCAGCACATCCAATGCCCTGATGCTCCTTTCCCAATCCCGGGCGGGGCGGCCCCTCTGACTGACCGGCCGCGCGATTCATGGCTGCGTATCTTACGTCCATATTCTACGCCTTTTTTTTCGTCATTGCAATGGGAAACAGCTGTGATTTAAAACTTTTTTATAGAAAATGCGTCGAAATTTCTATATTATCCAAATAGAAGGAGATAATTTGTATGTATATTACTGTTCTGGTAAAAATACCATATCGCCAGCGCGTGCGCCGGGACCCTGTCCCATTTTGCAGCCAAATCACCTGAAAAGAGTCGCGAGTCCTTTTCAGGTATCCGGTCTGAAAGCCTGGACAGGCGGTCTGTTCCAATACGGCGATATGGCCGCATGTGTTTGGCGTACTGTACAGGGGGAGTACCGGCACATCAGCCGGTACTCCCCCTCCTATACCATACCCTTTTTGCCTGCGGTTCTTTAAAACTGCTCCCGCTCGGTGTTTTCCGCCAGCATTTTCTTAACGATTTCAGCGGGGTAAGACAACAGACGGCCATATTCAACCGCCAGCTGTGTACGGTTGCCGCCGAAATAAGCCCGTTCAGACAGCAAGCTCTCCTTGCGCTCCTTCAGACGCAGGTACTGCTCCAGAATGTGGTCCTCCAGGTAGAAAAGGATATTGTGCTTTCCTTTGTTCATAGAGAGGGGAAACAGGTCTGTCAGCAGGGGCATGTCCTCTATGTAGAGCTTTGTGCCATATCTCCGGCAGGCGTCCTGGGCAAAAGGGAGCAGGGCGTCCCGCTGTTCCGGTCCATCCAGGGGCCGGCTGAGCGCCAGGCGTTTCACGCCCGTCCACAGCATTTCGTTGAGATAGTCGATGACACCGCAATGGTAAGAATAGGAATCCAGATTCTGCATACCCATAGCCTCCTGTCTTGTCCACCCTATTGTACCTCATCTATGCCTTGGAATCAATAAGGAAAAAGCCGGAAGGCGGGGAAGGTTTGTCGAAGCCGGCCTGCAAACTTTTTAATGGAGGATATGCGGCTTGCCGTGGCGCCGGGCTGCGTTCCCACCGTCGAAAAAAGCTGCGCCTTGTTCGACAGGCTCAGGCCCTGCGCGGAACTTCCGCGCAGGGCCTTGAAGAGGCGGTACGCAGGCCCGCCGCTCTGTGCGGTCCGGAGCTGCGCGCCCCGCGTCAAAGCGGGCAGTTACCGCCAGGGGAGCCAGCTGCCGCTGTCCCGGCTGTCCAGCAGCTCCAGGGCGGCGCACAGCAGCTCGGCGGCCTCTCCTCGGTTCAGGGTATTCTCCAGCAGAAGCGTGCCGTCAGTACCGGCCCGCAGCAGTCCGCAGGTGGCCAGGTTTGCCGCCGATTGACTGGCCCAGACCGGCGTTGTCTCCGCGTAGAGGGTTTCGCTTACATCGGTGACTTGAAGCGCCCGGTCCAGCAGCACCGCGGCCTCGGCCCGGGTGATAGCGGAATCGGCCTGGAACACCACCCGGCCCGCCTGGTCCCGGCTGCCCAGCACCAGCCCGGCTTTCAGCGCGGCGGAGGCATAGGGCTTTGCCCATGCGGGAATCTCTCCATCGTCGGCAAAGCCGGTGCGGGTAACGCCTTCCAGCGCGTCCACCTTTACTGCGGCCATAGCCATCGTTACGAATTCTCCCCGGGTAACAGGGGTATCAGGAGAGAAGAAATACTGTTCTCCCACCTGCTCACCCACAAAAATCCCGTCAGCCGCCAGACGGACAGCCGCCTTATGGGCCGGGTGCCCCTCCATATCCGCGTAAGTGACCTTGGTATCGGCCTTTTCAATCCGGAGCTTCACCTTGGCGGGGTTGGAGGTGTTGCCCACCGCATCCACCGCCACATAGGTGAAGGAATCCTTGCCGGTCTTGTTCTCGTAGGGGGTATACACAAATGTGCCGCTGCCATCCTCGTCCAGGGCCACCGTACCGCGGGCGGGCTTGTCCAGCAGATGAAATGTCAGCAGGTCCCCTTCCGGGTCCACAGCGGAGAGCTGGGCGGTGAGGGCCACATTTTTGTATGTGGACAGCTCCAGATTCTCCGCCACGGGAGCACCGTTCTCCTGGGCCAGCAGGTAGAGACCCACCGTGGCGTCCGGCCCCTGGGAGCCGTCGTCAAAAACCGGCGTAAAAGAGAAAGACGCCTTTTGCGCACCCGCCGCGGGGGTAAAGCGCAGACCGTCAACGGCGTACATACTCACCTGGTCGCCTTCAGACACGCTCTGCCCGCCCAGGCTCAGGCTTCCGGCGGCGGCGTCGGGCAGCCGGGAGATCACGATGGAGTCCAGCATGCCGCCCTCCTCCACCCGGAAGTCCGCAGTGGAGAACGTGATAGGCTCCTCTGCGGGTCCGTTTTTGGAAAAAGACGCCACGGCAGGGGCCGCCTCCTCCTGCGTAAACAGCAGGGCGGAGGCGGGCAGGGACAGGGACAGCGCCAGGACCGCCGTTCCGGTCAGGGCCAGGGTCCGGCGCAACAGATGATTTTTCACGGGAATGACCTCCTTGTTTGGAAAAGACTGTGCCGTTAGTCTCTGCCAAGCGAAGGAGAATATGTATGCGGAGCAATTTTTTTGGAGCCGTCCTCCGCATATGCCGAGATATAAAACAGGCGCTTATACCTCCGACGCCAGCTGGGTTACATCGTTAATCCACTTGCGGGAACGGAAGCGCCGCATACCGGTAAAAAATTTGAGCACCTGCTCCAGCTCAATGGACAGGTATACCCAAAAGATATCCAGCCGGAACACCAGCCCCAGCAGGGCCGACAGGGGCAGAGCAAAGCACCACATGGCTGTTACGTCGATAACGGTGGCGGCCCGCACATCCCCGCCGCCCCGGAGCACACCCACAATATTTGTGGTGTTGAAGGCGCGCAGGGCCATGGTAGCGCCAACAAAGGTCAGAATCAAGGTGGCAATGCGTCCGGCAGTCTCCGACAGGTGGAACATGGGGTAGAGCAGCCAGGGAAACAGGAACCAGGTGCACAGCAGCAAAATGATCCCGATTCCCAGCGCGCACAGCATGGCCAGGGTATTCAGGGCGGCTCCCACCTCATAGACGGTGTCCTTCCGCCCCGCGCCGATCTCCCGGCCCACGATGATGGCGGTGGTGCCCGCCACGGCAAAAACCGCCACGGAACACAGGTCCTCAATGTTTCCGGCCAGAGCCCGGGCTGCCAAAATCTCCGTAGAGCCCTCCATATGTCCAAAAACCACCTTGTACAGGGAGGTGCCCAACCCCCACAGGGTCTCGTTGCACACCACGGGCGCGGAATAGTGGATAAATTTCCCCAGCAGCTCCCGGCCCGGCCGCAGCAAAGCGGTGAAATTCAACCGGAAACGCCGATTGGTCAGGGCGTAGGCCGACATAATGGCGAACTCCAGAACGCGGGAAAGCAGGGTAGCCGTGGCTGCCCCCGCCACACCCATGGCCGGGGCACCCAGGTTGCCAAAAATAAATACCCAATTCAGGAACGTGTTGGCGCACATGGAGCAGGAGAAGATGATGGTGCCCAGCTTGGGATTTGCCATCGCCCGGTGTGCGCCCACATAGATGGCCGTGACGCTGTTGAAGAGATAGGAGAAGCCCACAATGCGGGCATATTCCGCGGCCAGAGGCACCAGGTCCTGGTTGTCGGTGAGCAGGCCCATCAGCGGAACGGGAAACAGGTACATAACCGCGGCAAACACCGCCGCCACCGCGCCGGCCAGATAGAGGCCCAGACCAATTACCCGGTTGATGGACTCGGTGTCCTCCTTGCCCCAGAACTGGCTGATGAGCACCGAGGAGCCACTCTGAAAACCGAAAATTGCAAGCTGTACCACAAATACGGGGATATTGGCCACCAGCACAGCGGCCAGGGGCGCCTCCCCCATCAGTCCCACCATAAATGTATCGATCAGCCCCAGCAGCGTGGTGGTGAGATTTTGCAGCAGAATCGGCAGGGCCAGAAGTACCACCTCGCGGTAGAATTTGTTTCCCCGCTTCATGTAAGAGAACAACTGATCACCTCATTGCAACACGTGTTCTGGTTATGTGGAGCAGCCCCGCTGTCAGCGCGTCCACATCCGCCCGGGTGTTTTCCGGGGAAAAGGACACCCGCAGTACGCCCATCAGGGTACGCTTGGGCAGTCCCAGAGTGGCAAAGACGTGGCTGGGCTTTCCCCTGTGGCAGGCGGAACCGGCGGAGACATAAATTCCCCGGTCGCTTAAATCCCGCACCAGCATCTCGCTGGGGTAGCCGGGCAGGGAGACGGCGCAGATATGGGGTGCGTCGCCCGGACTGATGATCTCCAGACCCGGAACCGCAGAGAGCGATTCCAGTGCGTATTTTTTTATTTCGGATATACGGTCCGGCCAAGATACCTCCCAGCTGCGGCAGGCTGCGGCAAAGGCGGCAATCTGGGCGGTGGCCTCCGTACCCGGACGCTGGCCCGCCTCCTGCCCGCCCCCCATCAGGAGAGGCGGCAGGTGTAGGCCCCGGCGGATGTACTGTGCGCCGATGCCTTTGGGCGCACCGATCTTGTGGCCGCTGATGGTCAACAGGTCCACACCCAGGTCCCTGGGACGGAAAGGAACCTTTAAAAACGCCTGCACTGCGTCGGTGTGGAGAAGGGCAGGGCAGCCTGTCCGCCGGATGGCCCGGGCCGCTTCCTCCACCGGCTGGAGGGTGCCCAGCTCATTGTTGACCAGCATCAGAGATACCAACACGGTGTCCTTCCGCAGGGCGGCCTCCAGCGCTCCGGAGCTGATATGCCCGGAACGGTCGGGCATCAGACGCGTAACTTCACAGCCCTGGGCCTCCAGGACCTTCATTTGCTCCAGCACAGCGGAGTGCTCAATGGCAGAGGTAACAATATGCCTTCCGCGCCGTCTGCCGTACTCCGCCGCGGCGCGGACAGACCAGTTGTCCCCCTCCGTGCCGCAGGAGATAAAATAGAGCTCTTCCGGTTCACAGCCCAGCGCATCAGAGACGGCGGCCCGGTCTTCCCGCAGGCGGGCGGCAGCGGCCTGTCCCGGCTTATAGCCGGAAGAGGGATTGCCCCAGCCCTCCGTCATTACCGCAAGAGCGGCCTGCGCGGCCTGCGGGCACACCCGTGTGGTGGCGGCGTTATCCAAATAGACGGTCATGTTGTGCACCTCCCCGCTGTCTTGCACGCCGGCAAGTTTGCTTATTGTATCGCCAAACCCTATGAAAGTCAAGGGCGGCCATTATTAGGGAGTGTCCTACCGCGCATTTTATATCGGTACTGTGGTAGAATCTTGCTCTAAGAAACTGCGCTGTGTGGTCTGTTCACTTACTGTCCGGCCATTGGCGGCTGGTTTGTTGCGTTCTGGCGAAAATTTCTCTCTAATACCTACAAACGCGCAAAAAGCAAAATGGACATTGATTTGCGTAAACTTCCCCTCATTATCTACAAAACCACACGAGCCGGAATAGGCGGGAATTTTCCGAAATTTAGTGGCGGAGGAGGAGGAAAAAAGATAGACTCCCAAGAGTGCAGAAAAGACGCCCAGGAAGGGAGTCAGGAAATGAAAGGAGCACAATGGATGGACATCCGAAGCGACAGGCAAAAAGGGATGAGCTATGGTGGAGCATGGAAAGAAGTACCACATAGACCCGCGGACAGCAAAGCGGTATGCAGAGTCACCACAGAAGCCGGAGTACAGGTTGAGCGAGCCCAGGCCGACAAAGATGGATCTGTACAAGCAGATTGTGGACGAATGGCTGGAGGAGGCGCCGTACTCGGCGCTGCGGATACTGGAAAAGCTGCGGGAGAAGGGGTTCAACGATACGGTGCCATCAGAACGCGTTTGGGTACTTTGGGGGATATCCGGAGGAGATTGTGTATGACAATATGAAGCAGGTAGTTATTAAACGGCTGTTAAAGCGGGAGGACTCCACACTGAACCGGCAGTTTGAGGACTTTGCGGGCTTCTACGGGTTCAAATCCATTCTATGCCGGCCATACCGGGGCCAGACGAAGGGGAAAGTGGAGCGGACAGTGCAGTTTGTCAGAGATAATTTCATAGTGGGGATCAGATACAACAGCCTTGCGGACCTGAACGGACAGGCCCTGGCCTGGTGTAACAAGGTCAATGGGAAAGTCCACGCCACCACCAACGAAATTCCATTCGAAAGATTGAAGAAAGAGGGACTAAGCTCTCTTACCTGTGAGTACATCATCGACAAGATCAACCTGAGGCGGGTACAAAAAGACTGCCTCATCTTGTACGCCAGCAGGTCAAGAAAAACCGAATCACTGCACCGTCATCAATATCAAAGGAGAGTCTTACCGCCTGAAGGAACGCAAGGAATTTATGCGCCGGAAACAGCAGGTTGTGAACACTCTTTTCGAGCAAGGCAACAGCTGATTTTGTTACTCCCCTCCCGAAAAACGACAAAATTTCTTCGGCGTTTTCTTACAATTTCAAATCGGCGTTGACAGTACCGCCGTGAACATCTCATCAGGAATAATGGCCTCATGGGTGTCGGTGTAGAGATACCGATCCATGAGGCCATCGCTTTCTATTTGAAATGCGCCCCTGCTGATTGTTTTCTGGAGCAATACCCGCCCAGTATATCTTTCGTTAGAGAGCAGTTTCTCGATTGCTTCCCGATTCCATTTGGGCCTGCCAGTGGGGGAGGGGATACCCTGCTGCTCCAGCCCAGTAGCGATCTCCCCCAGACTGTCACCGGCAAGGCATTGCCAGCAGAAAAGGAACGGTACACATTTGCGGATGTTCTGGCGTGGCCGGATGATGAACGGGCAGAGATCATTGACGGCGAGGCTGTCATGATGGCCCCGCCGCCGTCCAGCACCTACCAGGAGATCAGCGTGGAGCTCACAAGACAGTTCGCCAACTACCTAGAGGGGAAGCGGTGCAAGGTCTACCATGCCCCCTTTGCCGTCCGCCTCTTTGAAAAGGATGGGGACAGCCCAGAGGACGTGGACACGATGGTAGAGCCCGATATTTCTATCGTGTGCGACCAGAGCAAGATTGACAAATATGGCTGTAAGGGCGCCCCGGACATGGTGGCGGAGATCCTTTCCCCTTCGACACAGCGCCATGACCGGCTCGTAAAGCTGAGCCTATACCAGCGTGCCGGGGTACGGGAATACTGGATCGTCAGCCCCGATGAACAGACGGTGCAGGTGTTCTTACTCAAGGAGGGCTCTTTGCAGCTTCATGAGGTCTATGACCGACAGGGCGTGGCAAAAGTCAATGTGCTGGATGGCTGCTTCATCGAACTGAGCAAAGTATTCAAGTAAATAGAAACCCCCTGGAGCAGCAGCCCCAGGGGGTTATGTATATTCGGGTATCTCCATAGTTATGTCTTACAGTCATTGACATATTGTGTGTCAGGTATGTGGGAGATAGTCTGTCATACCACATCGGGTAAAGGGAGGCATGCTTTGGCAATATAGCTGTGCTACTCCGTTTTTCTCCTCCCCTGTGTCCATAGCCCTGGTAGTGGTTCTACCGGGTGGGTGATGCTATGGTCATAAGGAAGCCCTTGAACTTTTCTTGCTTTTGAATGTTTGGAAACACTTTTGTGGGCAACGCCTCCGGCGGGGCATGAGAATTCGCTTTGCCCCAAAGACGCTTCTTACCCATTGAAGCGTAATTATCCTGATGTGGCCCTTCGTATAGCCCTAATTATCAGAATACAACGCATTATAAAAAATACACTGTAAATTTCCGAAAATTATGAACCTATTTTTCAAGAAAAACAGGCAACTTTATCTGTTTTTCTTGCATTTGTACTTTTCGTTATCCAATAGTATCACTGATGTTCTCAATGACGCTGCTCAATCCATCTACGGCTTCGCCAAGGCTGTCACAGGCCATTTCTGATTGCTCATACCTCTCAGTGTTCCATAGATTTTCCGGGGTGCTGTCCCGGCTGTTTTCTTCATCACCTTGAATCGCTTCCAATTCGCTGAGGATTTGTTCGAGTTGCGAAGAAAGCCTTTGCAGATCAGAGCGGCGTTTGTTGTTCATGATATTTCCCCTCATTTTTACTGGTTTAGGGCTGTAAAATCTTGCGTTTCGGATAGCAGTATGCGAAGGAGGCAAAACTATGCTTTACACTTACACCGCAGTCATCACCAAAGGAACAGACAAGTGCTATGCCCGCGTCCCGGATATTCCTGGGTGCGTCACCACTGGCAAAAATGTTGAAGATGCAGTTGTACAAATCACTGATGCCCTTCGTGCGTGTCTTATGGTCTTGGAAGCAGAGAGGGTTCCCGTAGCTCCGGCCACATCACGACAGAACATTGCACACAGCGCATCGGACATTCTGGTATCAATCAGCGTAGATATTTTCACATGACGCTCTATCCCTGTTGCAACGCCCTCTGTGGGCCCTCCGCTGTGCTGCCTGGGTGTTACCCTTCCGCGCCCTCAACGTGCGCCCTCAGCCCCTGCGCGGCCCCTGGGCTATCTTCGCCAGCCATTGAGTAAGGCGAGGATATCCCGGTCGATACGTTTGCCGAAAGTCTCAGACACCTTGTCGCTGATTTCTTCCGTGACCTCATTGTTGGAATACATCATCTGCGATGTCGCGGGGCCGTATCGCTCCTCAACAGGGAACCGGCTGATGCCGATTCGCTCATATATGCCTTGGTGCCCTCCCAACCGGGCCTGGAAGCTGTGCTCCAGTATCTCCGCCGCACTGGATCGCTTGATCTGGGTGACCACCTGGCCGCTGCCGCTGATGCGGGTGTTGAACTTCGTCAGCGGGATCACACAGCCAGCATAGGCGGTTTAGGAGAGAACTACGCCATTTCAGGAGAGAACTGGCGGTCAAATTGAGGAAGGTCAGGCAAAAAAGAAAAGCCTACAAACGGCGCAAACCCGCTTGTAGACTGATCTTTTTGGCGCAGCGGGAGGGATTCGAACCCTCGTGGGATTGCTCCCAAACTGATTTCGAGTCAGCCCCGTTATGACCACTTCGATACCGCTGCATATTTTGATTGTGAGAACGCAAATTGGAAAACTGTTAGCGTTTGGGGAAATTATTTGCCGCCTAAACCCCAGAAACACCTTGCGGCACTAAGGACAGCCAAATTTGAGGGTATACCGGACCGTGCGGATTTCGATCAAGCTCGTTTCGACCACTTCGATACCTCTACGTGTTTTAAGATTTGCATTCGCCCAGCTATATAACAATATTTTATAGTATACCTCAAAAAAGGGGAAAAAGCAACATGCAGATTTTCAGGGAGTGTCCTACCGCGCATTTTATAATGGTTGCTGATTCCTTGGCGCTTTGCAAAGGCGGTTATCGACCGCCTGTTTCCCAAGGTGTTCCGGCTTTCCCGTGGACGGGCGGCTGATAATCGCCCCTACAATAAAATCTTCGAAAGGGACACTCCCTGCCTATGAGAGAATACCTCTTTCTCAGGCGGGTGTGTTCTGTCGCTTGACTTCACAGGGGCTGGGGGATATAATACCAGCATGAAATAAGAGCCTGTATTCACGGCGGCTGGGCGGCTCGTCGGCCGTCTCTGTGTGGCAAGGCTTTCTGCCTGCCGGCTTCCGGATACGAACATGGGTTCTGTAGCAGTCATCTAAACTATCTGGTAAAAGTTCAGGAGCCTGAATAGTGTGAAGCTGCGTTGTCGTCCTTGGCAGGCGTCAGCCCGGCTCCTCCGTCTTGCCCACACACCGTCTGTCCTCCTCTTCTTTTCTGCCATGTATTCTGGAGACTGCTATCAAACAGCAAGCTGAGGACTGAGTAAGGAAAGAGTAGGATGATAACGTTGCCGAACCCAAATAAAATTGCGCTGCTGACCGATTCCACCGCAGACCTGACCCCCGCTATGCGGGCGGGTAAACCCATCTATGTAGTACCTCTGAAAATTCGTTGTGCTGACGGGGAGTTTTCAGACGGGGTGGATATCTTTGCTCCGGATATCTACACCCGCCTGCGCCGGGGCGAGCTGCCCAGGACTTCTCTGCCCGAGGGGGGCGCCGTAAGCGACACATTTGCAAAAATCCGCGCCGACGGCTATGAAAAAGTCATCGCTGTCATGCTCTCTTCGGGGCTGTCCGGCACCTATAATATGGTGCGCATTCAGGCGGAACAGCAGAAGGAGCTGGAGGTGGCGGTATTTGACTCCAAAAGCGGCGCTCTGGGCCTGGGTATCACCATTCTTCAGCTGTGGGAGGAAATTCAGGATGGCGCCGGCTGGGAAGAGCTGGTGGAGCGCAGGGCTCCATTCCTAATCGCCAATACCTTCCCGTTTTTCTCGGTGGACACCCTGGAGTACCTGTACAAAGGGGGGCGCATTGGAAAAGTCACCGCGATGGCCGGCTCTTTGCTCCAGATCAAGCCCATCATCACCTTTGCCGGAGACGGCCAGCTCCAAAGCACGGCGAAGGTTCGGGGGCGGAGGCAGCTGCTGGACAAGTTTGTCGAGCTGGTCGGAATATGTGCGCAGGGGCGGTCCGGCCGCTACAACATCGCGGTGGCCAACGGCGGCGCTCCGGAGCAGATGGCGTTGCTGCGGGAAAAAATGTGCGCCGCCTTTCCCGGCTATGTCCACTGCTGGGAGGGGGCGTTGGACGCCACCCTCAGCGTCTATATCGGCGACGGCGTGGTAGGAGCGGGAATTCAGTTTATCGACTGACGGGAGGCATTCTGCACCGGTCGGCCAACCGTATGGTTAACCTATCCTGAAAAGCAGCTAGGGCTTGCTTGGTCATTGGCAATATGACCAGCGGTGAGGGATTTCTTCGCCAGGCAAGGCAAAAATTCGCAGGAATACTTTGTGTATTTCAAGAATTTTTAACGCGGTATGGCGGAAAAAGGCCTGTCATTTGGGCGTGTTCACAACTTTCAAATAAGCCCTAAGCTCAGCGGCCAAAAAAGCTGACACTTTGTGCGGAAGCGCATAAGAAAACCCGCCAGCCCTTGAAATATCAGGGTTTACACGCATAAAGAATGTTTTGTAAATCTGCGGAGAAGTAACAGTACGGAGTAACAGCGCCGTGCTGTTACTTCTTTTTTCCGCAATATTCCGGGGAAAAATCAATCTCCCTGATAAAGTTGTAGTGTACGTCAATTCGCTGGATTCAGAAAACTTTTGATATTGACAACATCGCCTATCTTCTTGCCATCGACGATACTCAACACTCTGACAAACATTGCTTTGGAAGGAATATCCTTAATCCCCAGCTCTTTTGATAGAAATTCTCTCTTGCTTTTGGTATATATCACCAAATCGCCCAGCGTATCCAATCCACTCAGCCTCCCACATCACGATTATCAAGATATCCGCCAACGAATATTTCACACAGCTTAGATGTCTTAGGTCTTCTATCTCGGTCATCTTTTCCCGCACTTCTTGCATTTTATCATCCCATCTCAATATACCACGTTTTTATGAAACGGGCGTGGGACTACTATAGGACAAACTTGAAATTCTATTTGTAGTATGCTATAATAGAGATTATCAGACAGGCGGCTCTGGTTCTTTCTGTAGCGTGTTTTAAAGAAAGCCGGAGAAGGGGTGGCCTCCAATGCCCGAGGCCCCTGCCCCGTGCAGGAAGCTCCAAAGGGACCGAGGCGTTAAACAGCCCCGGTCCCTTTTTGTCTGCTGCGGCGGAGCAGTACGATGCAAAGGACATGGTGACAGATATGATTGTCTTAGACCTGGAGTGGAACCGCGGCTACGACAAAAAGCCTCTGGATGAGGTCCTTCAGATTGGCGCGGTGAAGCTGGAGGGGCTGGGGAGTCGGATTGTGGACACATTCAACGCCTACATCCGGCCGCAGGTCCATCAAAAGCTCAATCCCCCGGCCAGGCACCTGCCGGAGCTGGAGCGCATACTGTCCTCCGAACAGACCTTTTTGGAGGCGGAGGCAGCCTTCCTCCTCTGGTGCGGGGAGGACCGGAGCTTTGCCGTGTGGGGCGGCGACGATGTGGACATTCTGCGCCAAAACTGCGGCTATTGGGGTCTGCCTCCCTTGCAGGCAGAGGAGGTGTACGACTTTCAGGCCGCCTTTTCCCGGAAGGTGGGAACCGGTCAGTCCCTGGCCCTGTACCGGGCGGTGGAGTACTGCGGCATTCCGGATGTATTCACCTACCACAATGCCCTGAACGACGCCATGTACACCGCGCTGGTAGCTCCCTGGCTGCGGGAGGAGGACCTGCACCTGCAAAAGCTCCCGCGGTCCCTCCGCCAGCTGGCAGAGGTGTCCTTTCCGGCCCAGCCCGTACGGACGGTGGGCAGCTTCTCCGGACGGGAGACCGCACTGAACAGCCGGGAGGTCCGGCGGCAGGCCTGTCCCCTGTGCGGCGCAGTGTGCTGGGTGGTCCGATGGTATCACCGGGAGGAGCTCTACTGGTACGGTGGGTTTCACTGCGCCCAGCACGGCTGGTTTTTCTGCCGGGCCGCCGTTTCTCAGCGGGCAAACGGAAGCTGGCGGGTCCGGACAGCGGTGCCCCCCGCTACGCTGAGCTTTTTGCGGGAAGTCCACGCCGCAGCGCTTACGCAGGTCCATCTGTGCAAACGGACCGGCCGCCGGAAAAAGCGGCGGCGGGAGCGGGGGATGCCGCCGGGGGAATAGACGCACCGATGCTCCGGCCGGAACACGCCACAAACATTTAAAACCGTGATGGACAAAAAATCCCCGGGCTTGTATCGGAGCCCGGGGATTTTTTGCGGGCGGCCGCGGTGAGCCAACTTTGACCGCTTTTATACCGCAGCAGACTACCGCTGGAAATGGACGCTGAATGTGCAGCGGTCCCCTCGGGTATAGGTGCGGGTGAGCTCTACCGCCCGGCCGCCGCCGTCATAGCTGACGCACTGGAGCCGCAGCACCCCGCGGCCCGGCTCCACCCCCAGCTGGCGGGCATCGGCCGGGTTGAGCTGGGTAATGTCCAAGCTCTGCTCCCCCCGCACGGGGGCGATACCGTAAAAATCCCGGATCTCCAGAATAGAAAAAACCCCCAGGTCCACCTTACCCAGATTGGGGGCCAGCTCTTCCGGCAGAAAGATCTCCTCCAGGGATACAGGCTCTCCGCCCACGCTGCATACTTGCTTGATAAAGTACACCGGCGCCCCGGCAGTGAGGTTCAGCAGAGCCCCGTAAGCCGCTCCCGCCGGGCGCAGGGTCTTGACCAGCACCCTGGTTTCGGTTTCCTTCCCCTGGGCCACCATATTCTGCCGGAATCCCCCGACGGTCTCCAGCTCCTGCTCCAGCTTGTCCCCCACTACGAAGATGCCCTTGCCCTGAACAGCTCTCAGCAGTCCCTCGCCAATGAGCGCGGACACCGCAGAGCGCACCGACAGCCTGTGGATGCCGTAGGTCTCCGCCAAAACCCCCACCGAGGGAATCGCCGTGCCAGGCAGGTATTCGCCGTTTTCAATTTTACCCCGGATCAGCTCCCTGAGCTGGAGGTACAGGGGAGAATTGGGGCCGATGGTGTCCTCATGTCTCACGGGCGGTCTCCTCCTCACTTTGGCGCTCCAGTACGGTGGTCAGCCGTATACGGTCCGGCCGGGCCACCGCCCGGCAGTATTCGATCAGCTCCCCTTGCTGGTCATAGGTCTGGCTCACAATCCAGAACAGAGGGGCCTCCTCCCGAATTCCCATCAGTTCGGCCTCGTCCGCGGTGGCATAGGTGATGCCTACCTTCTCATCCCCCTGCTCCGGCACCAGACCGTAGTCCTTCTCCAACACGGAGAACAGGGAGTGGCGCTCCAGCTCCTTATGCTCCAGGCCTTCCGCCAGCTCTGCCGGAATAAAGGCAGTTTCCAGCATCAAAGGCTCTCCCTTCACGGAGCGCAGACGGGCCACCTTGTACACCGGGGCCCCCAGCATCCGCCCAAAGCGCCGGGCCAGATCTTTGCCGCACTCCATGCGCTTGATGCTCAGCAGGCGGGTGTCCACGGTCAGCCCCTGAACGGCGGCGGCCTGGCTCATGGACAGCAGACCCCGCAGGTCCCGGTTGTATTTGGGCGGCGCCACATAGTTGCCCGAGCCCTCCCGGGTGCAGAGCAGGCCATCCCGTTCCATCCGGGCAATGGCGGCACGCAGGGTGGAACGGCTCACCCCCCACATCCGGCTCAGCTCCCGCTCCGGCGGAAGCCGGTCCCCCGGTTCCAGCCGGTGTTCCAGCAGATAGCCCTCCAGCAGCTCCTCCGCCCGTTCCCGGGGCCTGGCTTTGTATGCCTGCATCCTCCGCGCCTCCTCAAAATTGGTATGACATTGAGAGAATTCTACCACAGTCCAGCGCCCGGCGCAATGCCCGGCTTCAAACAGGTAAAACCCATTTTTAGTCCAATTTTCCCCGATAAACTCCAAAGTATACCACAAAATCCGCCAATTTTCCTTCTGATTTTTGCGGTATTGCCGATGAAAAATAAAAATTGGTATGAAAATATTTTTTACATATCTGCAAAAAAGGGTTGCTAACCTCTTTCCACTGTGCTATGATGACACCCAAGGGAAGAGAATGTAGAAACTCTTCAAAATATAAGCGGCATTTTCCGATAAAATACACAAAAATGAGGTGAGAACACACATGGCGGAATCCATAGTTTCCCTGGAAAACGTGGAAAAGCGGTTCGGGTCCAATCTGGTGGTTCGAAAAATGAACATGGAGATACAGGAAGGGGAATTCCTGACCCTCCTGGGACCCTCCGGCTGCGGCAAAACCACCACCCTGCGCATGATCGCCGGCTTTGAGGACGCCTCCTCCGGCATCATTAAGGTCCAGGGGGAGCGTGTGGAAAACAAGGAGCCCTATCAGCGGGATGTAAACACCGTGTTCCAGAATTACTCCCTGTTTCCCCACATGACGGTCTATGACAACGTGGCCTACGGGCTGACCATCAAAAAGGTTCCCAAGGACGAGATTCAGACCCGCGTCACCGAGATGCTTGCCCTGGTGCAGCTGGGCGGGTACGAAAAGCGCAAGCCAGACGAGCTCTCCGGCGGCCAGAAGCAGCGGGTGGCCATCGCCCGGGCTCTGATCAACCGGCCCAAGGTGCTGCTGCTGGATGAACCGCTGGGCGCCCTGGACCTGAAGCTGCGCAAGCAGATGCAGATTGAGCTCAAGCGCCTTCAGCGGAAGCTGGGCATCACCTTTGTATACGTAACCCACGACCAGGAGGAAGCGCTGACCATGTCCGACCGCATCGCTGTTATGAACGGCGGCGTCATTGAGCAGCTGGACGACCCCCGCACCATCTATGACCATCCCAAAACCCGCTTTGTGGCCGGGTTTATCGGGGAGTCCAACATCTTCGACGGCACGGTCAAGGCGGTGAACGGCGACTTGATTCAGGTGGAGACCCCGGCGGGCCTGCTGACCACTCAGGGCGAAAACTTCCAGGCGGGGGAGGAGATCCACGTATCCATCCGGCCCGAGTACCTGGAGGCCTCCAAAACCCCGGTGGACGGATTCCAGCTGCCCGGCACTGTCAAGGACTTTACTTACATGGGCACCGTGATCAAAACTGCCCTGGATATGCAGGACGGCACCGAGGCCAAGTTCTCCCGGTTCGAGCAGGACGAACAGTTCCAGGAGGGAGACCCGGTCCACGTTTTCTGGCGGCCGGAGAAATCTGTGGCTATCAAAAAGTCCGTTCCGCAGGGGGGCTGAGCCATGAAAAAACCGATCGGCGACGCCAGCGACCTCCAGGCCATCAACCGCCGCCGGGATGTACGGCGCAAGACCATTCCGGCCCTGGCTCAGGCGGGCCCCGTGTCCGTGTGGATGATTCTCTTTGTCACCATCCCCATGCTTTTCATTATCTACATCAGTTTTATGTCCCGCAGCGCTTTCGGCGACGTGGTGTATGAATTTTCCTCCGAGAGCTACACCACCCTGCTGGATGTGACCTATTTTAAGGTAATCCTCAAATCCCTTCAGGTGGCGGTCGTCACCACTGTCTCCTGCCTGCTGCTGGGTTATCCCTTCGCCTACTACATCGCCCGCAAGCCGCCGGAGACCGCCTCCCGGCTCATCACGCTGCTGATGATTCCGTTCTGGACCAACTCCCTGATGCGGCTCAACGCCTGGATGCTCCTGTTCCAGACCAACGGTCCCGTCAACAACACCCTTATCTCCCTGGGCATCCTGTCTGAGCCGGCCAAATTCATCTACACCGACGGGCTGGTGCTGCTGGGACTGATTACCAACATGCTTCCCTTTGCGGTGCTCCCCCTGTACAGCTCCATTGAGAAGCTGCAAAAATCCCTGCTGGAGGCCTCCTCCGACCTGGGGGCCACGCCGGTGCAGACGTTCCTGAAGGTCACGCTGCCCCTGACCTTCCCCGGTATCTTTTCGGCGATTATCCTGACCTTTATCCCCGCCTTGGGCACCTATACCGTCACCGATATGCTGGGCGGCGGCAAGGTTCTGTACATCGGCAACATCATCAAGAACCAGTTCGGCGTTATCCGCAACTGGCCTCTGGGCGCGGCCCTGAGCGTGCTGCTGCTGGTCATCACGGCCCTGCTGATCTTCACCTACACCCGCTTTTCCAAGATCGATGATTTGGAGGTGCTGTGACAATGACTGCTTCTACCAGCCGCCGCCGCTGGCACCGCTTCGGCCGCTTTATGAGCGACTTTTACGCCGTGCTGATCTACGCCATCTTCTACATCCCGGTAGCGGTCATGATCGTCTTCTCCTTTAATGACGCCGACCGCAACTACGCCTGGCAGGGCTTCACCACCGAGTGGTACGGCAAGCTCTTCTCCTTCGGCAACCGGGACCTGTGGTCCGCCCTGGCCTACTCCCTCATCATCGCCATTCTCACCACCATCATCAGCGTGGTCATCGGCGTGCTGGGCGGCATCGGCCTGAAAAAGTTCGAGTTCCACGGGAAGAAATTCATCAACACCATGCTCTATGTCCCCATTGTCGTGCCTGAGATCGTCATGGCCGTGGCCATGCTCATCATCTTCATGACCGTGGGCATCAAGCTGGGCATGGGCACCATTATCATCGGCCACTGCACCTTCTGCATTCCCTATGCGGTCGTCACCATCAAGGGGCGCATTTCGGGAGACAACGAGACCCTCCAGGAGGCGTCCATGGATCTGGGGGCCAACCGCTTCCAGACCTTCTGGCGGGTGACGATTCCCAGCATCATGCCGGGCATCACCTCGGCGGCCTTCCTGTCCTTCACCCTGTCCATCGACGACGTGGTCATGAGCAACATGCTGGCCGGAGCCAGCCAGTCCACCCTGCCGGTGCTCATTCTGTCGGTAAACCGCACCGGCATCACCCCGGACATCAACGCCCTGACCACCGTTATGGTGCTGTTCATGGTGGCGGGTATGCTGGTCATGAACCTGTTTGAGCACATGCGCAAAAAGCGGGCCGCCCGGCTGGAGGCCGGAGAGTGATTTCATCCGCATCTGCGGGTCCGCCGGAAGGTCCAGGGGACCCCGGCGGGCTCGGGGCGGTGAAATAGAGGATGACTATTTTATTTAGGAGGAACAACCATGAAAAAGACTCTTGCACTGATCCTGGCCCTGGCCCTTTCCCTGAGCCTGGCCGCCTGCGGCAACTCCCAGGGGGGCTCCGCCGGAGGAGCCAGCGCCGAGCTGAACATCTTTATGTGGGGCGATTACATCTCCGACGAGCTCATTACCAACTTTGAGAAAGACAACAACTGCACCGTCAACCTCAGCTACATGAACGACAACGCCGACTCCATCACCAAGCTCACCGCCGGCGCCGGCGACGGCTACGACCTGATTATGACCTGCGACGCCTATATGGAGTCCCTGATCGCCGGCGGCTATCTGGAGAAGCTGGACCACGACAAAATCCCCACCGCCCTGGCCAACATCAACGAGGCCTACTGGAAGGGCGACAACCGGGATTACTGCGTGCCCTATCTGATGAATTACATCTATATTGTGTATAATACAGAGACCTGCCCCATTGAGATCACCTGCTACAACGACCTCATCGACCCCGCCATGAAGGGGCAGATCGGCTCTATCGACGGCGCCCGCAACCTCTTCCCCATGGCGCTCATCGCCCTGGGCTACGACCCCAACTCCACCGTGGAGAGCGAGATTGCCGAGGCCTATGAGTGGCTGGTCAAGTACAACGAGAACGTGGTGGCCTACGGCTCCACCGAGACCAACATGCTCAACGGCACCATCTCCTGCATGCTGACCTATGACGGCAACACCTCCGAGGCCATGTCCGGCATGGGCGAGAACAACACCCTCACCATCGCCCCCTTTACCGAGGACGCCGTGCAGCTGGGCTTCGACCTGTTCGTCATCCCCAAGGGCGCCAAGCACACCGACCTGGCCTACAAGTTCCTGGAGAACATGGCCGATCCCCAGGTGATGGCCGCCAACCTGGAGGAGTTCCCCTACTCCTGTCCCAATGACGCCGCCGTAGCCGCCGCCAGCGAAGCCTATCAGAACAACCCCGCCCGGGACTTTGCCTATAAAGAGAACGTGTTCTTCCAGGAGGATGTGGGCGATGCCCTGACCATCTACAATGACTACTACCAGAAATTGAAGGTCGGCGAGTAACTGCCGGCCGGAAGGAGAATGCATATGCTGAAATTTGACGAAGAAAAACAGATTGCCAGCGTCCAGGGGGCCCTGGCCCTGCGTCCCCGCATTGAGGAAGTGGTGGACGGCATCTGCAAGGACGGGTTCCGGAATCTCTGCTGGCTGGGCATCGGCGGCACCTACGCCTCCTGCCTCCAGGCGGAGGTCCACATGAAGGAGCGCTCCGACCTGAACTTCTTTGTGGTCAACGCCGCGGAATATCTGACCACCGGAGACCGGCGGGTAGGCGAGGGGACGATTGTCGTGGTCTCCTCCGTCACCGGCAGCACCACCGAGATGGTAGACGGCGTAAAGAAGGCGAAAGAGGCCGGCGCAAAGCTCCTGGGCTTCATCGACGTGGATACCTCCGAGCTGGCAAAGCTCATGGACTGGGAGATCGCCTACCGCTCTAACGAGCAGCTGAAGTTCTTCATGGTAGCCGACCGCTTTATGTTCAACCACGGGGAGTTCCCCGAGTACGACGAGTACTATGCCCAGCTGGACGCGCATCTGGCCCGGGACCTGGTGGAGGTGGAAAAGGCCGCCGACGCCTTCGGCCTGGCGTTTGCACAGAAGCACCACAACGACCCCATCCACTACTTTGTGGGGGCGGGCAACCAGTACGGCTCCACCTACTCCTACGCCATGTGCTACTGGGAGGAGATGCACTGGATCCGCACCAAGAGCATCCACTCCGCGGAGTTCTTCCACGGGATGCTGGAGGTTGTGGACCGGGATACCGCCGTCACCGTCTTTGTGGGCGAGGATAAGCAGCGGCCCCTGAGCCAGCGGGTGGTGGATTTCCTCCCCCGCATCTGCGCCAACTATACGGTCATCGACTCCAAGGATTACGCGCTGCCCGGCATTGACGAGCGGTTCCGGGGCAATCTGTCCCACCTGGTGACGCATGCCGTCACCCAGCGGATTGACGCCCATATGGAGCAGATCAACTGCCATCCCATGGAGATCCGCCGCTACTACCGCAGATTGGAGTATTGATATCCCGCCTGCCGGGATCTCCTCTGCGCACCGGGCGCGCAGCCCGGGCGCAGGGGGGCTCTGCGGTGAAACAAAACTTCTTTTTGCTTCTTTTTCTGCTGAGAAAAAGAAAGGGGCCGCCCCGGACGCCGTTTCGGAGCGGCCCCCTCTTTGGAGGTTTTTATGGAACTGGGAATGTTCACCAGCGGCTATCAGTATTACCCGCTGGAGCGGGCCTTCGCCGACGCCGGGCGGTTTGGCTATGACTATATTGAGCTCTGGGGCGGCCGCCCCCACGCCTTTGCCCCGGATCTGGCCCGGGGCGGCCTGGCGGAGGTGCAGGGGCTGATAGAGCGCTATCAGATGCCGGTGCGGGTCTACACGCCGGAGCACAATGCCTATCCCTATAACTATATGCTGGGCCCGGAGGGGCAGCGGCGGGAAGCGCTGGACTACCTGAAGCTGTCCATGGACATGGGCAGGGCCCTGGGCGCGGCGTTCACCCTGGTCTCCGTGGGACACGGGGGCTACGCCCTCCCCCGGCGGGAGCTGTGGGAGCGGCTGTCCGCCAGCCTGCGGGAGCTGGCGGACTATGGGGAGGAGACCGGCCATACCCTTGTGCTGGAGAGCCTCACCCGCTATGAGAGCAATCTGTGCACCACCGCCGGGGAGCTGGCCCAGATCCTGGAGGAGGTGAACTCCCCCCGGCTGCTGGGCATGTGCGACGTGGTGCCCCCCTTCACGGGCCGGGAGCCGGTGACAGAGTATCTGGAGCTGCTGGGGGACCGGATGGCCCACCTGCACCTGGTGGACAGCGACGGGGCCGGCGACAGCCACCTGGTCCCCGGGGACGGGGTACTCCCCATACCGGAGCTGCTGGAGGAGCTGCGGGAACGGGGCTACCGGGGCCGGTGCACCATTGAGCTGGTCACGGCCTATCAGAATGAGCCCGCCCTCTATGCCCGGCGTGCGGTGGAGCGGCTGCGGGAGTGGATGCAATGGAAAGGATGAAGAAATATGGAGCGGACACACAGACTGGCCGCCGTAGGCGACAACTGCATGGATGTATATGACCAGACCGGGGAGGCCTACCCCGGGGGCAACCCGGTGAACGTGGCGGTATACACGGTCCGGCTGGGGGGTGCGGCCTCCTATACCGGCGTGGTGGGGGACGACGCGTACGGCCCGCTGATGCGCTCAGCCATTGCGGGCAAAGGGGTGGATGTGTCCCATCTACGCACTCAGCCGGGGGCCACCGCCGTGTCCCACGTGACCCTGGAGGACGGGGACCGGGTCTTTGGCGACTATGACGAGGGGGTCATGGAGCACTTCCGCATGACGGAAGAGGACATGGACTTTCTGGCGGAGCACGACCTGGTTGTGACCGGCCTCTGGAGCCACACCGCCCCAGACCTGTCCAGGCTCAAGGCCAGGGGGGTGCCTGTGGCCTTTGACTGCGCCGACAAACTGCGGGACCCCGTGAGCTGGGAGGCACTGCCCTATGTGGACTACGCCTTCTTCTCCCATGACGGGGACGCGGAGGAGGTGCGGGCTTTCCTGCGCTCCGTCCACGCAAAGGGCCCCAGGCTGGCGGTGGCCACCCGCGGCGCCCAGGGGAGCATCGCCTTTGACGGGACGCGGTTTTTTGAGTACGGTATCGTGCCCTGCGCCGTGGTGGACACTATGGGGGCGGGGGACAGCTTTATCGCCGGATTTCTATATGGTCTGATGCGGGGACAGAGCGTCCCCGACTGCATGGCGCAGGGGGCCCGATGCAGCAGCGTTACCCTGGGGTACAGCGGCGCCTGGTGATTTTGAACCGGCTCGAATTTCCACGGGGCCGCCTGCCGGCGCGCTCCGGACAACGCCCATATTTTGGTTTATATGTGCAAACTTTAACTGAAATACCGCAGATTCGGGGCGCCGGTTTACGGGGCGGCCTGAATCTGCGGCGCCTTTCTGCCCGGAAATTTTCCCGAAAAAGGGGAAACTTTCTCACGCCCGCCGCCGTCTAAGAATTTATGTGACTGGGGAGCGGCCGGCGGGCCGCGCCTAAAAGTTAAGGTTCCCGTAATAACTTGTCACCGCTTTGTAATTCAATTGACGGCTTATGGTGGTACAATAGGGACAGCAAATTTTTCAGGCAGGAGGAAAACCAACTATGACGGAACAGCAGACCTCAGTGATGGAACAGCCGCCGGCTCAGTCCCCGGCAGCCCCGCCTCCGGCGCCCCCGGCAGCGCCCTCCGGCGGACCTTCGGGCAAAAAGAAGAAGAAAAAACGCAGCGTTGTCAAGACGGTAATCGCCATTGTGCTGGTTGCGGCAATTCTGGCGGGCATCGCCTTCGGCATGTACCAGCTGGTATTTAAAGAGGACAGCTCCCTGGGCGAACCCATGGTGGATTACGTTATGCGGGGCTCCATACAGTCCATGGTTCAGGGCTACGGCCTGACCAAGGCCAAGGATTCGGCCACCATTACCCCCGGTACGGGCACTATTCTGGAGCTCTACGTCCAGGAGGGCGAACAGGTTGCGGAGGGCGACCCCCTCTACCGGATGGACGACTCCACCGCCCGGGACGCGGTGACTGCCGCCCAGAAGGATGTGGACAACGCCGCAAAGCAGCTTCAAAACATCTACGACGCGGCCAAGGACCTGACTATCACCGCTCCCCACGCGGGCAAGCTGCTGGAGGTGGGCGAATTCAAGACGGGCGACACCATCGGCGCCGGGACGGAGATCGCCACCCTGGTCAATGACACCAAGCTGCGGCTGTCCCTCTACTACAACTATACATATGAAAACGACATCTATGTGGGACAGCCCGTTACCGTCTCCATCCCCGCCATTATGGGGGAGCTTCCCGGCAAGGTGGAGGCCATCAACAAGGTGCGCTTTATCTCCCCGGAGGGAGGCATCTACTTTGAGGTAGTGCTGGTCATCGACAACCCCGGCACCCTCACGGAGGGCATGGACGCCTCCGCCGGTATTACCGCCGGCGGGCTGGATATCTACCCCTACGAGAACGGCCAGCTGAAGTACTATGAGACCACCCGGATTACCGCCAAGACCAAGGGCCCGGTGGAGCAGGCGCATCTACTGCGCTACGCCGACGTCACCGCCGGCCAGCTGCTGGTCCAGCTGGGGGCCGAGGACAACGAGGCGGAGATCACCACTGCGGAGGCCGCGCTGAAGTCCGCCCAGGAGAAGCTGGAGACTGCCGTGAAGGAGCTGGAGCGCTACAACGCCACGGCCCCCATTTCAGGCACCGTGCTCTCCTGCAACCTGACCGAGGGAGCCGAGGTCCAGAGCGGACAGGGTATTACCATTGCCGACACCAGCACCATGACCATCGACATCAACGTGGACGAGCGCAATATCGCCAACGTGAGGGTGGGCATGATGGTGGACATCGACTATCAGGGCCAGTATTTCATGGGCGTTGTGGAGTCGGTGGCCCTCACCGGAACGGCGGAAAACGGCATGTCCACCTTCCCCGCCGTGGTGCGGGTGGACAATCCCGAGGGAACCATGATGAGCAACAGCTACGCCGATTACTCATTTGTGGCCAGCCAGTCGGAGAACTGCCTCACCGTGCCGGTGAACGCGGTAAAATACGTCAGCTTCGCCAATATCCCGGGCATTGAGGACCTGATCGCCGCCGGACCCGCGGACGACTTTACCGACGGCGTGGGCGATATGGGCGATATGGGCGATATGGGAGGTATGGACAATATGGGCGGCATGGACGGGGCCGAGCCCATGCCTGACGGCGGCGGCGATGTTACCGTTCTGCCCGCCGGGGATGGCGAAGTCGTGGTTCCTGTGCCCGAAACCTATACCGCCGGAGCCTATGCCCAGCCCCTGCGCGCGGTTATGATTGACGGCGGCGTAATGATTTCCAGCGGCAGCGCCTCCTCCGGCAGCTCCGGCGGGGCCTCCCGGCCCTCCTCCGCAATTTCCGACGACGGCACCGGCTATATTGTCTTTGTCAGGGCGGAGGAAGCTCCGGTCAACGCCATTCTGGAGCCCGACCCGGCCTGGGAGTGCCCCGAGGGATTCTGGGCGGTGCCAGTGGTAACGGGCCTGTCCAACACCACCCATGTGGAAATTATCAGCGGGCTGAACGAGGGCGACGAGGTCTTTATCGGCTATGCCACGAACAGCAGTTGGGGTTAATTGCCATGCTGATCGACGTAAAGAATCTGTTTAAGATCTACAACGAGGGCGAGGAGAGCGAGGTCCGGGCTCTGGACGGGGTCTCCCTGGGCATTGAGCGGGGGGAGTTCGTGGCCATCATCGGGCAGTCCGGCTCGGGCAAATCCACCCTTATGAACATCCTGGGCTGTCTGGATATCCCCACCTACGGGGACTATCACTTGGACGGCGTGGATGTCACCGAGCGCACCGACACCCAGCTGGCCCACATTCGCAACAAACAGATCGGCTTTATCTTCCAGGGCTACAACCTGATTCCCGCCCTGAATGTGTGGGAAAATGTGGAGCTCCCCCTGCTGTACCAGGGGGTCATGGGCTCCAGGCGGCGGGAGCTGGTGGAGCACGCCCTGGAGCGGGTCAATCTGCTGGACCGGGCCAAGCACAAGCCTACGGAGATGTCCGGCGGACAGCAGCAGCGGGCGGCCATCGCCCGGGCCATCGCCACCTGTCCCCCCATCATCATGGCTGACGAGCCCACCGGCGCTCTGGACTCCCGCACCGGCCGGCACGTGCTGGAAATCCTTCACACCCTCCATGAGGAGGGCTCTACCATCATCCTTATCACCCACGACAACGGTATTGCGGCCACGGCGGAGCGGGTGGTGCGCCTGTCCGACGGACGCGTCATCTACGACGGCAGCAGAGAGGGGGCGTTCGCATGAGCTTTCGGCAGGCCTTCAAAATGGCCGTCAAATCCATCACCGGAAAAAAGATGCGCTCCTTTCTGACCATGCTGGGCATTATCATCGGCGTGGCGGCAGTGGTCATCATGGTCTCCATTATCCAGGGGCAGAACAGGATGTGGATGGAGTACCTGGCCAGCCAGGGCACCAATAAGATTGACGTGCGGGCCCGCATGTACTGGGGCAGCGGGAAGGATATCTCCGGCGAGCTGTCCGATTACTGCATGGGCCTCAGCGACTTGGTTGTGGGCATTACCCCCAATGCCCAGATCAACGAGGAGGTCAACGTCAAATACGGCACCAAATCCTTTTCCACCTACAACTGGGACAATTGGGAGGACTACTTTAACGTCTACCTGGGCAGCGAGCAGTACGGCCTGTGCAACAACTACACCATCGCCAGGGGCAGGGAGCTGTCTCACCTGGAGGTGGAAAAGGCCAACAACGTCTGTGTGCTGGGCGGGCGGATGGCGGAGCGGCTGTTTGACTATGTAGACCCCATCGGCAAGACCATCTCCCTCAACGGAACTCCCTTCCAGGTGGTGGGCGTCTACGAGCGGAAAACCGAGGATGGAACCATGTACGGCTCCCCGGAGTGGGATAACACCATCGTCATTCCCTACACCTTCAACCGCAGTATGAACCGCAACAATTCCATCGACGCCTATACCATCAAGGCGGTTGACGCCGCCTCCGCGACCATGGCCGTTACAAAGCTCACCGGCTTCCTGAAGGGGCTTATCCCGGAGGACCAGGGCTACTACAGCGTACAGAACAGCAATGAGAACATCGACAACGCCAACGAAGCCAACCTGATGCAGTCCCTGGTGGTGGGCTGTATCGCGGGGGTGTCTCTGCTGGTGGGCGGCATCGGCATTATGAACATCATGCTGGTGACGGTGACGGAACGCACCCGGGAAATCGGCATCCGCAAGGCCATCGGCGCCGAGCGTAAGAGCATCATTATTCAATTCCTCATTGAGGCCTGCATGCTCTGCGGACTGGGGGGGATCATCGGCATCATATTCGGCTATCTGGGCACTCTCATCGCGGGGAAATTCATGCTCCAAATGATCCTTTATCCCAATATGACCATTACCATCGGCGCCTTTGCCTTCTCTGTGGTTCTGGGCGTGGTATTCGGCATTTATCCCGCCATCAAAGCCTCCGGCCTCCAGCCGGTGGTGGCGCTGCGGGCAGATTAAAAGATTGCGCCGTCCGGGGGGAAGAAGGCCCGCCGTCCGGACATGCCGGTAAGGTTTGAAACAGGGCCCAAAGGAGAAAAGCGACATGAAAACACTACAACGGCTGGCCTCCGGCCTTTTGGCGGCGGCGCTGCTGGCGGGACTGCTGGCGGCGGTCCCCGCCGGGGCAGCGGGAAGCGGCGGATTTACCGACATCAGCGACCCGGTTATGTCCAACGCGGCAGAGGTCCTGCGGCTGCTGGACGTGGTCAACGGCACTGGCAGCGGGGCCTTTAACCCCGGCGGAACCCTCACCCGCGCGGAGTTCTGCAAGATGACCGTGGAAATCATGGGCCGGGGCAGCGAGGAGCCCGCCCAGCGGGGGCGCACCATCTTTACCGATGTGAATTCCACCCACTGGGCCCGGGGATATGTAAACCTGGCCTCCTCCATCACCCTGGGAGGCGGAGAAGAGAAAAACGGCACCCGGCTGATTATGGGCGTGGGAGACGGCACCTTCCGGCCCGACCGCCCCATTACCTACGGCGAGGCGGCGGCCATCCTCATGCGCGTGCTGGGCTACGGCAACAGCGACGTGGCCTCCGGCATCCACTGGTATGACGGCTATGTGGCCCTGGCCCGCTCCTCCGGACTGGACGAGGGGCTGACCCTGTCCGGCGGCTCCAGCCTCACCCGGGGACAGGCGGCGGTGCTGTTTTACAACCTGCTCTTTATCAAGAGCAAGGGCAGCGACGCTATCTACCTGTCCCAGCTGGGGGGCAGCGTCACCGACGACGTGATTATTCTCTCTACCGACGCCAAGGCGGAGGACGGCACCACCGGCTCCGTACTCACCGCAAACGGGGTCTACAAAACCGGGCACGCGGCTTTCTCCAGCACGCTCAACGGCACCCGGGCCCGCCTGGTGCTGGACCGGGAGAAAAAACTCCTGGCCATTCTGCCGGATGAGGACAGCACCTTCCGCTCTGTGGTGGTCATGGGTTCTCCCCAGGCCAACGCCATCCCCGTGGTGGGCGGTGACTCGGTCTCTGCCCGCCTGACTACCCCCGTCTATATGAGCGACGGCACCGAAAGCACCTATGAGAAGATCTGGACGGGCCTGCGCAGCGGCACCGGACTGGTGCTGTGCTTCAACGGCTCAGGGCAGCTGGAGTATATCTACCAGCGCTCCGCAGCGGACGCCTCCAGCGACAGCAGCGTCATGGTTGCGAAAAATGTACCCAACGGCAAAACCAATCCCTTCTCCCTTATCATGCAGGGCTCTACCAACTACCAGATTTACAAAAACGGCATCCCCGCCGACCTGACCGACCTGCGGCAGTACGACGTGGGCGTCTGGGACAGCACCTCCGGCACTCTGGTGGTCTCTGACCTGCGGCTGAGCGGTCTCTATGAGGATGCTTATCCCAACTCTATGGCGCCCACTACGGTTACGCTGATGGGCCACACATTTGAAGTTCTCCCCAGCGCGGTTCAGGATCTGTCCAACTTCAAAGTAGGCAGTAAGATTACCCTTTTGCTTACTGCCAGCGGTCAAGTGGCCGGAGCGGTTTCACCCAACGTGGCAAGAAGCAACATCGTGGGCGTAGCAAAAATGTCAGGCTCCAACGCAACCATTGAATTGCTGGATGGGATTACAGTCAGTGGGTCTACTAGCTACGATGAAAAGACTGCCCTCAAATACAATGGCCGTCTGGTGACAGTGTCTTCTTACCGCCGTGGATACCTGAGTCTCTCTGAAGTGCCCAGCCGGTCAGTTACTTCGGCTCTGGAGCTGGACAAAAACATACTTGGAAACCGGGAATTGTCCCCTGGCGTGCGTTTCTTTGAGCAGGTAGACAACGGTCGTATGATAGAAGTGGAACGCTCTGACATCGGAATTGCCACGGTTCCTGCGGACAGTATTACCTATGTTGGATATGACTGGGCAGGAAGAGTTGATAAAGTCGTGTTCAATGATGTGACAGGAGACAGTTATGAGTATGGTTTTATACGCATAGGCTCTGTTACCTCCCCCGGTGCATATGATGGCAGTGAGGTTGTAAACTCCACCATTGCAGTTACCAACAGCAACGGTTCCTCCGAGTACATCATGGGATCTGTGGAGGCCGCCCGGGGCCAGCGTTATGGCGGCATTGCCAGTACTTATGGCCAGATGAACAGTCTTTTCCTGGCATCAAAATTTGTGCCTCTTCAGACGCTGTCCAACCTGCACCGGACACAGTTTGATGCAGAAGCTATGACGCTGACTACCAACAATCTGGTTCTGCCCATCTCGAAATATGTACAGATTTATAACGAGGCCAATGATACTTGGCTGGGCGTAAAATCAGACGGAGACGTTGACGCGGTTCTCCAGCAGGCGCTGGCTTTCTCTGACAGCATTACCGCTTACTACGACAGAACGCCCGAAACGGGCGGCAAGGTCCGCATTCTGATTCTCAGATAAAGGTCTGTGTCCCTGGGCGCGGGGGAGATTCTCCCGTGCCCAGGGACATGTCTGTTCCGCTTTGGATGATTTTAGCGCAACAATGGAAGTACAGATCCGGAGCTTCAAAATAATTCCTACAAATTAGGTCTTGTTTTTTAGTAAACCCTGTGGTATAATAACAGCACAATTTAAGAAAGGGGGCTATGGTCCAATGGTATGGTATACGAGCATGCAGCTTACCGACGTGGACGAGCTGATCTTCGGCAGCGACGAACAGGTCATCCCCAGTCAGCGGTAACAGCGGCAGGAAACAGAGAAACCACACCATTTCCGGGTGTGGGTTTTCTATTTTACCAGCTTTATAAGAGCCTGTTTTACCTCTTCCCCGCGCACCTCTTGGCGGCTGATTTTCCGCTCTGACTGCGCTATAATCCCCTCGCCGGTCCGTACACGTTGAGATATTAAACAGGCCCTAAGAAAATCTTAAGAAGTTTCCTATAGCGCTCTTTCGGGAAACATGATAGCCTGATCGCAGCTCCGAAAGAACAGGGCGTGATGCGAATGAAACGGCACCAATGGATTTTTGCGCTGGCGGCGGCGGTTCTGCTGCTGAGCGGCGGCGGGCTGCTGCTGTGGCGGACGGGCTTTTTCGCCTCTCTGGGCTCGCTGGAGGAAATGCAGGCATATATTGCGCGCTTTTCTCCCTTCTCTGAACTGCTCTATTTTCTGGTGCAGCTCCTCTCCGTGATTATCGCGCCGATTCCCAGCAACATCACCGCTCTGGCCGGAGCAGTGCTCTTTGGCATGTGGCCCGCCTTCCTGCTGACGGCGGCCGCCATCGTATGCGGCTCAGTGCTGGTCTTCTGGCTGGCGCGGGTGCTGGGCAGGGACTTTGCCGACCGTCTGGTCAACCGGAAGATTTCGGAACGATACCTGGAGGTTATCCGCCGCAAGCGGGATATCTTCCTGATTCTGGTATTCCTGTTCCCGTTCTTCCCAGACGATATGATCTGTATTCTGGCAGGTCTGACCGACATTCCCCTGTCCCGCTTCCTGTGCATTGTGGTGCTGACCCGGCCCTGGGGCCTGCTGTTTGCCTGTGCCCTGGGTGGGTCCGCGGTATCCGTTCCCCTGTGGGGGATGGTCCTGCTGGGACTTTTGGGTCTTGCGGTTTTTCTGGTGGTCCTCAAATACGGGGACCGCTGGGAGGAGGCGCTGCTCCGGCGGTTCCGCAGATAACCTTGCGCCGCCGGGTCCGCAGGCAATCGGAGGGCCGTACCCGGTAACGGGGGCATGCGGCCCCGTGCCACGGCGTTAGAAGAAGGCGCATTTGCCCATCAGACTCTCGCTGCTCCAGGATTCCCTCACTGTAAGGGGAGAGAATCTGCATAAGCGCTGTTTCCCGCTTCTCTGTTTTATGTCAAGCGGCCTCCGGCGAACTGCCGGAGGCCGCTTTGTCTGTTATGAGCAGTACTCACTCCCGCGCCAGGGTAAAGCTGTCCACCAGCTGTTTCAGACTGGCGGCCTCAGCGGAGAGCTCCTGACTGGCAGCGGCGCTCTCCTGGGCGGTGGCGCTGTTGGTCTGTACCACCGAAGAAATCTGGTCCACGCCCTCTGTAACCTGGGCGATAGCCGTAGTCTGATTGTCCACGGCCTCCACCACAATATCCATCTGCGAGGTTACGTTTCCGGCCAGAACGCTGGTGCGCTCCAGGGACTCTGTCACCCTGTCCACCGCCTGGCTGCCCTCGGCTACGGCGGCGATAGAGCTCTCGATCAGCTCCTTGGTGGCTTTGGCCGCCTCATCGGATTTGGAGGCCAGGTTGCGCACTTCATCGGCTACCACGGCAAAGCCCTTGCCGGCGGTGCCCGCGCGGGCGGCTTCCACCGCGGCGTTCAGCGCCAGAATGTTGGTCTGGAAGGCAATGTTCTCAATGGCGGCGATAATTTTGGAGATCTCCTCGGAGGAGCTGGAGATCTTCTCCATAGCTCCGTTCAGCTCTTTCACATACTCCACGCTGGTGCCCAGCTGGGCACCGGCCTGGGTCACATATTGACCGGCCTCCTCCGCGGCGGCGGCAGTCTTTTTGGCACTCATAGAGATATCGTTGATGGTGGCGGCCAGCTCCTCCACCGAGCTGGCCTGCTCCATGGAGCCCTGGCTCAGGGTCTGCGCGCCGGTGGAGACCTGCCCGCTGGCGGCGGACACCTGACTGGCGGAGGCGTTAATCTGGTGCAGGGTGTGGCTCATCTCCACTTTCAGGGTGCGCATGGAGCGCAGAATGCCCTGGAATTTCCCCACATAAGCCTCCCGGTGGGTGGACTGAACATCAAAATTCTGCCCGGCCATCTGAGTCAACAGGTCGTCGATGTCGTTGATAATGGTGTTCAGCCCCGCTACCAGCTCCGCGGTGGAGCGGGTGAGCTCCGCTGTCTCGTCCTGCCCTTTGACCTGGGGACAGGGGGAATCCAGGTCTCCCGCCACCAGGAGCTTCATCCGTTCGGCACAGGCCCGCATGGGTGTGCTGATATTGCTGGACAGCTTCAGTGCTACCACGATAGAGGCCAGGATAGAGACAATAATAACCGCTACATTGAGAAGCATGCCAAAGTATGTATCGGCCAGGTAGTCGGTCTGTAATGCGGTGACGGCCACGCTCCAGCCGTCCGTGCCCCCCACCGGAGCATAGGCGGCGAAACGCTGTCCATCCGCGCTCCGGAAGCTCCCAAACCCGTTCGACCCCCGCCGCATTTCCGCGTGAATGGAAGCCAGCTCATTGAGAGAGGGGTCGCTCCGGGCCTCCCGCTCAATATTTTGGGTGGTGATGGTGTCCAGCGTTGTGTCGGCGATGGTGTCCCCCGATTTGTTGATCATATAGGCCCGGCTGTTCTCGCTGACCTGAATGGAGGAGACGATGTCATTCAGGAAGGTCTCAGGCGGCACAAAGTAAACCACCCCTACAATCTGGCCGCCATTGACTCCGTGGGCATAAATGGGCGCGGCCACGATGATGGACAGCTCTCCGGTGATTTTGCTGACCAGAGGCTCCGACACATAGACATTACCCTGCAGGGCCTGCTTTACGTATTCCCGGTCGGAATAGTCCTTTCCGTCAAAAATGCTGTAGCCGCCTACGCTGATCACATTGCCCCTCTGAAAGCCGTGCATGGCCACCCGCTCGTCGATAATGGCCTGCTTATCCTCAACAGAGGTGGTTCCGTCAGCCAGCTGGGGAATGCAGCCTGTGTCCATGGCCACGTTCTTATAGGCGGTCAGCTCCTGCTCAATGCGCTCCGCCGCCAGCACTGCGGTCTGGCTCATCATCTGGTCCACTGTGTCAATTGTGCTTTTGTAATTGAGGGTAATGCTGGAGCTCCCCACCGCTATCAGAGCGATCAGGACTGTTGCCATCAGGCATACCGTAATCTTTTTGCGGATACTCTTCATCTCTCTGCACCTCAACATTTCATCACTGCACCGCGCGGGGCCAAATATGATATTCTTATTATATGGTTTGGAAAGCGCACTTGTCAATGGTTTGTGCCCGTTTCTCTCTGAGGAACCGCAGATTCTACATGCTTCGGGCAGCGGCGCGTCCCCCCCTCCCGCTTTGGAAAAGCAAAGCACCTGAATTCACAGCCGGTAAATCCGGGCAGCCGTGAATTCAGGTGCTTCAGTTTTATCCATGGAATAACACGGGAAGCGCTGTTATATCACGCCCCCATGGGGCCCGCTCCGCCGGGAAGAGGGATTACTCCTGCTCTTCGCTGTCCTGGGGGCCGCCGTGAATCTCCGTGATCTCCGCGCCCTGGGACGCTTCCTCCTGCGCAGCGATCTCCGCGGCCTGGCGCTCAATCTCGTCCAGCTCGCAGAGGCGGCGGCGCAGATCCTCCCGCTGCTGGGCGTTCAGGGAGGAAATTTTCTCGTCCAAAGCCTCGTCCCGGCGGCGCTGGATATCGTCCTGTACCTTCTGATGGAGCTCTTCGCTGTACTGTCCGGCCCTGTCCACGGCTTCCTCGCCGCGCTCAATGAGAACCTTTCCCAGCTTGCCAGCCTGCTCAGCGGCCAGCACCACCGCGCCTACGCCCGCATAGGCTGCATTAACCAAGGTTTTGCCCAAATCTTCCCACATAACAATACTCCTTTACTTATTAGATTGGATAAGGACCGCTCCGGTCCTGTTTTCTGAAGCTATTATATACGATTTCAAGCCGCTTGTCTTTCAAAATTTGATGAACGCTCAATTAAAATATGTTAAAAAACGGCGGCGGTCCGTTTCCTCCGGTGGGGGGCACCCTGTGAAACCACTACAGGGGTACAGTCCCCGGAGAACTGTACCCCTGCCGTCTGCCCGCTTCCGGAGCGCCGGTCTCAGTCCGCCGTCACCTGCACCTGGTCCTCGCGTGCGGTGGCGGTCAGGCAGCTGACGGGACGCAGGTAACTGTCAATCAGCCGACTGGCGATCTGATCCTCCAGATCCTTCTGAATCTGCCTGCGCAGGTTCCGCGCGCCGTACGTCTGGGAATAGGAGTGCTTTACCAGGTACTCCAGCAGAGCCTCATCCCAGGAAAATGCGATTCCCTTCTCCTGGAGATTGTCCCGCAGCTCGCCCAGCATGATACCGGCGATGGCCTTGAAGTCCTCCTCACTGAGCTTGTTAAAGTAGACAATTTCGTCTACACGGTTGAGGAACTCCGGCCGCAGAAAGCTCTCCAGGGCCTTCATAGCCCGGTCGCGGCTCTGCTCTCCGGCGGTACGGCCAAAGCCTACGCTTCCCGCGGAGGACTTGGCGTCGCTTCCCGCGTTGGAGGTCATGACGATAACGGTGTTTTCAAAGTTGACGCTGCGTCCCTGGGCGTCGGTGATATGGCCGTCGTCCAGAATTTGCAGCAGAATATTCAGAACATCGGGATGGGCCTTCTCAATTTCGTCGAAGAGGATGACGCAGTACGGTTTGCGCCGCACCTTTTCCGTGAGCTGTCCAGCCTCGTCATAGCCCACATAGCCCGGAGGAGAGCCGATAATCCGGGAGACTGCGAACTTCTCCATGAACTCCGACATGTCCAGCCGGATCAGCGCCTCGGGAGAGTGGAACATATCCATGGCCAGCCGCTTAACCAGCTCGGTTTTGCCCACGCCTGTGGAGCCCACAAAAATAAAGGACACCGGCTTGCGTTTGGAGGCAATGCCTACCCTGCCCCGGCGCACGGCGGAGGCCACGGCCTTCACCGCCTCGTCCTGACCGATCAGGTGCTCCCGCAGACGCTCCTCCAGCTTGGCCAGGCGCTCGTATTCCGCCTCCTGAATCTGGCTGGCGGGGATTTTGGTCCACAGCTCAATGACGCGGGCCAGGTGCTCCGCCGTCAGGGGCGGGGCGCTCTGGGCGTCCAGCCGCCCCAGCTCCTCCTGGAGCTGGATCTCCCGGCTTTTGATGGCGGCCAGGCGTTCGTAATCCCTGCCGGAGTCCTCCTGACTGGCCAATTCCTCCCGCTCCCGGTTCAGGGAGGCCAGCTCCCGCTGATAGGCGGCCTGCCGGTGCTCGTTGGCCTTCAGCGCCTCCTGAGTGGCGGGATTGCCCAGAAGGGTGTCGTGCTCGGCGGTGAGCTTGCCCAGCTCCCGCCGGATCTCAGTCTGCCGCTGCTCGTTGTTTTTCAAGGAGGTCTGGCGCTTGTAGTCCCGCTCGTTGGCCTCCACCATCAGGTCCTCCCGCTCCCTGCCCAGGGTGGCCAGTTCCTTTTTGACTGTCTCGGTGCGGGCCAGGGTTTTATTGTGCAGGTTGACGTCGGAGCACGCCTCGTCAATCAGGTCAATGGCCTTGTCGGGCAGGAACCGGTCGGTAATATACCGCTCGCTCATGGTGACGGCTAGACGGCTCATCTCCGGGGAGATGGAGACGAAATGGAACTTCTCATAGTAAGGGGCGATGCCCTGAATGATCTTTACGGAGTCCTCAATGGAGGGCTCCTCCACAATCACCGGCTGGAACCGCCGCTCCAGGGCGGAATCCTTTTCGATATATTTGCGGTATTCGGTGAGGGTGGTGGCGCCGATTACCTGTATTTCCCCCCGGCTCAGGGCGGGCTTGAGGATGTTGGCGGCGTTCATGGAGCCCTCGGCGTCCCCCGCGCCCACGATGTTGTGGACCTCGTCGATGACCAGGATGATATTGCCCAGCTTGCGGATTTCCTCAATAAGGCCCTTCATGCGGCTTTCAAACTGTCCCCGGAACTGGGTGCCCGCCACCAGCGCGGTGAGGTCCAGCAGATAGACCTCCTTGTCCAGGAGCTTATAAGGCACATCCCCCGCCTGGATGCGCTGGGCCAGTCCCTCGGCAATGGCGGTCTTGCCCACACCTGGCTCACCGATGAGGCAGGGGTTGTTCTTCTGACGGCGGTTGAGGATCTGAATGGTGCGCTGAATCTCCTCCTCCCGGCCGATAATGCCGTCCAGCTTGCCGTCGGCGGCCTTCTGAGTCAGGGAGATACAGTAGTTTTCCAAAAACTTGCGCTTGGGGGGCTTTTCACCCTTGGCCTTTTCCTTGCCCTCGCTCCGCTCCGGACGGGAACCCTCCCGCTCCGGCGGCTGGGACTGGGGAGCGGCAGAGCCGAAGAGCTTGTTCAGGAAGGGGAAGGTGGCGGTTTTGCCGTCCTCCTCTTCTTCGCTGTCGTCCTCCTGGGACACGAGTCCCTCTATACCCTCGGCCCCGCCGAAGGCGGACATCATCTCGTGGGTCAGGCCCTCCAGGTCCTCATCGGTAATGCCCATCTTCTGCATCATATCTTCCACGGGCTTAATGCCCATCTCTTTGGCGCACTTGAGACAGAGACCTTCGCTTTTGGTGCTGCCACCCTCGATTTTCTGGATAAAAATGACGGCCACGTTTTTGTGGCATCTGGAACAAAGTGTCGGTTGCATATGTGTCAGCTCCTTTGAGAGAAGTCCGGCAATTCCGGAGGCTTCCCGGAGAAATGGTCCAAAACGTCAGGGGCATGGTCTCCCCTGGAGAGATGATTCTAATCCGAAATTGTGAACTGGGTGTGAATCAATGGGATTTTCTTTGCTCCAACACCCGGAGAAACTGGTACAAATAGCTCAAAAAAGCGGCGATTGTCACAGCCAGGGCCGCTGAGATGAGCCTTGTGGCCCAGGGGCGGGGGATGGACGGAAAGAGCACCAGAAGAACGCAGACAATGAAAAATCCTCCGGTGGCCGCCTTGCCCAGCCAGTTGGCGGAGATCACATCCCCCACGGTCCGGTACATTACCCAGCCGCCGGCGGCCATAGCCAGCTCCTTGCAGAAGAACACCGCCAGAGCCCAGAAGGGGATGATCTCCTCCACAGTGATACAGATAATCACCACAAAAGTCATCAGTTTGTCCGCCAGGGGGTCCAACACCCTGCCCAGGCGGGTAATCTGGTTGAAATGCCGGGCAATCCAGCCGTCGGCGATATCGGTGAGAAAGGCGGTCAGGTAAACGGCCACCGCCCACTGGCGGGCGTTCGGCCAGGGCTGGAAAAAGACCAGAGGAAAGACCGGCACCAGCAGCAGGCGGAACAGGGAGAGAAGATTGGGAATTGTCATGAAGATTCACCTGAATTTCTTTGGTATGGTCAAAGAAATGGGACAATCGGGAGCAAATGCTCCCTCTGGCGGCGGGCGGCGACTCAGGCCAGGGAGCCCAGCAGCGCAAGGGGGCTGAACTCCATAAAAAAGCGGAGCAGGACGGTCTGTTGCACCGTCTCCTGGTCCACCAGATTGCCGAAGCGGAGCAGCCAGGCCAGAATGCACACCACAATCCAGGCCTGGAGAAGGCCGAACAGAGCACCCATAGACTTGTTGAGGGTCTCCAGCCCCGGCAGCCTGGCCACCAGATCCAGGGCGCGGCTGACTATCTGCCAGGCAATCAGCAGCAGAAAAAAGCTCACCGCAAAGATAATCTGATAGGCCGCCGACTGAGCCAGAGCCGCGGCGACCCTGGCTGCCGCGCCCGCCGCCGCATGGGTCAGGCCCTCCTCCACAGCCCGGTCCACCTTGTCGATGAGGTTGTCATACAGCCCCATCTCCCGCAGCAGCTCCAGCACGCCCGACAGGGGGAGCTCCTCCAGCGCGTCGGAGGCGTCTCCCTGGGAGGCGTGGATGGTCTCCTCCAGCTGGGCCTCAATCGCGGCGGAAAACTTGGGCTCCAGCGCCTGGGCCACCACGGGGGAAAGGGTCCTGGCCAGCACGCCTGCCCCCACAAAGGCAACCACCACCGCCAGCAGGGAGCACAGGGAGAGCACAAAGCCCCGCATGGCCCCGCGGATGGTAAAGACAGCCAGAACAGCCAGAATCACAAGGTCAAAGATAAGATAACCCATAAAGCGCCTCCAAATGCGGAAAATACGGCAATTCCTAACTGGGCACAAACAGCTGCGCCGAGCCTGTGCCCAGCAGCAGGGCGGTGCCGTCGCTGCGCTGGACGACCTGTCTGGCACCCTGAATGTCCAGCGAGGCATAGAGCTCCAGGTCCAGGTCATAAATGTCCAGCCGTCCGGACGTGAGCACCGCCACATACCGCCCGGCGGCGGAGAGGGAGAGCACCTGACCCTCCGGCTCCAGGCTGGCCCGCACCTGGCCGTCGGGGGACACCGTCAGCAGCTGGGTGCCGGTTCCGGAGCGATACTTGCTCAGCAGCAGAGCTGCGGCGCCGTCTCCCTCCAGGGAAAAGGCCTTCAGATAGCTGCCGTCGTAAGAACAGCTCCCCGTCAGCTCCCCGTCGGGGGATACCAGAGACAGGGCGGACTCCCCCAGAACCCAGATGCCGTCCCCGTCCCAGCGCAGGCCCAGGGCCATATTATTGCCCAGGGAACAGCTCCAGTCCGGCTCGTCGCCGCCGCTTTCACGGTCCAGCCGGTACAGGTCCACCCGGCAGTCAAAGGCGCCGCCGCTGAGCCCCACGGTGAGCACCGCCGCCGAGCGGTTGTCCGGCGCGGGAACCGCGTCCAGCACAAAACGGCTGGACAGGCGAACCTCCATTGCCGCCCGGTGGCTGCCGTTGTAGACGGTGACTGCGCCCTTGCAGCCGCTCTCCTGCCGCACCACCGCCAGCCAGCCGTGCTGGTTGACGCCGGCGGAAATCAGCGTCTGCCCCTGCTCCAAGGACAGGGAAAAAACTTCGGTCCGCTCGGTATAGAGGCAGAGGTCCCGCCCCCCGGCGTCATAGACAATGCCGTATTTGCCGGCGGCGCTTACGGCGGGCTGGGACATGGTGGCCGGACGGTTGATGTAGGACACGCCGCTTCCAGAGAACAGCCGGATACCCGCCCCGGCGGAACAGGTCAGCAGGTCTCCGCCCAGGCTGACGCAGGGGTCGCTGGGATTTCCGTCAAAGCGGAAGGAATCCGCCTGTCCGTTTTCCGCCCGCTCCAGGTCCCGATAGGTGTACCAGCGCCTGACGGCGTCGAAATTGAGCCGCTCCCGGCAGGCGACCAGAGCCACCGCCCCCAGCACCAGAGCCAGCGTCAGCAGAAAGGCCAGCAGACGTATCAGCAGATTCGGTTTTTTTTGCGGGGCGGGCGCGCCCCGGCCCCCGGTGATTACTTCCATGCTATGCTCCTGACAGGCGGGATAGGACAGCTTCCGGATACCAGAGTCTGGTCATGTACAGGCCGCCCGGCGGCACGGTGGGCCCGGCGGCGGTGCGGTTCTTTCCCTCCAGAATGCCGGGGACCGCGTCGGGGGAAAACTTGCCCTCGGCGGCGTAGACGCAGGTGCCCACCATGGCCCGGACCATATTGTACAAAAACCCGTTGGCGCACACCCGGCACTCGATGAGGTCGCCGGTGCGGGCAACATCAAAATAGTGGACGGTGCGCACGGTGGAGCGCACTTGGGTGCCCACGGACTGGACCGCCTTAAAGTCGTGGGTGCCCACAAAATGGGCGGCGGCCCGGCTCATGAGGGTTTCGTCCAGATGCCTGGGGTAAAACCAAGCCCGGTTTACATAAAAGGCGTTGCGGATGCGGGAGTTGTAAATGCGGTAGGTGTACTCCTTTTTCAGGCAGGAGCCGATAGCGTTGAAGTCCTCCGGCACCTCCGCGGCCCGAACCACCACAATGTCGTCGGGCAGGCGGGTATTCACCGCCAGGGGCAGCCGGTCGCAGGGAATACGGGAGCTGGTGCGGAAGTTAGCCACATAGTTCTCCGCATGAACCCCCGCGTCGGTGCGGCCCGCGCCGGTACACTTCACCGGATGGCCCACCACCTGGGCCAGGGAGTGTTCCAGCGTCTCTGCCACGGAGACGGCGTTTTTCTGCACCTGCCAGCCGTGATAGGCCGTGCCCACATACATCAATTGTAACGCAATATTTCTCATAAAACATGAAACCAGCATTATTTTTTTCTTAAAAATGGCCGGCCGGAGCCGCTCACAGACCGAACCGCCGCAGGAGCGCGACCAGAACGCACAGCAGAACCGCTCCCGCCAGCGCTGCAAAGTCCGCGGCCCTCAGCTTCAGCACCCGCATGCGGGTGCGCCCCTGGCCGCCGTGGTAGCAGCGGCACTCCATGGCTACTGCCAGCTCGTCAGCCCGGCGGAAGGCGGAGATAAACAGCGGCACCAGCAGGGGCACCAGGGCCTTGGCCTTCTGCATCAGTCCGCCGGTGTCGAAATCGGCGCCCCGGGCCTTCTGCGCGGACATGATCTTGTCGGTCTCCTCAATCAGCGTGGGGATGAACCGCAGGGCAATGGACATCATCATCGCCAGCTCATGGACGGGCACGCGGAGCGCTTTCAGCGGCCCCATGAGCTTTTCCAGCCCGTCGGTAAGCAGAATGGGCGAGGTGGTATAGGTCAGCAGGAAGGTGCAGGTAATGAGCATTCCAATGCGCAGAATCATAAACAACGCCGCCCAGATGCCCTCCGCGTAGACGGTAAAGACCCAGAAGGAAACCAGGGGCTCTCCCGCTCCGGGGGTGTAGAAGAGGTTGAGCACGGCGGTGATTCCAATGATCAAAAGGATGGGCCGCATTCCCCGGAACACGGCCTTGGCCCCCACCTTGGACAGGACCACCAGCGCCGCCAGCACAGCCAGCAGGAGCAGGTAGGAGACCAGATGCTTGGCCAGAAACAGCGCCACAATATAGGCGATGGTGCACAATAGCTTGGTGCGGGGGTCCAGCCGGTGGAGTATGGTGTTCCCCGGAAAATACTGTCCCAGGGTAATATCCTTCAGGGCCATCTACAGCGCCCCCTTTCCCGCGGAATTCCGGCGCGCCAGCGCCTCCAGCAGGGCGCTTCTAGCCTGCTCCACTGTATATACCGACGGGTCGATATCCGCGCCCATGGCGCGCAGGCGGTGAAAGACCCGGGTCATGGCGGGCACACCCAGCCCCATGCGCTCCAGCTCCTCCCCGTGGGCAAAGACCTCTCTGGGCGCTCCGGTGAAGGGGATGCGGCCGTCGTCCACCACCACCAGGCGGTCCACTGTCCGGGCCACCTCCTCCATAGAGTGGGAGACGATGATGATGGTGGCGTTTTTGGCAGTGTGGTAGTCGCGGATGTTCCGCAGAATGCTCTCCACCCCCACCGGGTCCAGCCCAGCGGTGGGCTCGTCCAGAATGAGCACCGAGGGCTCCATGGCGATCACGCCGGCAATGGCCACCCGGCGCTTCTGTCCGCCGGAGAGCTCAAAGGGGGACTGCTCCAGCACCGGGTCGGCCAAGCCCACAAACCGGGCGGCCTGCCGCACCCGGCGGTCTATTTCCCCCTCGTCCAGCCCCATGTTACGGGGGCCGAAGGCGATATCCTTGTAGACGGTCTCCTCAAAGAGCTGATACTCCGGGTACTGGAACACCAGCCCTACCTGAAAGCGGGTCTGACGGGTGCGCTCACGGGTTTCCCAGATATCCCTGCCCTCAAAAAGCACCCGGCCGGAGGTGGGCTTCAGCAGGCCGTTGAGATGCTGGATCAGGGTGGACTTCCCCGAGCCGGTGTGTCCGATGATGCCCAGATATTCCCCCCGGAAGGCGGTAAAATCCACCCTGTCCAGGGCGGTCTGCTCAAAGGGCGTCCCGGCGGAATAGACGTGAGAGAGCTGTTCTGTCTGAATAATCGGTTCCAATGGTGTCAGGCCTCCCGTTTCGATTGGGGCTGAGAAGGGGCGCCCTCCTGCTTCAGGGCCGCCAGCTCTCCTTCCAGACGGTCGATTTTGGTTTGCAGCTTGGCGGTAATGGCGCTGTAGGCGGTACGCAGGTCCTCCAGGGTCCTGTGCAGCCAGACCAGCAGGCCGGCGGCAAAGGCCAGGACCAGACAGAGGACGGCCAGATAGCAGAGGTCCGGGGCGTCCCCGCTGAACCAGGTGCACAGCCCGTTCCACAAAGCGGGGAGAAAGAGCCAGCTCATACCCAGCAGCCCCAGCAGGCCAAAAAAGACGGCGATAAAAACACGCGCGGCCAATTCAAAAGGGGAGCAGGTCATCGGGGCCTCTCCTTTCCGCCGGAGAGCAGACCGTACAGCACCTGGGCGCACTCCTCATCGCTGAGGGTGTCCAAAGGCACGTCCACCCCCGCCTGACGGAGCTGCCACAGCAGCTCGGTGGTCTCCGGCACCGTGAGCCCCACCGCCTTGAGCTCCTCCACCCGCTGAAAGACCTCCTTGGGCGGGCCGTCGGCGATGACCCGTCCCTTGGACATGACCACCAGGCGGTCCGCTTGGGCGGCCTCGTCCATATGGTGGGTGATAAGCACCACCGTCACCCCGGAGGAGCGGTTGAGCTCCTTCACGGTCCGCAGGACCTCTCCACGGCCAATGGGGTCCAGCATAGCGGTGGGTTCGTCCAGCACAATGCACCGGGGAGCCATGGCGATCACCCCAGCAATGGCCACCCTCTGTTTCTGCCCGCCGGAGAGCAGGTGGGGGGCGTGCTCCCGGTACTGGTACATACCCACCTGTTTCAGCGCCCGGTCCACCCGTTCCCGGATTTCAGCGGGAGGCACACCCAGGTTTTCCGGGGCAAAGGCCACGTCCTCCTCCACCACGTTGGCGACAATCTGATTGTCCGGGTTTTGAAAGACCATGCCCACAGTGCGGCGGATCTCCAGCAGCCTGTCCTCGTCCAGGGTGTCGATGCCGTCTACATAGACCTTGCCCCCGGAGGGGAGCAAAATGGCGTTCATGTGCTTGGCCAGGGTGGATTTGCCGGAGCCGTTGTGCCCCAGCACCGCCACAAAGGAGCCCTCCCGGATTTCCAGGTCCACTCCGTCCAGCACCACCGGGGCCGGGGGCTGGTCAGCGGCATAGGAGAAACGGAGCCCCTGGGTTTTAATAATCGTGTCGTTCATCGCATTTATGACCTTGCCTTTCGGTATTTAAGGGCCCGCCCGCCCAGCCACCCGGCGGTAAACAGCACGGGAGGGGCCAGTGCGGAGAGACAGAGCGGAGGGGCGGTGATGACCCAGTCGTACTGATAGTCGCCAATGAGCACCGCCGCCGGGAGGCTGAGTCGGGTATACCACAGTCCGCAGGGGGTCTGGGTCAGGTCCAGGCCCCAGCCGGGGTCATGGCCGGCCTGGATCCGCATGCCCAGGGCCAGAAGCAGGCACAGCAGGGCCAGCGCCCCGCCGCCGGCCAGCGGCAGACGCAGTCCCGCGGGACCGTCCGCGCTCCAGCGGTATCCCATGCCCAGGGAGATGAGCAGGAGCAGCAGAGCCATCAGGAACAGGTAAACGCGCAAGGGGATAACGCCATAGCCGGGCCATACGCCCAGCAGGAGCACTGACCCGGAGACCGCCGCCTGGGTCAGGAGGTATCCCCAAATCCAGCCCGCCGCAGGGCCCATTTGGGCGGGTTTTTGGAGGAAGAACAGGGAAGTTACAGCACCGGGCACGGCGACCATTGCCAGGAAAAGCCCCGAAACCAGAACGGTCAAATTGTCGCCCCCGAAGAAGCCGCCGCTGGGGAAAAAGGCCTCGCCCCCGGCGAAGAGGACGGCGGCGGTGTTGTTGGCCGCAGCGCCCAGGGCCACCAGGAACAGGCACAAAGGCCAATTATATTGTCCAAAAGGCAGCCGCCGCCGGAGCTGGGCTAATCCGATGGCGGTGAGAATGCCTGCCGCGATAAAAAGAGCGAAAAACAGGTAGATGTCCATCAAATGCCCTCTAGTCCGCCACCCACCGTCCGGCGGCCCCGCAGGGCAGGAACAGACCGGTAGCGGAGACAGGTAGGCCCAGCTCCCGGCTTTCGGTATGCCCGCCGTACCTGCGGGTCACGATGGTTTCCAGCAGGTAGGTGAGCACCGACGGGGCCAGCCCGGTGGTGTAGGAGTTGATGATAAAGAAGAGGGGGCGGTCCGAGAGCACCTGGGCGGTCAGCTCCAAAAAGGCGGGCAGATTCTCCTCCAGCTTCCAAATCTCCCCCGACGGACCCCGGCCATAGGAGGGCGGATCCATGATCACAGCGTCATAGGTGCGTCCCCGGCGGATTTCCCGCTCCACAAATTTGCCGCAGTCGTCCACAATCCAGCGGATGGGCGCACCGGACAGACCGGAGGCAGCGGCGTTTTCCCGGGCCCAGGCCACCATGCCCCTGGCCGCGTCCACGTGGCACACCCGGGCCCCCGCCGCGGCGCAGGCTGCCGTAGCGCCCCCCGTATAGGCGAAGAGGTTCAGTACGCTTACCGGTCTCCCGGCGGAGCGGATGCGCTCCATAGCAAAGTCCCAGTTGGCGGCTTGCTCCGGAAAAAGGCCGGTGTGCTTGAAATTCATGGGCTTAATATTGAAGGTGAGGGGGCCGTACCCCAGCGTCCAGCGCTCCGGCACCTGCCGCCTGACCCACTGCCCGCCGCCGGTGCTGGAGCGCTGGTAGCGGGCGTGGCAGTTTTTCCAGCCGGGGTGAGAACCCTCCCGCCGCCAAATCGCCTGGGGGTCCGGACGCACCAGCAGATAGTCCCCCCAGCGCTCCAGCCGCTCACCGCCGCCGCAGTCCAGCAGCGCATAGTCTTTCCATTGATCTGATGTCCACATAAACTCTCTCTCGCTCCGTCCTGCCGGCCGTCGGCCCTGCCGCCCCGATTCTGTCAGGCGACCATATTGTCATAATTGCTGTATTATACCACCGTCTATTCAGACCGTCAATGAAAAGGTCAGATATACCCAGGGCAACGCAAATGCGCTTACTACATGATATGCCTTGTGCCTCGCGCTGTCCGCCGTGGATCTTCCACCCCTGCTAATGCTGTCCTTAATTCTTGTAATTCCATGTTTATAGTTTATCATATTTCTCGCTGTTTTTAAATGCTGTTGCCCTGCCCTGAGGGAGGGCGGTACTTGCGCTGGCCGGGAAAATGTGTTATACTGCTTTGAAAATACAGATACCCGCCGCGCTCCCAGGGGAGTAGAAGAGTTCCGGGAGCGGTGTGGGAGTTGACGCATGCGTTCGGGATTTCCTCCGACTCCCATCCGGAAAGGATGCTGACAAACCTATGAAAAAAGAGATCCTGCTGCCCGCCGTCGCGGTGGGCGGAGGTGCGGCGGGCTTTGCACTGCGGCTGTGGGAACTGTCCACGGCGTTTGAGCCGGATACCGGCCTGCCGGTCTCCGGCGCGCCCGCCACCTATGTTCTGGCCGCCCTGACCGCGGCGGTGGCGCTGGCATTGATTGTGCTGTGCCGGGACCCCTATGAGGGAATTGCCCGGGAAGACGACAGCGTCTTTGCAGCGCCGGGCCTGCCGGTCTATCCGGCGGCGGCCGGGTTGTCGGCGTTGCTGCTGCTGGCGGGCGGACTGGCGCTGGGTTGGGAGTTCTTCCATGGAACCAGCGCGGTCTTTACGCACCCGGTTTTAGCTGTGCTGGCGGTGATTTCCGGCGTCTGCCTGCTGCTGCTGGCCAAGAGCCGCTTTCGCGGCCTTCCGCGGCCTGGGTACGATTTTTTGCAGCTGATGCCCGCCTATACCTGTTGTGTATGGCTGGTGTCCTCCTACCAGATGCGCGCCGGCGACCCGGTCCAGCTGGACTATATCTATCAGCTGGCCGCTATTATTACCAGCCTGCTGGGACTTTACTACTGCGCCGGCTTTTCCTTCGGCAAAGGGAAGCCATTCCAGGCTTGCCTGTTCTCCCTGCTGGGCGTATACTGCTCCATTGTCACCCTGGCAGACGGCCACGACCTGGCCAATACGCTGCTGTACCTCTCTGCCATTGTCTACCTGCTTCTCTCCGCGGCGGCGCTGCTGCGCAGCGCGGCCCGGCCGCCGGAGGCAGGCGCATTCCCGGCCCGGCAGACAGGTCCGGCGGAGAACCAACAAGAAACGGAGGGAACACCTGATGAACCGTGAAAAATTTTATATTACCACCCCAATCTACTACCCCTCGGACAAGCTCCATATCGGACATGCCTACTGCACTGTAGCCACCGACGCTATGGCCCGGTACAAACGGCTTCAGGGCTGCGAGGTAATGTTCCTTACCGGCACCGACGAGCACGGTCAGAAAATTGAGGACAAGGCCAAGGCCGCCGGGGTGACGCCCCAGCAGTTTGTGGACAACATTGTCACTGCCCCCGGGGGCGTGCTGGACCTGTGGAAGCTGATGAATATCAGCTATGACCGCTTTATCCGCACCACTGATGGCTATCACGTGGCCGCCATTCAGAAAATTTTTAAAAAGATGCACGACAACGGCGATATCTACAAGGGCACTTATCAGGGCAAGTACTGCAAGGACTGTGAGGCCTTCTGGACGGAGACCCAGCTGACGGACGGCAAATGCCCTGACTGCGGCCGGGAGGTGCAGGACGCTCAGGAGGAGGCCTACTTCTTCCGTCTGTCCAAGTACGCGGACCGGGTACAGGACCTGCTGGAGAATACCGACTTTCTGGAGCCCCGCAGCCGGGTTCACGAAATGGTCAACAACTTCATCAAGCCCGGCCTGGAGGACCTGTGCGTCTCCCGGACCTCCTTTACCTGGGGGGTGCCGGTGGATTTTGACCCGGGTCACGTGGTTTATGTGTGGATTGACGCCCTGTTCAACTATATGACTGCCCTGGGCTATATGAACGACGAGCACCACGACCTGGACAGGTTCTGGCCTGCCGATGTGCATTTCGTGGGCAAGGAGATTGTCCGCTTCCACTCCATTATCTGGCCTGCCATGCTCATGAGCATGGGCCTGCCCCTGCCAAAAAAGGTCTTTGGCCACGGATGGCTGCTGCTGGACGGCGGCAAGATGAGCAAGTCCAAGGGCAATGTGGTGGACCCCTATCTGCTGTCCGAGCGTTACGGGGTGGATGCCCTGCGGTTCTTCCTGATGCGCACCTTCCCCTTCGGCTCCGACGGCAATTTCTCCAATGAGCTGTTGATTCAGACCATCAACAAGGACCTGGCCAATGATCTGGGGAACCTGGTTTCCCGCACCACCGCTATGGCCGGAAAATACTTCGGCGGTGTTTTGCCGGAGGAACAGCGCTTCCACGGTGAGCTGGACGGTGAGCTGGTGGAGCTGGCGTCTTCCCTGCGGGACCGCTATGAGGAGGCTATGGAGCACTACGCCATGCACAGGGCCCTGGACGAAGTGTTTAAGGTGATCCAGCGGGCCAACAAGTATATTGATGAAAACAAGCCCTGGCTCCTGGCGAAGAATCCGGACGACAGGCCCCGGCTGGCCTGCGTGCTCTACAATCTGCTGGAGACCACCCGGATCTGCGGCATTCTGCTGACCCCCTTTATGCCCGGAAGCATGGATAAGCTCTTCGAGCAGGTGGGCGCGGCGGAGGACCTGCGCACCTGGGAGAGCGCCTCCCGGTGGGCCGTCCTGCCCAGGACGGTTTCGGTCCACAAAGGGGAGAACCTGTTTCCCCGTATTGATATGGAAAAGGAGCTGAAAGAATTGGAGGAGGCTACCGCCAAGGCTGCCGCTCCCGCGGCGGAAGAGAAGACCCCGGACTATATCAGCATTGATGATTTTAACAAGGTACAGTTGGTAACAGCCAAAATCCTGGCCTGTGACGCGGTGCCCAAGAGCAAAAAGCTGCTGCGGTTTACCTTGGACTGCGGTGAGGGACAGCCCCGACAGATTTTGTCCGGCATCCACGAATACTATGAGCCGGAGCAGCTGGTGGGCAAGACCGTGGTGGCCTGTACCAATCTGGCTCCCCGGAAAATGATGGGGCTGGAGTCCAACGGCATGCTGATTTCCGCCGTGAAGGAGGAGCCCGACGGCAGTGAGAAGCTCCATCTGATCATGCTGGACGACGCGGTTCCCGCCGGATACGGCCTGTGCTGAGCCGCCTCTGACCGCGCACTTTTTTCAGGGGGATACACCGGTCAAATTTTTACCTCTGCTCAACAGGGAAGTCTCTTTTCCCGATAGAGCGGATGGATTATGATAGAATAGGAGATTTGGCAAAAGGGGGGGACAGTGTGCGGCCTGATAATGATAAGCGGCTCTATTTGGTAGACGATTCCACCGAGGTGGTTTATCTGAGGCATGTGGTAGACGACCCGGATATCGAGGTGGGTGTGCACACCTACTACCATGACGACCAGAGGGACCCCCGGGATTTTGTGAAAAACAATGTGCTCTATCATTTTCCGGGGGCGGGCGACCATATTAAAATCGGCGCTTACTGCTCTATCGCCAGCGGGGTAAAGTTCATGTGCGCCATCTGTCATCATGACCCGGGCTCTTTGTCCTGGTATCCCTTTGGCTGGCTCAATGCCCATTGGGACAGTCTGGATTTCGAGCGGGACTTCACCTGGGGACACCGGGGCCAGGGCATTGTGGTGGGCAACGACGTGTGGATCGGCCGGGAGGCCGTCATCATGCCCGGCGTGACCATCGGCGACGGCGCCGCCATTGGCACGCGGAGCATCGTTACCCACGACGTGCCCCCTTACACAGTTGTGGGCGGCGCCCCGGCCAGATTTATCAAGAAGCGTTTTGACGACGCCACCATTGCAGAGCTGCTGGAGCTGAAATGGTGGGAGCTTCCCGAGGAGGAGCTCAATGTGCTGCTCCCTTCCCTGGTCCATGGGGATTTAAAGGGAGTTTTCCAGCGCAAGGCGATCTATGAGGCCGCTAAAAGCGCTCTGAGCTGACCGCCCGCCGCCGTAAGAGGGGATTGAAAAGGGCGGAGGTACGGCAGTTAAAAACAAAAAATCCGTAGAAGGTTCTGCTGCCCAGACCTTCTACGGATTTTTTTGTCCTTTTATTTGCGCTTATCCTAACTTATATGAGCAGGCGGCGAGAATGACCGGGGAAAAGCCTGTTTTCTGCGGTTGGCATTGATACCGGCCGCGCCTATAGTTTCTTTCTTCCATACTTCTGCTATGCTGTCCCTTGACTTCCGGTGTATTATGGGCTAATATAAACACATAAACAACAGTGTCAGCTGTACCTTTAGGCTTGGAGCCTGTTCAAATATAACACGGATAATAGAATAGAGAACAGATTATATGATTTCTGCGCCGCAAGGTTTTCCAGACGCATCTTTTTTGCCGGAACAAACCAAAAGAAAAGACCGCCCGCGGCGGTTTTTTCTTTTGATTTTCGCCGCCCTTTGTCCGGCTCCACTCCAAGGATATTTGACATGCTCGAGCAGATGAATTTCCTCTGCGCCAAGGTTTTGCCCACGGCAAAATACGAGTAGAGAATGTGCGGGGATATTCCCCTCGGAAAATCAATTTTAACCGCTTACTACAAGTTACTTGACCCTATAATTATAACTTCCACAACACAGAGAAAAAGGAGGAACACCCTCATGCTGAAGCTGCTGCTGGGCCGGGCGGGAACAGGAAAGACCCTCGCCCTGCTGGAGACAATGACCCGGCGGGGGCCGGACCGCCCCCAGGTGCTGATTGTGCCGGAGCAGCACTCCCACGATATGGAGCGCCGTCTGTGTGCCATCGGGGGGAGCCCGGTGTCCCGCTATGCGGAGGTGCTCTCCTTTACCCGGCTGGCGGATCGGGTTTTTTCCGCAGGCGGCGGGCTGGCGGCCCCGGCTCTGGACGCCGGAGGGCGGCTGCTGCTGATGTACACGGCCCTGCAGAGCGTGGCCGGGCAGATGAAAATTTACGCCCGTCCCTCTCGTCGGCCGGCCTTCCTGACCGGGCTGCTGGCCACGGTGGACGAGCTGAAAACCTGCGCCGTCACACCGGAGCACCTGTGGACTGCCGGAAAAGAAACCGGCGGGGAGGAGGGAGACAAGCTGCTGGATCTGTCCCTGATCTATGGGGCGTATGAGGCCCTCACCGCCCGGCAGGGGGCGGACCCCAGGGATAAGCTCACACGGCTGGCCCGGCTGCTGGATACCTGTCCCTGGGCCCGGGGCCGGGACTTCTATGTGGATGGGTTTACCGACTTTACTCCCCAGGAACGGCTGGTGCTCCGCCGCCTTCTGGTCCAAGGACAGTCGGTAACGGCGGCCCTGACCTGTGACAGGCTGGAGGAAAGCGAGGACGGCGGCGGGATTTTCTCCCCCGCCCGCCGCACCGCCCGGCAGCTCCTCCGGCTGGCGCGGGACGCCGGCGTTCCCCAGGAGCTGGAGCTGCGCACTCGGCCCGCCCGCCCGCGCGACCCGGCGCTGGCCCATTTGGAGCGGGAGCTCTTTGCTCCGGCTCCCGCCCCCTGGGGAGGGCCGGCGGAGGCGCTCACCCTGTTTACCTCCCACACCCCCTATTCCCAGGTGGAGTGGACAGCGGCGGAGATTCTGCGGCTGGTTCGGGAGGAGGGCTTCCGCTTTCGGGATATCGCCGTGTGCGCCCGGAGCATGGAGGGCTGGGGAGAGATGATGGAGACCGTCTTTGCCCGATACGGGGTTCCGGTGTTTCTGGGGCGCATGAGCGATGTGCTGCAAAAACCGGTATTTGCCCTGCTCACCGCCGCGCTGGAGGCGGCGGCCGGTGAATACCGCTATGAGGACATGTTCCGCTATCTGAAAACCGGGCTGACGGACCTGTCCCCGGAGGACGTGGACCTGCTGGAAAATTATGTGCTCAAATGGAAGTTGGAAGGGAGCGCCTGGACCGGAAAGAAGGACTGGAGCGGCCATCCCAAGGGCTACGGACAGGCCTTTTCCGACGGGGACCGGGAGCGGCTGGAGCGGCTGAACCGGCTGCGCCGTCAGGCGGCACAGCCCCTGGAGGCCCTGCGGAAAAACAAGAACCGCACCGGGCGGGGGCAGGCGGTGTGCCTGTACCAGTTCCTGGAGGCCATCGGTCTGCCGGAACGCCTGGAGCAGCGGACTCAGGCCCTGCGGGAGCGGGGAGAGGAGGCCCTGGCGGAGGAATACGGCCAGCTCTGGGACATCCTCTGCGGCGGTCTGGAGCAGTGCGCCGGCATTTTGGGCGAGACCCCCATGGAGCTGGAGGAGTTTTCCAAGCTCTTTGCCCTGGTGCTCTCCCAGTACGACGTGGGGAGCATCCCCGTATCTCTGGACCGGGTGAACGCCGGAGAGATGCCCCGGCTGGCGCACAAGGCTTGCAGAGTGCTCTTCCTGCTGGGGGCCGACGACGCCTCCATCCCTCAGGCCAGCCCTTCCCCGGGACTGCTCAACGACGATGACCGGAGCCTGCTGGCTTCCTTCGGCCTGGAGCTGGCCCCCAGACTCACCGACAAGCTGGTCCGGGAGACCACCATTGTCTATGAGACCTGTACCCTGCCGGGGGAGCGTCTGTACGTGTGCTGGTCCGCCGCCGGCGCGGATGGAGAGGAGCTGCGTCCCTCCTTCCTGGTCCACAGGCTGCGGGGGCTCTTTCCCGGGGCACGGCAGGTGCGGGAGGCCGCGTTGGACGGGAGCTTCCGGCTGGCCGCTCCCCGTCCGGCCCTGGAACTGGCCGGGCGGTATCCGGCGGCGGCAGAGGCCCTGAGCGCCATGCCGGAGTACGCGGCCCTGGCCGGCCGGGTGCTCCGATCCGCCCGGCTGGAGCGGGGACGCCTGACCCGCCCGGCGGTGGACGCCCTTTACGGCAGGCGGGCGCCCATGTCGGCCTCCCGCCTGGACAAGTATAAATCCTGCCACTTCTCCTACTTTATGCAATACGGTCTGAAGGCGGAGCCCCGCCGTCCGGCGGGATTCCAGGCGCCCGAATACGGGACCTTCGTCCACTATGTGCTGGAGCACGTGCTGCGGGAGGCTGGAGAGCGGGGCGGCGCGGGTGTCATAGGAAAACAGGACCTGCGGACCCTGGTCAGGGCCGCCGTGGACCGCTATGTGGCGGAGGAGCTGGGAGGGCTGGAAAATGAGACCCCGCGGTTCCGGTATCTGTTCCGGCGGCTGCTGAACTCTGTGTACGCAGTGGTGGAAAACGTGGCGGAGGAGCTGGCCGCGTCAAAATTCCAGCCGCTTTCCTTCGAGCTGGGCTTCGGCCGCCAAAAGGACCTGCCGCCGGTTGAGCTGACGGCGGACGGCCTGACGGTGAGCATCTCCGGCTTTGTGGACCGGGTTGACGGCTGGGAGGAGAACGGGCGGCTCTACCTGCGGGTGGTGGACTACAAGACCGGGCGAAAGTCCTTTGACCTGACCGACATCTGGAACGGCATGGGCCTGCAGATGCTGCTGTACCTGTTCACGCTGGAAAAGGAGGGGCCGGCCCTCTATGGCCGGGAAGCTGTCCCCGCCGGCGTGCTCTACCTGCCCGCCCGGGACGCGGTCGTTGCCGGAAGCCGCTCCATGACCGAGGAGGAACGGCAGAAAAAGGTGGACGCCCAGCTGAAGCGCAGCGGGGTGCTTTTGGACGACCCGGCGGTGCTGGAGGCTATGGAGCGGCCCGGCCCGGCGGGGCCGCGATTCCTTCCGGTGCGGATCAACAAGGCCGGAGAGATTAAGGGAGAGGCCCTAGTCAGCGCCGAGCGGCTGGGCCGGCTGGCCCGGCATACGGACAAAATTCTCCGGGAGGTGGCGGAGGAGCTGGCGGCGGGCAACATCGCCGCCGACCCCTTCTGGCGGGGGCCGGAGCGCAACGCCTGCCGGTGGTGCGAGTACGCCGCCGCCTGTCACTTTGAGGAGGGGCGCGGGGGCGACTGCCGCCGCTGGCTCCCCACCGTCAAGGGGGAGGCGTTTTGGGCGGCCGTGGAAAAAGAGGGCTAGCACTCCATCAAGTCAGGAATGCCGATTGCATTTGGAGCAGGTTTTCCGCTACTCCGCCGGGTCCTCGGGGACCAGCTCCCCTGTGACACAGAAAATGCCCCAGCGGGCGATATTCACCGCGTGGTCGGCAATGCGCTCCAGATATTTGGCGATGATCACCAGGTCGATAGCCTGGCTGCCTGCCTCCTGCCCGGCGGCGATGCGGGCGGCCAGCTCCTCCTTTACCTGGTTGAAGAGACTGTCCACCTCATCGTCCAGGGCCATAACGGTGCGGGCCTCCTCCGCGTCCCGGTTCACATAGGCAAAGATAGCCCGTTTTACCATGACGGCGGACTTTTGGCTCATAGTGCGGATGTGGGCCAGGGTGTGGTCCCGCTTCTGCTGCTCCAGCAGCAGGGAGATCTCCGCAATGTTGGCGCACTGGTCTCCAATGCGCTGGAGGTCCGTCACCAGCTTCAGAGCCGCCGAAATGGTGCGCAGGTCCCGTGCCACCGGCTGCTGCCGCAGGAGCAGCCGCAGGCAGCGGTCCTCAATGTCCCGTTCCATCTGGTCCATGGCGCGGGTCATCTCCATGGCGGACATGGCCGCCTGCCGGTCTCCGGCGGAGAGGGACTCTGTCACCACGTCAATGGCCCGCTCCACCGTGGCCGACATATCCAGCACCTCATAATTGAGCTCCTGGAGCTCCGCGTCAAAGGTTTTTCTCATGTGGGACCTCCTGTTTCCGGACGCCGGGCGTACCGGCCCCCTCGGGTGTTACCCGAACCGCCCGGTGATATAATCCTCCGTGCGCCGGTCCCGGGGGAGAGCGAAGAGCTGGGTGGTGTCTCCAAACTCGATGAGCTCTCCCATCAGGAAAAAGGCGCACTTGTCGGACACGCGGGTGGCCTGCTGCATATTGTGGGTCACGATGACGATGGTGTAGCGCTGCTTCAAATCGGTGATAAGGTCCTCAATTCTGGAGGTGGAGATGGGGTCCAGGGCGCTGGTGGCCTCATCCATCAGGAGGACATCCGGCTCCACCGCCAGGGCCCGGGCGATGCACAGACGCTGCTGCTGCCCGCCGGACAGGGCCAGGGCCGGCTTTTTCAGCCGGTCCCTGACCTCGTCCCAGATGGCGGCGCTCCGCAGGGAGCGCTCCACAATCTCATCCAGCGCGGCCCGGTCCCGGAGACCGTGGGTGCGGGGGCCGTAAGCCACGTTGTCATAGATGCTCATGGGGAAGGGGTTGGGCTTTTGAAACACCATGCCCACCTGCCTGCGCAGCCAGGTGACGTCCACCGACGGGCTGTAGATCTCCTGCCCCCGGTATCGGACGCTGCCCTGGACGCGGACGCCGGGAACCAGGTCGTTCATCCGGTTCAGGGTTTTCAGAAACGTGGATTTTCCGCAGCCGGAGGGGCCGATCAGCGCCGTGACCTGCCGTTCCGGGATATCCATGTCTATCCGGCGCAGGGCCTGGACCGCGGGACTGTACCAGAGCTCCAGCGCCCGTGCCGATAAAATGGTCTGTTCATCCATGCCGCTTCCCTCCCTGCGGCCGAAGCCGCCGCCCCGCCAGCTTTGCTCCCAGGTTGACCAGCAGGGTCAGCAGCAGCAGCAGGGCGGCAATGGCAAAGGCTGTGTCAAAATCCGCCCGCTCCTTGGCATAGACGTAGAGGGCCACCGCCAGGGTTGCCCCGGAGCTGCGGCTGAAATTCTCCCAGGAGGCGAAGAAGTGGTTCAGGGCCATGCCCATTCCCGCCGTAAACAGCAGGGCGGCGGATTCCCCCAGAATGCGCCCCGCCGCCAGAATGCACCCGGCGACAATGCCGTCGGCGGCGGAGGGGAGCACCACCGTGCGGAGCATTCGCCATTTCCCGCTGCCCAGGCCGAGGGCCCCCTCCCGATAGGATTGGGGGACGGTTTTCAGGCTCTCCTGAGCGGTGCGGATGATGGTGGGCAGGGTCATCACCGCCAGGGTCAGGGCCCCCGCGGGAAGAGATGCCTGGAGCCCCAGCAGGCGGCAGAAAAAGAGCGCGCCGGCCAGACCGTAGACAATAGATGGAATGCCGGACAGGGTATCGGCCGCGAACGCTACCGCCGCCGCCAGCCGCCGGTTCCGGGCGTACTCATTCAGATAGACCGCCGCCCCCACTCCCAGGGGGAGGACCAGCGCCAGGGCCCCCAGAGTGACGTACAGGGTGTTGAGAATATTGGGCAGGATACCCTGGGTCCCCTGAAGGACGCTGGACTGGGTGGACAGCAGCCGCCAGGTCAGGCGGGGCAGACCCCGGAAGAGGATATATCCCACCAGAGCTGCCAGCAGGACGCAGGTGAGCCCGGCGCTGAGGGCCAGCAGCGCCCGCAGCAGGCGGTCCCGGACGCGCCGCCGCCGGGAGAACGCAGGGTCCATAGGCACGTCACCTCGCCTTCCTTCTTAAGAGCGTATTCATTAAGACGTTGAGGAGCATGATAAACAGGAAAAGCACCAGCGCCACAGAAAACAGGGCCTGACGCTGGAGGCCGCTGGCGTAGGACATCTCGCTGGCCACCGCCGTGGTGAGGAATCGGACGCTGCGGAACAGGGCGGGCATATTGGCCGCGTTGCCCGCCACCATGAGGACGGCCATGGCCTCCCCCACCGCCCGGCCGATACCCAAGGCCACCGCCGCCGCCACGCCGCCGGAGGCCGCCGGGAGGCTCACCCGGAACACGGTCTCCAGCTCTGTGGCGCCCAGGGCCAGGCTGGCTGCCTCGTACTCCTGAGGGACTGCCCGGAGCGCGGTCTCAGAGACGCTGATGATGGAGGGGAGAATCATCACTGCCAGCACCAGAATCGCCGCAAAGAGACTGGCGCCATCGGGGAGGCCGAACCACTCCCGCACCGCGGGCACCAGCACGGTCATTCCCACCAGGCCGTAGACCACTGACGGGATGCCCGCCAGCAGCTCCACCGCCGGACGCACCGCCGCCGCCAGCCGGGGCGGCGCGGTTTTGGCCAGGAAAACGGCACACAGCAGGCCCACGGGAACTCCCAGAACGATGGCGCCGGCGGCCCCGTAGACCGAGGTCAGAAGAAACGGGAGAATTCCAAAGCGCGGCTCCTCCGCCGTAGGCGCCCACACCTGTCCGAACAGGAAGGAAAGCAATCCCACCTCCCGGATGACGGGCAGGCCCGCCAGAATCAGGTATACGCTGATAAACAGCACAAAGCCCACGGCCAGAAGACCGCAGAAGAGAAAAAACAGGTTCATGAAGCCCTCTATAGGGCGGCGGAATGCGGATAGTTTCATGAAGGGTCAGCCTTTCCCGGCGGAATAGCCCCGGCGATGCGGATAAACGGGGCGGCCCGGGCGCTCAGCGCGTAGTCCAGAAACCCCTGAGCCGCCTCCGGCAGGGGGTCTCCCGCCCGCGTAACCATGAGGAAGGGCCGCTGGATGACATAGCTGCCGTCCTGAACCGTGTCCTCGCCGGGGGTAATCCCGCTGATTTTCAGAACCTTTACGGAGTCCACTGCCGCCGCCAGAGAGGTATAGCCCAGAGCATTGGGGTTGGAGGCCACGTTGATGGAAACATCGCCCGAAGAGGTCAGCTCGTTGGTGTAGGCGCACCGGCCGGAGACCCCCAGGCTCTCCTCAAAGGCAGAGCGGGTGCCGGAGCCGGCCTCCCGTCCGATCAGCGCTACCGGAGCGTCCCGGCCGCCCAGCTGTGACCAGTTGGTGATCTCTCCCACCGCCAGAGCCGCCAGCTGTTCCTCAGTCAGGTCCTCCACAGGGTTATCCGGGTGGACGATTACCGCAATGCCGTCCAGCGCCGCCACCTGAGCCAGAGCCCCCTGCTCCAGCTCCCGGGCAGTCAGGGCCCGGCTGCTCAGGCCGATGTCACAGAGCCCTTCCAGCACGTTCTGGATGCCTGCGCTGGAGCCGGAGCCGCTGAAATTGACGGTGACGTCGCCGTGCTCCAGGTGATAGGCCTCCGTCAGAGCCCCCGCCACCAGCTCCATTGAGGTGGAACCGCTGATATTGACCACTCCGGCACTGCTCCCGGAGCCCCCGCAGCCCGGCAGACAGGCCAGGCTCAGGCCCAGCAGAAGCACTACGCCTCGTCTCATGGTTTCCGCGCCTCCATAGAAAAAATGTCCGGCCCGCGCCGTCCCGGAGGGGGAGAAAAATCCGTACAGGCCATTTGCCCACAGCTTGCCCCGTTTTTGCAAAAATATGCTGTGCCGGAGGAGAGACCTCCGCGGGGAAACAGACAAAAGGACGTCAACCCCTGTGATTTACACTCGTAAGCCCTATTTTATGAGGGCCCTCAAGCGGGGCGCGCCGTCCTGTTTCATGCACTTGGTGAAGTGACCGTATTTGTCCAGGATAAGGGAGGCGGTGGCGCAGCCCATGTCCGCCTGTACGGTTTTTACATCGTCCCCGACCCTGATAGCGTTTACGGCGTAACAATAACAATACGGTTTTCCACATCACTGCCCGCTCCTGGGTATCGGCTTGTTTTATTGAGGAATAGTAGGACATACCAGCTTGAATTTTTGGGCCTGTTCTGTTATTCTGAAGGTATCGGGCTTTCACGTCGTCTCTTTCCATGCGCCCATAATCAGGAGGTGGCCTTTATGCCGCAATGGGATTTATCCGCCCTTTCTCCCGCTATGGCCCGGGCCGCGGACTTTTTGCGGGATACGCTGCCCCTCAGCGACCTGGACAGCTATCCCTTCGCCTATTTTCGGGCGTGTGCGGAGCACGCTCTGATGGTCCGGGCACAGTTCCCCTGGTGTGCCGCGCTGGATGAGGAGCTCTTTTTTCACTACGTCCTCTGCCCCCGGGTCAACGATGAGGATCTGTCGGACCACCGGTCTCTTTTTTTCTCCCTCCTCCGCCCCCGGGTGGAGGGGCTCGCTGTGGAGGAGGCGGTTCTGGCGGTCAACCGCTGGTGCAATGAACAGGCCTCCTACCAGCTTCAGGACGACCGGACCGCCTCGCCTCTGACGGTCTTTCGCAATGGCAGCGGGCGGTGCGGGGAGGAGTCGGCCTTTCTGGTGGCCGCCCTGCGGAGCGTAGGCATCCCCGCCCGGCAGGTGTATGCCCCCCGCTGGGCCCACTGTGACGACAACCACGCCTGGGTGGAGGCCCTGTGCGGGGACCGCTGGCACTTTCTGGGGGCCTGTGAGCCGGAGCCGGAGCTGGACCGGGGGTGGTTTAACACCGCCGCAGGGCGAGCCCTTCTGGTCCACTCCCGCACCTTCGGCCGGGGAACGTCTCCCCTTCACGGTCCCTTTCTGGAGCAGCGGGGGACGGTATGCTGGTATAATCAGACCGGCCGGTATACCGAGACCAGAAGATATACCCTTCAGGCCCTCTGCGGGGGGCGACCGGCTCCCGGGACACAGTTCCGCATCCAGGTGCTCAACGAGGCCCAGTACCATACCATCGTGTCCCTCACCGCCGGTCCCGACGGCAGAGCCCAGGTCTGCCTGGGTCTGGGGGATTTCCATGTGGAGGCCCGCCGGGAGGGGCTGGAGGCCCGGGGAGACTGCGCCGGAAGCAGTCTGACCCTGGAGCTGGCCGCTCCCCCGCCCCCCGGCGAGGGGTGGGACAGCTTTGACGTACACGCCCCCCGGGGCAGAGCGGACCTGCCGCCGCCGCTCACACCGGAGCAGAAGGAGCGGCGGGCCGCTGTGCGGGCCGCCGGCTCCCGCAGCCGCAGAGAGCGGGCGGCCGGGTGGTGTGTTTCCGGCGCGGCCGGGTGCCAGGATCTGCTCCGCAGAGCCAGGGGAAACGCCCGGGAGCTGGCCGCCTTCCTCAGGGGGCCGGAGGCCCCTCTCCGGGAACAGCTGGTCCGCACGCTCACGGATAAGGACCTGCGGGACGTGACCTGCTCTGTGCTGGAGGAGCACTTTTCCCGCCGCCCGCCCCGGTCGGCGGATATGCCGGAGGAGGTCTACTGGTCGGCACTGTGCTGTCCGCGCATCGCCCTGGAACCGCTGACCCCCTGGCGGGGGCCCTTGGGGGAGGGCTGGACGGCGGAGGAGCGGGCCCGCGTTCAGGACAATCCCCGCTGTCTGCCGGTCCTGCTGGCCCGGCGGGTGCGGCCGGAGGGCGGACAGATTTACGAAAATCTCCGCTGGCCCCCCCAGGCGGCCCTGGCGGCCGGGCGGTGTGACGGGCTCAGCTTTGGTCTGCTCTGTACCGCCCAGCTGCGGGCACTGGGCGTTCCCGCCCGTCTGCGGGCGCTGGACGGCAGGCCGGAGTTCTGGAGGGACGGGGCCTTCCGTCCCCTGGAGCCGGAAGAGACCGCCCGCCTTACTCTGACCCGGACACCGGAGGAGACCTTCCGCTATGGACAAAACTGGGGCCTCTCCCGGTGGACCGCCCGGGGCTGGACGCCGCTGGCTGTGACCGGTGGCTGGCAGGGGACGGCCTGTACCCTGACCCTCCCCGCCGGGCGCTTCCGGCTGATTACCACCGTGCGCCTGCCCAGCGGAAATCAGTTGGCGGCCCGGCGGGAACTCACCCTGGAGGCCGGAGCGGACAAGACGCTCCCCCTGTACCTGCGGACCTTTGACCTGGAGGACCTGCTCATGGACCAGCCTCTTCCCCCGGTCCCTGCCGCGGCCCTGACGGGGGAGCCCGTCCGGGATGCCGTCCGGACGGGACGTCCCGCCCTGCTCCTCTGGCTGGAGGAGGGGGGCGAACCCACGGAGCACGTGCTCCATGAGCTGGCCGCCTCCCGCGGGGCTCTGGCCGCCCTCCCGGTGGATGTGCGCTTCTTCCTGCGCAGCCGGGAGGCCGCGGACCATCCGGCTCTGGTCCGGCTGACGGCTGACGGCGGGCCGGAGATGCAGCTCCTGCTGGACGACTGGGCCTTTGACCTGGAGGGCGCCGCCCGGCGCCTGGGGCTGGAACCGGACCGGCCGCCCCTTTGCGTAGTGTGTACCGGAGACGGGCGGGCCCGCTATGGGGTCAGCGGCTACCGGGTGGGTTCGGTGGAGCTTTTGTGCCGCATCTGCCGGCGGCTGTTTGAAAAGGAAGGAGAAATCGCTTGCCATGAAGGGAATCATTGACGTGGGGGGCGGTATGCGGGGTGCGTATACCGCCGGACTTTATGATTATCTGCTGGACTGCGGGATCTACCCGGATTACTGCCTGGGCGTGTCCGCCGGGGCCGCAAACCTGGCCTCCTATCTGGCGGGACAGCGGGGGCGCAACCACCGATTCTATATGCAGTATGCCGCCCGGAAAGAGTATATGAGCCTGTCCAATCTGGTAAAAACCGGCTCCTATGTGGACCTGGACTATGTGTACGACACCCTGAGCAGCTCCGGAGGGGAGGACCCGCTGGATTACGACGCCTTCGCCGCCAATCCGGTCCCCTTTGTGGTGGTGGCCACCGACGCCCTCACCGGAGAGGCCCGGTACTTCACCCGGGCGGACCTGCCCCGGGACCACTACGACCCCATCAAGGCCTCCTGCTGCCTGCCCATGGCCTGCCGGCCCTATCCGGTAAACGGGCGGCCCTATTTTGACGGCGGCGTGTCCGACCCGGTGCCCTTCCGCAGGGCAATGGAGGACGGCTGTGACCGGGTGCTGGTCCTGCTGACCCGTCCCCGGGATTTTCGGCGGCCGCCTCTGAAATACACCAAAGCGATGGCGGCGGCAATGCGGGCATATCCCCGGGCCTGGACCGCTCTTCAGCGGCGGCATGAGGTCTATAACCGCCAGGTGGAGCAGGTGAAGGAGCTGGAGCAGGAGGGCCGGGCCCTGCTGCTGGCCCCGGCGGACATCGAGGGCATGAGCACTCTGCGCCACAACGAGCTGGCCATGGAGCGGCTGTACGGCTACGGCTACCAGGACGGGAAGAAGGCCGCCGCATTTCTGGCGGGATAACCGGAAGAGGTCACAGACCCATGGCCGTGCAGGTCAGCGCCATATAGACGCCGTAAAGTCCCAGCAGCGCCGCCCCCTGCCACCGCCGGAAGCGCCCCCCCGCCAGGGCGGGAACCAGGGCGACGATGCCCACCAGCAGGCAGACCGGCAGGTCAAACCGGGCGAAGCCCGCCGTAATGGGGAGAGTCTGCCCCGATACCAGGGCGGACAGAGGGAGAATCAGGGTCAGGTCGATGATATTTGCCCCCAGGATATTTCCCACCGACAGGGAGGACTGCTTTTTGACTATGGCGGTGATGGTGGTGATAAGCTCCGGCAGAGAGGTGCCCACCGCCACAATGGTCACGCCGATCACCCGCTCGGAGATGCCGATGAATCGGGCCAGCTCGCTGCCGCTGTCCACCAGCAGGTCCGCTCCCCACACGATGCCCACCGTCCCGGCTGCGAATTTCAGCAGGTTGACTGCCAGCGTCCGCCCGCCGGCGGAGGGCCGCTCCTCAGGGGCGCCGGACCGCTCCGCCATGGCTTGCCTGGCCGAGGACACATTTTCAATCATGAAGGCGGCAAACACCGCCAGAAGCACCATAGATATCCTCAGCTCCAGCCGTCCCGCGCCGCCGCACACCAGCAGAAGGGCGGCGGCCCCCAGCATCAGCAGGGATTTGAGCAGGTAGTCTCTCCGCCGGATTACAGCGGGCATGCAGAGCACGGATACCGCCAGGATCAGGCCGATGTTGGCGGTTACGCTCCCTACCGCGTTGCCCACAGCCATGTCCGTCTTTCCCTTGGCCGCCGCCATGACGGAGACCAGCAGCTCCGGCAGGGTGGTGGCCAGGCTCACAATGGTGGCCCCTACAATCAGCTTGGGGATGCCGCTGGCCTCCGCCATCCAGGAGGCCGCGTCCACAAAGAGGCTGCCGCCCTTTACAATCAGCACAATGCCCAGAAGCAGCAGCGCCAGTACCAAAGTCAGTTCCATGTTTGTCCATCCTTTCATTTTTACCAAAAGAAAAGACCCAGGCACAGCCGCCAAAGCTGTGCCCGGGTCAAAAAAAGACCATGCACAGCCTGGAGCCATACATGAGTCTCGTTATTTAAGACAAGCCAGACTGATCCAGTCAGCCAGGGATGTTGACTTGCCACGCAGCCGGTACTGCGCCTACTACTCCCCCATGGGTATTTTCAATTGTTGGGCAATTGTACCACAGGACCGTGCGCCTGTCAAGATTTTTCACCAAACCAGTTCTGAGAGGAGAATCCGCTTTGGAATCAGTTTTGTTCAGCTCCGGGCCCCGGCAGGACGCCCTGCGGGAAAAAGCCGAGGTTATCGACCTGGAGACCTGGCCCCGGCGGACCCACTACGCGTTTTTCGCGTCTATGGCCCAGCCCTTTTACGCCCTGACGTTCCCGGTAGACGTAACCCGCCTGCGGGAGCTGTGTAAAGCCCGGGCCCTGCCCTTTTATCCGGCCATGGTCTTTGCGGCGGTCAAGGCCATGGAGCGGGTGGACGCCTTTTTATACCGGGACCGGGAGGGCGTTATCGTCCGGCACCGCCGCCTGGTGCCCAGCTTCACCGACCTGAAGCCGGGGAGCACGCTGTTCCACATCGTCACCCTGGAGGCCGGGGAAGACCTGGGAGACTTCTGCCGCCGGGCAAGGGCCCAGTCGGAGTCCCAGACAGAGTTTCTCACCGCCGGCCCCTGGGAGCCGGATCAGGAGGTCTACTTCACCTGCCTGCCCTGGTTTCCCCTCACCGCCCTGACCAACGAGCGGGACGGGAACCCCTCGGACACCATCCCCCGGGTGTCCTGGGGGCGCTGGGAGGAGGCGGACGGGCGGACCGTTCTTCACCTGAGCCTGGAGCTCAACCACCGCCTGCTGGACGGCGTCCACGTGGGACAATTTTATACGGCGCTCAACGAGTTCCTGACGGCGCTGTAAGGAGGCGTTCTCTTTGACCATAGCGGATTTTGAGCGGCGGTGGAGGGGGCATATTCCACGCCCCCTGGGGGTGCGCCGGGAATACGCGGTGCTGGTTCCCTTGGCCCAGCGGGATGGGGTGTTGTCCCTGCTGTTTGAGGTGCGGGCGGACACGCTGACCCGTCAGCCCGGAGAGGTCTGCTTCCCCGGCGGGCACATGGAGCCCGGGGAGACGCCGGAGCAGTGCGCCCTGCGGGAGACCTGGGAGGAGCTGGGCATCCCGCCCCAGGCGGTGGAGGTGATCGCCCCCCTGGACTTTCAGTGCGGGCAGGGGAATTTCCTTTTCCACCCCGTGCTGGGACGGGTGGACCCCACCAGGGCCTTGCGCCCCAATCCGGCGGAGGTGAAGGACACCTTCTGGGTTCCTGTGGACCACCTGCTCCGCCACCCGCCGGCGGTGTACACCTGCGCGCTGGTCCCCACCCCCGGGGCGGACTTTCCCCACGGGCTTGTGGGCTATCCGGACGGCTACCGCTGGCGGCAGGGACAGATGGATGTGCCTGTTTACCAATGGGAGGACCGGGTCATCTGGGGCATGACCGCCCGGACGGTGCGGGGGCTGCTGGAGGGAATGGCTTGAGGCCCCCGGAGCGGCTGGGGCCCTTTCTCTACCGGCAGTCAGACACCTGTTTTCCCCTGGGCCGGGATACCCTTCTGCTCTCGGACTTTGTCACCCTCCGCCGTGGCTGGCGGGTGTGCGACCTGGGGTGCGGCGCGGGAGCGCTGCCCCTTCTGCTGCTGGCCCGGGAGCCCGGCCTGACCATGGCCGGCATTGAGCTGAACCCGGACGACGCGGAGCTGGCCCGCCGGAATCTGGCGGAGAACGGCTTGACAGGGACTGTACTGACCGCCGACCTGCGCCGGGTCAGGGAGCTGCTGCCCGCCGGGAACCGGGAGCTGGTGGTCTCCAACCCGCCCTACTTTGCACAAAATACGGGCCGCTCCGGGGGAGCGGCCCGTATGGAGGAGCAATGTACCTTGGCAGAACTGTGCAGGGCGGCGGCCTATCTCACCAAAAACGGCGGGCGATTCGCCCTGGTCCACCGCCCGGAGCGGCTGTGCCAGCTGGTTGAGACCCTGCGGTCCTGCGGGCTGGAGCCCAAGCGGATGCAGCTGGTCCAGCACGGGCCGGATACGCCCCCCTCCGCCCTTCTGCTGGAGGCCGTCCGTCAGGGGAGGCCGGGGCTGGAGGTTCTCCCCGTGCAGATAGGCGCCTGAGCAGGGGGCCCAGGGCTGTTCCCTGCCGCAGGGCTGACTCACTGGCGGATTACAGTTCCGGTTATGCCGGCCACGCCGTCTCTGGCTTTTTCCAGCAGAGTGATCAGGGCGGTGCGGCCGGGGGCGGACTGGGCGAACTCCACCGCCGCCTGGACCTTGGGGAGCATGGAGCCGGGTGCGAAGTGCCCCTCCTCTATGTACTGCCGGGCCGCCTCCGGGGTGAGGGTGTCCAGCCACCTCTGGTCCGGCCTGCCAAAGTTTACCGCCACTTTTTCCACGGCGGTGAGAATAATCAGGGTGTCGGCCTCCAGCTGCCGGGCCAGAACACAGGAGGCAAAGTCTTTGTCTATGACCGCCGCCGCGCCTTTCAAATGGTGTCCGCCGGTCCGGAATACCGGGATGCCGCCGCCGCCGCAGGCCACCACCACCAGCCCGGCCTCCACCATATCCCGGATAGACTCGATTTCCACAATGGACACGGGTTTGGGGGAGGCCACCACCCGCCGCCAGCCCCTGCCTGCGTCCTCTACCATCTGATAGCCCCGCTGCTGGATGAGAAATTTGGCCTCGTCCGGGGAGTGAAAGGCCCCAATGGGTTTGGAAGGGTGCTGGAACGCCGGGTCCGTCGGGTCCACCTCCACCTGGGTGAGGACGGTGGCCACGCCCTTGCGGATACCCCGGTCCAGCAGCTCCTCCCGCAGGGCGTTTTGCAGGTCGTAGCCGATATAGCCCTGGCTCATGGCCACGCACACCGACAGGGGACAGGGGATGTACTTGTCTGGCTCGGCCCGGGTGAGCTCCGCCATTGCCTTTTGAATCATGCCCACCTGGGGGCCGTTGCCGTGAGAGAGCACCACCTGGTGGCCGTCCTGAATCAGGTCGGCGATGGCGCGGGCGGTCTGCTTCACCGCCGCCATCTGCTCGGGCAGATTATTCCCCAGGGCGTTGCCGCCCAGGGCGATTACAATGCGCTTACCCATGCGGCCCTCCGCTTACTCGGCAAATTGGCGCTTGGTGCCCTGGGCCTCCAGCGCCTTCAGCACAGCCTGGGGGTCCCTGCACTTGGCCAGGAAGATCATTGCGGCGATGATATAGGGTTTGAAGGAGGCCTCCTTGTACAGGGGGGTACGGTAGCGGTCAAACACGCTGGCTTCCACCTCTCCGTCCACGCAGGAGACGCCGTTGATGTCGGCGGGCAGGCAGTGCAGATACAGGGCCTTGCCGTCCCTGGTGGTTTTCATGAGTTCTTCGGTGCAGCACCAGTCCTTGTGCTGGGCGTTCTGGGCCAGCAGGCGCTTCTCCAGGGCCTGAATGCCCTCGCTGTCGCCCCGGCCGTAGAGCTCGGTGCGCTCTTCCATGGCGGCGAAGGGGGCCCAGCTTTTGGGGTAGACGATGTCGGCGCCCTGGAAGGCCTCCGCCATGGAGTGGGTCTTGGCAAAGGCCCCGCCGGAGGCGGCGGCATTTCTGCGGGCTACCTCTTCCACCTCGGGCATGACCTCGTAGCCCTCTGGGTGGGCCAGCACCACGTCCATACCGAAGCGGGTCATCAGGCCAATGACGCCCTGAGGCACGGACAGGGGCTTGCCGTAGGAGGGGGAATAGGCCCAGGTCATAGCCACTTTTTTGCCCTTCAGGTTCTCCACACCGCCGAATTCATGGATGATGTGGAGCATGTCGGCCATGCACTGGGTCGGGTGGTCAATGTCGCACTGGAGATTGACCAGGGTGGGCTTCTGCTCCAGCACGCCGTCTCTGCGGCCCTGAGCGACAGCCTCCGCCACTTCTTTTTGATAGGTGTGGCCCTTGCCGATGTACATGTCGTCCCGGATGCCGATAACGTCGGCCATAAAGGAGATCATATTGGCGGTCTCGCGGACGGTCTCGCCATGGGCGACCTGGCTCTTGCCCTCATCCAGGTCCTGGACCTCCAGTCCCAGCAGGTTGCAGGCGGAGGCGAAAGAGAACCGGGTGCGGGTGGAGTTGTCGCGGAACAGGGAGACGCCCAGGCCGCTCTCGAAAATTTTGGTGGAGATATTGCGCTCACGCAGAAAGCGCAGGGCGTCGGCCACGGCAAAGACTGCGTCCAGCTCGTCGCCGGTCTTATCCCAGGTCAGAAAAAAGTCGCCGTCGTACATATCCTTAAAGCGCAGGGAATCGAGCTTGTCAATATATGCCTGTAACGTCTTTTCCACGGTGGTAATCTCCTTATCCTGTTACTGAATATTGTTGTCTGTCTTTCCCGCCCGGAACTGGGAGACATCGGCGGTCTTGTTCTCCTCCTTGTACAGTCCGGGCACGGCGGCGTACAGGGCGGCGCAGGTGACGAGGTCCTGCTTCCATGTGATCTCATTGGGGGCGTGAGCCTGGCTCTCCGCGCCGGGGCCGAAGCCCACACAGGGAATCCCATAGCGGCCCTGGATCGCCACACCGTTGGTGGAGAAGGTCCACTTGTCGGTGAGGGGACGTCTGCGCAGGTGCATCGCACCCTCAGGCCCGATGCGCTCCTGCCCGAACAGAGCGTGGTGGGCGTCCACCAGCGCCTGGACATGGGCGGCGGATTCTTTGTTGATCCAGGTGGGGAAATAGCATTCCGTCTCGTAGACCTCTCCGGTCCAGGAGGGGCGGTCGTACATGTACATGGAGACCTTCACGTCGTCTCCGTATTTTTTTACGCTGGGCAGGTCCCGGATTTCCTGGAGGCAGGAGTCCCAGGTCTCCCCGGCGGTCATGCGGCGGTCGATGGAGACGGAGCAGGAGTCGGCCACGGCGCAGCGGCTGGGAGAGGTGTAGAAGATCTGGGAGGCGGTGCAGGTGCCCCGTCCCAGGAACCGGGCGTCCTCATAGTGTTCCGGGTTGTATTTGGGGTCCAGCATCTTCACCAGCCCCTTCACCCCGGCGGCATCGTCGGCGGGATTCTCGTTGAGGGCCCGGACATCCTGGAGGATATCCGCCATTTTGTAGATGGCGTTGTCCCCCCGCTCGGGGGCGGAACCGTGACAGGAGACACCCTTTACATCCACCCGGATCTCCATGCGGCCCCGGTGCCCCCGGTAGATGCCGCCGTCGGTGGGCTCGGTGGAGATGACAAACTCCACCTGCTCCTTCCTGATGCCGTTGGCGGGGAAGAACCGGTTGACGATATACTGCCAGCACATGCCGTCGCAGTCCTCTTCCTGGACGGAGCCCACCACCATGATCTTATATCCGGCGGGGATGAGCCCCAGGTCCTTCATGATCTTCGTGCCGTACACGGCGGAGGCCATGCCGCCCTCCTGGTCGGAGCCGCCCCGCCCGTAGATGACCGCGTCGTCCTCGTAGCCCTCATAGGGGTCGTGGGTCCAGTTGTCCCGGTTGCCCACGCCCACAGTGTCGATATGGGAATCAATGGCAATGATCTTATCGCCCTGACCCATCCAGCCGATGACGTTGCCCAGGCCGTCCACTTCCACCTTGTCATAGCCCAGCCGCTCCATCTCGGCCTTGATGCAGGCCACGACCTCTTTCTCCTGGCAGCTCTCGCTGGGGTGGGAGATCATCTCCCGCAGAAAACGGGTCATATCGGCCTGATAGCCCCCGGCGGCTTGTTTGATCTGTTCAAAATCCATGACGGAATTCTCCTTATCTCTGCACAGGTTTTCTGTCCGGCTCAGGGGCGCTGGCCCATGCCGCCCTCCAGGGTGAGGGTCTCGCCGGACATATACTTGAAGTCAGGGGTGCCCAGCAGCACGCATACCCGGCCGATATCCTTCTCCGGGTCGCCGAAGCGGGCCATAGGGACGGCCTTGAGGTTCTTTTCGTAGGCCTCGGGATAGGCCTGCTTGAACTGCTCCAGCTGGGCGGTGAGGGCCAGCGGACAGACCACGTTGACGTTGATGTTGTCCTTGCCCCATTCGGTAGCCGCCACCCGGGACATGCCGCGGATAGCCTCTTTTGCGGCGGCGTAGGAGGCCTGCCCCGCGTTGCCGAAGAGCCCCGCGCCGGAGGCAAAGTTAACCACCGAGCCCTGGGTCTCCTTCAGGTAGGGATAGCAGGCGCGCATATAGAAGAACGCCGCGTACAGGCCGCTGTAGATGCCCAGGTTAAACTGCTCCAGGGTGTGCTCCGCCAGGGGCACGCCGGAGGCGGACGCCTGGGCGCAGTTGATGAGCACGTCGATGCGTCCGAAGGTATCCACGGTCTCCCGTACTACCTCCTGCACCCGCTGCTCACAGGCGGGGTCGGGATTCACATCCGCCTGGCAGATGAGGACTTTCACACCGTAGAGGCTCTCCAGCTCGGCCTTGGCCTCCTCCAGCTTTTTCACATTGCGCCCGGTGAGCACCAGATTGGCCCCCTCCTTGGCGTATGCCACGGCGATGCCGTAGCCGATGGCTTTGGCCTTGCCGCCGCCGGTGATGATCACGGTTTTCCCAGTAAACAGTCCCATTTGATTTCCTCCTTATAATTTGTCCGGGCAATTGGTACGGGTCGATGGCTGCTATAGTATGGAACAATACGCTCTGCTTTATCACCGGGCGCAGCCCGGCGGCGGGGGTCAGACGGTGGGATACTCGCCGTCCCAGAGGACCTTGCGGAACTTCATGGGGTCGGTATTCCCCTCGGTGGAAAACATCAGCACCTGGGAGAAGCGGTCCAGCCCCACAGCCTCCCGCAGCTCCCTGTACGCGTCGCTCTCCATCAGGGCGGCCAGCAGTCCCATGCCCACCGCGCCGGACTCTCCGGAGATCACCACCGGGTCCCCTTTTACGGGCACGCCCAGCATCCGCATACCGCGGGCGCTGACCCAGTCGGGGCAGGAGACGAAGGCGGTTACGTGGTTGCGCAGGATATCCCAGGAGATGGTGTTGGGCTCGCCGCAGGCCAGACCCGCCATAATGGTGGTCAGGTCGCCGGTGACGGTCCGGGGAGCGCCGTCCCCCGCCAGGGCCCCCTGGTAGAGGCAGTCGGCGGCCTGGGCCTCCATCACCACGAATTTGGGCGGGTCCTGGGGGAAGAGATTGGTGTAATAGCCCACCACCGCGCCGGCCAGACTGCCTACCCCCGCCTGCACGAACACATGGGTGGGCCGGTTCACGCCCAGCTGCCGCAGCTGCTCGGCGGACTCGCTGGCCATGGTGCCGTAGCCCTGCATAATCCAGGAGGGGATCTCCTCGTAGCCAGACCAGGCGGTGTCCTGCACAATAACGCCGTGCTCCGTCTGTTCGGCTTCGGCCGCCGCCATGCGCACGCAGTCGTCGTAGTTGACCTCCTCAATGGTCACTTGAGCGCCCTCTTTGGCGATGTTGTCGAAGCGGGGCCTGGAGCTGCCCTTGGGCATATGTACCACAGCCTTCTGCCCCAGCTTGTTGGCGGCCCAGGCCACCCCCCGGCCGTGATTGCCGTCGGTGGCCGTGAAAAAGGTCGCCTGGCCGAACTCCGACCGGAACGCCGCGCTGGTCAGGTACTCATAGGTCATCTCGGAGACATCCCGGCCCATCTCGCCGGCAATGTACCGGGCCATGGCAAAGGAGCCGCCCAGCACCTTGAAGGCGTTCAGGCCGAAGCGGTAGGACTCGTCCTTTACGTACAGCCCTGCCAGCCCCAGATATTTGGCCATCCCATCCAGCCGGGCCAGGGGTGTAACGGAGTACTGAGGAAAACCGCTGTGGAAAAAGCGGGCCTTTGCCACATTGGAGAGGGACATAACCGGAAGCTGTCCGTCCTCACTTTTGGGCATCCGGTTGACCGCCCATTTGATGGGATCTTTCATGGTGTGGTCGCCTCCAGAATCATTTGAAGTGGGCAAAACTTTTTGTTTGCTTCTGTGACCATCATACCACGAGATTTTCATATGTCAATAGGAAACCTAAAAATTTTTTAGGTTTCAATAAAAATTTTATTTCTCAACGGAAAAGGGCGCCGCTCTCCAGCGGGACTGCGTCAAAATTGCGCTACCATTTCAGCGGCAACACTGCTATAATGATATCTGCTGAATACAGATTCTAAGCTGCGGCGCGGCTTATCCTCAGGCCGCGGACCTGCGCTTTCAAGGCTTGCGGCTTTATTCCGTACGCATTATAATAGATCCATCTACTACAGCTACAGGAGGGCTGCCCCATGAAAAAAAACGATAAGTCCAGCGCCCCGTCCCTGCGCTACCTTCAGATGCTCTCCCGCCAATATCCCACGGTGCAGGCGGCCAGCAGCGAGATCATCAATTTGCAGACCATTCTGAACCTGCCCAAGGGCACCGAGCACTTTATCTCCGACGTCCACGGGGAATACGAGGCTTTTCTGCACATCCTCAACAGCGCCTCCGGCGTGGTGCGGGAAAAGGTGGACGAGCTCTTTTCCACCAGCGTCTCCAAAGCCGACCGGGACCAGCTGGCCACCCTCATCTACTATCCGGCGGAAAAGCTGGAGGAGGTGTATTCCAGCGGGAAGGAGGACATGGAGGAGTGGTATCGCATTACCCTCCACCGGCTCATCGACGTCTGCCGTCTGGCCGCCTCCAAGTACACCCGCTCCAAGGTCCGCAAAGCCATGCCCCGGGAGTACGCCTATATCATCGACGAGCTCATCAACACCAACTATGAATACCACAACAAGCGGGAATACTATGAGAACATTATCTCCACCATCATCGACATCGACCGGGCGGAAAATTTTATTATCGCCATGTGCAACCTCATCAAGCGGCTGATTGTGGACCACCTGCACCTGGTGGGGGACGTGTTCGACCGGGGGCCCCGGGCGGACATTATCATGGACTCCCTGATGGAGTACCACAGTGTGGACATACAGTGGGGCAACCATGATGTGCTCTGGATGGGGGCCGCCACCGGTAGCCGCACCCTGGTGGCCACGGTGCTGTCCAACTCGATTCACTACAACAATCTGGAAGTTATTGAAACCGGCTACGGCATCAGCCTGCGGCCCCTGGCCCTCTTCGCCAACGACGTATACCGGGATGTGGACTGCTCCTGCTTCGCCGCCAAGCTCACCAACGACAGCGGCGAATTAAACGAAAAGGATATCGCTCTGGCCGCCCGGATGCACAAGGCCATTACCGTCATCCTCTTTAAGCTGGAGGGCCAGAAGATTCTCCGCCATCCGGAGTTCCGCATGAACGACCGGCTTCTGCTGGATAAAATCGACTATGACAACAAGTGCATCACCATCGACGGTGTGACCTACGCCCTGGCAGACACCGATTTCCCCACAGTGGACCGGGAGCACCCCTACGACCTCTCCCCGGAGGAGGCCCAGGTGATCACGCAGCTGACCGCCTCCTTCCAGCACAGCGAAAAGCTCCAGAAGCACGTGCGCTTTCTCTATTCCAAGGGGGGGCTGTATAAAATTTTCAACGGCAACCTGCTCCTGCACGGCTGTATCCCTCTCACCGACGACGGGGAGGTTATGGAGTTCAAAATCAACGGCAAGTCCCTCCGGGGCCGGGATTTTATGGATTACGCCGAGTCGGTGGCCCGTCAGGGGTACTACGCCCGCTCCGGCTCTGCGGAGCGGCAGTACGGCATGGACTTTCTGTGGTTCCTCTGGTGCGGGCGGCACTCCCCCACCTACGGCCGGGACCGCATGACCACCTTTGAGCGGCGGCTCATCAAGGACGAGAGCGCCTGGACGGAGCCGAAGAACGCCTATTACACGTTCTATAACGACCCGGATGTGTGTATTCGTCTGATGAAGGGCTTCGGCCTGGAGGGGGAACACTGCCACATCATCAACGGGCACGTGCCCGTCAAGTCCAAGAAGGGAGAGAGCCCTTTAAAGGGCGGCGGACGGCTCATCGTTATCGACGGCGGGTTCTGCCGGGCTTATCAGCCTACCACCGGCATCGCGGGGTACACTCTCATCTACAACTCCAACTGCATCCGCATCGTGTCCCACAAGCCCTTTTCCGGGCGGGAGAGCGCCATCCGGGAAAATCTGGATATCGCCTCCTCCTCCAACGTGTTTGAGCGGATGGAGTCCCGCATCAAGATTTCCGAAACCGACATCGGCGCTCAGCTCCAGCAGCAGGTGGACGACCTGAAGGCCCTGCTGCGGGCCTACAAGATGGGCGAGGTTGCCGAAGACCATAAGGCGTAAGGGGGGAAAATATCCGCCGATGACCGACTATTTTCAGCTGAATGTGCCCCGGGATAAGCTCCAGTCCATCAGCACCCTGGGGCTGGCCCACCTGGGGGACGGGGTGTTTGAGCTGATGGTGCGCTCCTGGCTGTGTCTCCAGGGTAAGGCCACCTCCAGGGGGCTCCACCGGGCGGCGGTACGCTATGTGGCGGCGCCGGCCCAGGCCAGGGCCGTGGAAAAGCTCCTGCCTGTCCTGACGGAGGAGGAGGAAGCGGTCTACCGCCGGGGGCGCAACACCAGCCCCCACAGCATTCCCCAAAACGCCAGCCGCGCCGACTATCAGGCCGCCACCGGGCTGGAGGCCCTCTTCGGCTGGCTGTGGCTCCAGGGCCGCAGCCAGCGGCTCAACCAGCTTTTTGCACAGATCATGGAGGAAATGCCATGCCTTTAGACGCCCTTTGCCTGACCGCGGTGGCGGCGGAGCTCCGCCGGACTTTGACCGGCGGGAAAATTGACAAAATCTATCAGCCCGCCCGGGACCAGATTCTGCTGTACATCCGGGGACACGGGGAAAATGTCCGCCTGCTCCTCTCCGCCGCCCCCGGACACCCCAGGGCCCACCTGACCACCCTCAGCCGGGAAAACCCCGGCACACCCCCCATGTTCTGCATGCTGCTGCGCAAGCATCTGCTGGGTGGGCGGATTCTCTCTTTGGAGCAGCCCCCCATGGAGCGCATTCTGGACTTCCGGCTGGAGGTGACCGACGAGCTGGGAGACCGGGTGGGGCGCCGCCTGGTGCTGGAGGCTATGGGCCGCAACGCCAATTTGGTGCTGCTGGACGGAGAGGGCCGCATTCTGGACTGCGTCCGCCGGGTGGAGGGGGACCTGGCCGCCGGGCGGCGGCAGGTGCTCCCCGGCCTCTTTTACCGCCCGCCGGAGCCCTCCGGGAAGCCGGACCTGCTGTCCCTGGACGGGGAGGCCCTCCGCCGGGCCCTGGACAACCCCACCGGCCGGGAGCCGGACAAGCTCCTGCTGGACACCTTTTCCGGACTGTCCCCCCTGACGGCCCGGGAACTGGCGTTCCGGGCAGGGAGCGGCGGAGAAGGGCTGGCCCTCCAAATAGAAAAGTTGGCCGCAGACGTGAAGGCGGAGAACTTTACCCCCTGCCTGCTGGTCCGGGAGGGCAAGCCGGTGGATTTCTCCTTTCAGCCCATCCTCCAGTACGGCCCTGGCACCGAGAGCCACCGGCAGGAGAGCTTTTCCGCCCTGCTGGACAGTTTTTACGAGGAGCGGGAGCAGTCCGAGCGGGTGCGCCAGCGGGGACAGGACCTGGTCCAGGCGGTCCGGCGGGCCTGTGACCGCACCCGGCGGAAGCTGGCCAACCAGGAGCGGGAGCTGGCCGCCACCGGGGACCGGGAACGCCGCCGGGAGCTGGGGGATATCCTCACCTCCAGCCTCCACACGATGGAAAAGGGCATGAAGACCTTCCGAACCGTGGACTACTATGACCCGGAGTGCCGGGAGGTGGAGATTCCGCTGGACCCCCTGCTGACCCCCCAGCAGAACGCGGCCAAATATTATCGGGAGTACAACAAGGCCAAAACTGCCCGGGAGGTTTTGACCGTCCAGCTGGAAAAGGGACGCCGGGAGCTGGAGTATCTGGAGAGCGTGCTGGAAAATCTCCGGCTGGCGGAGGGAGAGCGAGACCTCCAGGAAATCCGCCAGGAGCTCACCGAGACGGGGTATCTCCGGCGGCAGAGCAAGGCCAGAGCGCGCGGCAAAAAAGTCTCCGGCAGGCCCATGGAGTTCCGTTCCACCGCCGGCAAGCGGATCACCGTGGGAAAAAACAACAGTCAAAACGACCTGTTGACCACAAAAATGGCCTATAAAAGCGACATCTGGCTTCACACACAGAAGATCCACGGCTCCCACGTAATCCTCTGGCTGGAGGGGGGCGAGGCCGACCTGCAAAGCCTCACCGAGGCGGCGCAGCTGGCGGCCTGGTTCTCCCAGGGCCGGGAGAGCAGCCGGGTGCCGGTGGACTATACCCCTGTAAAATATGTTAAAAAACCGGCGGGCGCCCGGCCGGGCATGGTGGTCTACACCACCTATCAGACAGCCCTGGTGGACCCGGACCCGGAGCTGGCAAAACGACTGAGGGTGAACTGACATGGAACTGAGCCAATGCAATATTCTGGTGGTGGAGGACGACCCGGACATTAACCGGCTTCTGTGCCGGGTGCTGGAGGGGGCGGGCTATCCCTGCCGGCCGGCCTTTTCGGGCAGCGAGGCGGTGCTCTGGGCGGAGCAGTACGACTACGACCTGGTGCTGCTGGACCTGATGCTCCCCGGCCTCACCGGGGAGGAGTTTATCTCCCGGATGCGTCGGCGCAAGACTATGCCCATTATCGTCCTGTCCGCCAAGGCCGGGCTGGAGGACCGGGTGAATGTGCTCCGGCTGGGCGCCGACGATTTTATCCCCAAGCCCTTTGACAACGCCGAGGTCCTGGCCCGGGTGGAAGCTCAGCTGCGCCGGTACAAGCAGTTTGGCCGGGAGGACGGCGGAACCACGCTGGTACACGGGGACCTGACCCTGGATAAGGAGGGGGTCAGCGTCACCGCCGCCGGGCAGCCCGTCGCCCTGACAGCCCGGGAGTTTCACATTCTGACCCTGCTGATGGAGCACCCCAGGAAGGTATTCACCAGGGAGCAGCTCTATGAGCAGGTATGGGGCGGCGATTACTTCGGCGACGACAATACCGTGAATGTTCACATATCCAACCTGCGCTCCAAGCTGGCCAAGGTCAGTTCCAAAGAGTATATCAAGACGGTCTGGGGCATCGGTTTCAAGCTCTCTGACCCCATTTCCTGAAAATGCACTCAAAAAGGGCTTCCATGCGCGGCCAGCAGCGGCGTTATGCGGAAAAAGCGGCCCAAAGAAAGGCTGGTGTCTCTTATGCGGCACAAAAAAAGCGGGCCGGCGGCGGTCCTGCTGTCTATCATCCTGGCTCTGACGGCGACCGGCTGTGCCCCCGCCGGAGGGCCGGAGCCCACCCCTGCCCCGGGGAACGGAACGGAAAATACGGCCCCCGTTATTTCGGACGCCTCTCCCGTTCCGGAGGAGGATGTCATTCTCTACGAGTCGGAGGGCCTGACCGTGGCCTTCCCCAGGGAGCTCTACGACCAGCTTTTAATTTTTCCCGGCGATGCGGACGCCAATGGCGTACCACTGACGGTGCTGTCGGTTTATGAAAAGCGCAGCTATGAGGACAGTATGAAGGACTATGACTTTGGGGCCGGATTTCTGTTCTCCATCAGCCGCCACAATCAGGCCCAATATGAGCAGTTCTTGATGTCCGACGCCAGCGGACAGGAGCACTTTGCCACAGACGGGAGCGCCTACTACTGCTGGAATGTGGCCACCGACGTGCAGTTTTACCGGAGCGGCACTACAGACTACAGCGGCGTCGATTTTACGCCGTGGAGCACCCTCACGGAACGGATGGAGGAGGTCCGCGCCGATTTCATCACCCGCAATGGTCTGACCCCCTACAGCGACAGCGCGTTTTTCAGCCGGGACTTTACCTACGACGGAGAGCACCGCTATGTGAGCTTTGTGGTGGACAGCTATGCCATCTCCTACGTGCTGACCCTCTCTCAGCCGGTCAGAGCGGGCGAGGGCGGTATCTGGTGTGTGGAGCAGTACCTGGATACTCAGTACGGGTGGACCGGCTATACCTTCAGCATGGAGGGTACTCCCACGCCCCAGGACCGGGGCATCCCCGCCGCGGAGCACTATCAGGCTCTCCAGGAGGCGGCGGACCGGGGAGAGCGCCCCGATTTGCTGGAGCCGCTGGAGGCCGCAAAAACCTGGCTGAGGGAGAGCTATTCGTTTCTTGACGACACCCTGAACACCTGCGCGGTACTGGTGGAGGGAGAGCCCGGCGGCAATGTCTGGGGCCGTATGGCGGATATTCTGGCGCGGGCCGATACCCTGGAAACGCTCCAATGGGACGGCGCCGCCGCCAGCGATGTGCAGCGCTTCCCCGTTCCGGAGACAGACGGCGGAACCGGTTTGTACAGCGCCGGCTACCGGGCGTTGGCCGGAATCGCCTGGCTGAAAGCGGAGCCGGAGGACCTCAGCGGCGGCGCGGTGCGCTGTGCCGCCGGAGAAGGTGAGCAGCTTTTGTTTCTGGACCGGGACGGTCTGACGGGAATTCAGCGGGATGGCGTCTGGACATGGTTTCGTCCAACGCTAGAGGTCAGCCCCTATGAGCTTATGCGCGTCCTCTGTCAGGATTGAACTGAGAGCGGAGCGGCGCAGCCGGCTGCCCGCCGATACCCACTGCTCTATAAAAGTCGCGATATGGGAAGGTTCTGCGCTTATTCTCTACTGAAAACTACAAAATGGGACGCCCAAAAGGGCGTCCCATTTTGTAGTTGAAGAAATACGGTCACTCCAGAGCCGCAGCCGCGGCCTGAAATTGAGCAACGGCCTCTTCCGCGTGCTCTGCGATGACAAAGAATACCCAATCGCCGGATACCACCGTCTGAGCGTTCTGCACTTTGGGCAAGTTTTGGGACAGATACCAGGAAAACGTGTCCTCCTGGTTGTTCCGGTAAGCCTCCAAATCAGTTTTCACCTGGTCCAGCTTTCCCTCTGCCGCCCGGCACAGAATCAGGGTATCGGGACTGGTCATCATGGGCAGCAGGCCGGCTCCCCGGGTAACGGCGCCGGGAGAAAGATACTTGTACTCCTCCAGCTCCGCAGCAGAGGCTTTTTTGCTGTATCCGATTCCGGCAGTGTCCGCCAGCTGGTAGAGCAGCTGGATCATAGGGTCTCCGTTGGGAGTGGCAATGTCAATCCGCTCTGTGTTCAGCTCCGGGTGCCGGTTTACGCTGTATCCCTCCAGCTTGTCCAGCACTGCAGCGGGGACGAAGGTTACGCCCGACCGTATCTGTGCCGTGCCTTCCGCCGGACTGCCGTCCACTGTAACGGCTCCGGTGGCACAGTCCACAGTGACGACACAGCCTTCCAGATAAAACCGGCTGGAATAGCTCTCCTGGTCCCAGTCCGCCGCGCCATGGTCCGCTTCGGCCAGCAGGCGCAGGGGAATCAGGTCCGGCGCCGGGGCGGGAGGCAGGCCCGCGGTATTCAGTTCTGTGCCATTGAGCACCAGCGTACCGCTATAAGCGGCAGGCGCAGGAGGCGTGACCGTTTCCGGCTGAGAACCTGCCGCCAGCGCGGACAGGCTGAGCGCCCAGGCTAATCCAAGGCCCAGGGCAAGGGCTGTTAATTTTTTCATATCGACCCTTCCTTTCCTGTTCTGTAATCGTATCCATAGACGAACGCGCAGGAAAAAAGTTCCCTCCGGAAGACAGGAAAAGCGCAGTATTCCTCCTGCGCTGATTTTCCCCGGCCGCCCCGCAGCTCAGAGCCTGTATGCATAACCGGGGAATGCTGGATGGGCGAGGCTTTCCCGTGGGGGAAGTTTTTCGACAGTCTGCCTCAAATCATGGATGAATGGGGCAAAAAATTTTTCCTGCGCATGTATATCCTGCCTCAAGTCCGTCCACAATAGGGCTTGGAGGTGCAAAACCAAATGAAAAAACCATTCAGTGAACGCTTCGGCGACTTTATGGCGGGGAAGGGCTTCTACATAGTCCTTTTCCTTTGCGTCGCCGCAATCGGAATTTCGGGCTATTATCTCTTTGCTTCTCTCACCCCGGACCAGGACCCCGGCGTTGCCGTGGCCGGTCCCGCAGAGGTCACGGTGACGCCGGCTGTCAAGCCGACGCCGGTTCTCCGGCCTACGCCGGAACCTCCGGCCACCGCCTCGCCGCTGCCTCCGGCCAGCAGCCGGACCCCGGCAGCGCCCTCCCCCACTCCCACAGCCGCCCCTGCGGCAGAACCCACGCCCGCGCCTACCCCGCCGCCGACCGCCCCCACGGTTTTTACCTGGCCTGTCCGGGGGGAGACCCTCACCGGGTACAGCGTGGAGGTCCTGGCCTATGACGCCACTATGGGTGACTGGCGGGCTCACCAGGGGCTGGACATCGCCGCTTCCGCCGGGGAGCAGGTACTGGCCGCCGCTGCCGGCACCGTAATTGACGTGGTGCAGGATGACCTTATGGGCACTACCGTCTACGTGGACCACGGCGGCGGACTGACCAGCACCTATTCCAACCTGGCCTCCGTGCCTGCGGTGGAGGCCGGCGACACCGTGGCCGCCGGAGACGTGCTGGGCGGCGTGGGAAGCACCGCTATCGCGGAGAGCGCCCTGCCCGCACATCTGCACTTTGCCATGTTCCAGGAGGGCTCCCCTGTGGACCCCATGGAATATCTACCCTGATCCCTCTCTTTTCTCCCCTTTTTAAAGCAACCCGCCCGGTCCTCTGCGGACCGGGCGGGTTGTTGTCTATTCCGAAATCCATCCGCTGCCCACGACGGTATCTCCATCGTAAAACACGGCCAGCTGGCCGGGAGTGGGAGCCCGGGCGGGTGTTTTCAGCTCCACCAGCAGGCCATCCTCCGCCGGGGTGATGACCGCCGGGGTCTCCGTCCTGGAGTGGCGCAGGCGGACGCTCACCTCCATGGGGCCTGCCAGTCCGTCCACCGAGATCCAGTTGGGACTGACACAGCGGACTCGCCCGGCAAAGAGACCGGAGCCGTCAGAGAGCACCACCCGGCTGTGCTCCACATCAATGGCTGAGACAAAGTAGCGGTGGGGTCCGGATACTCCCAAACCCCTGCGCTGGCCCAGGGTGTAATGGTGAATTCCTTTATGCCGCCCCAGGACCTTTCCCTGAAGGTCCACAAAATCCCCGGGGGGTGGCGTGCTCCCCCGCCGGTCCAGCCAGGCAGCATAGTCTTTATCGGGAATAAAGCAGATTTCCATGCTGTCCGCTTTTTCTGCCACCGGAATGCCCCACTCCCGTGCCAGCGCCCGGACCTGGGACTTTTCGTAATTTCCCAGCGGGAATAATACCCGAAGTAGTTGATCTCTGGTGAGCCGGGCCAGCATATAGGACTGGTCGTTGGCGGGCATACCCCGCAGCAGAAATCCATCTTTTGTTCGGGCATAGTGGCCCGTGGCCACGTAATCCGCCCCTATCCGGTCTGCCAGGGACAGCAGGGCGGGAAATTTCACCAGTCGGTTGCACCGGGCGCAGGGCAGCGGCGTGCGGCCCGCCAGATAGTCGCGGGCAAAGGGGGTGCATACCTCCCGCTCCAGGGTCTCCCGGATATCCGCCGTCTCAAAGGGGAGCCCCAGGGCGGCGGCGGCCGCCGCCGCGTCCTCCCGGCCCTGTCCCCCCAGACCGATGTCCAGATAGAGACAGCGTACCTCGTACTCCTCTGCCAGCAGCCGGGCCGCCACCGCAGAGTCCACTCCGCCGGACAGCCCCAGCACAACCCTGGGGCGCGCGCCCGTCACCGCTGGAGGACGGCGGCCGGGCGGTCCGCCGCCATGATAAATTCAACATCCAGATTCATGCCTTATCGTGCCCTCTCTTCTCTAAAACAATCATCAAAACCGCGATATCCGCCGGGGAGACCCCGGAGATGCGGGATGCCTGGCCCAGATTCAGCGGACGGATGCGGTCCAGCTTCTGCCGGGCTTCCAGGCGCAGGCCCGCAATGGACAGATAGTCCAGGTCCTCCGGCAGCGGATGGGCCTCCATACGGCGCTGCTCCTCCACCTGCCGCAGCTGACGGTTAATGTAGCCCTGATATTTCACCGAAATCTCCACCGCCTCCCGGACAGCCGGGTCCAGCGGGGGACGGTCCGGGTCCAGCGGCGCCAGACCCTCATAGGTGTTCTCCGGCCGACGGAGCAGGTCCGCCAGGCGGCCTTGGGGCGTCCCCGTATGCTCCAGCCGCCTGATCTCCCCGGCGGCCGCCCGGTATTTGGCCAGGACCCGTTCATAGCGCGCGGCGCTGACGAGACCCAGTTCATATCCCACCGGACACAGGCGCTCATCGGCGTTATCCTGCCGGTGGAGCAGGCGGTACTCGGTCCGGGAGGTCATCATCCGGTAGGGCTCGTTGGTGCCCTTCGTCACCAGGTCGTCAATCAGCACGCCAATATACCCCTGGTCCCGCCGCAGAATCAGCGGCGGACGGCCCAGCAGTTTCAGGGCGGCGTTGACCCCCGCCACAAGCCCCTGGGCGGCGGCCTCTTCATACCCGGAGGAGCCGTTGAACTGTCCCGCCCCGTAGAGCCCCTTCACCCGCTTGTGCTCCAGGGTGGGCAGCAGCTGGGTGGGGTCGGCGCAGTCGTACTCAATGGCGTAGGCACAGCGGGTCATTTCCGCCTTCTCCAGGCCGGGGATGGTGTGAAGCAGCTGGATCTGCACGTCCTCCGGCAGGGAGGAGGAGAGCCCCTGAATGTACAGCTCCCCGGTGTTGAGCCCCATAGGTTCAATAAACAGCTGGTGTCTGGGCTTGTCCGCAAAGCGTACCACCTTGTCTTCAATAGAGGGGCAGTACCGGGGGCCCACCCCCTCGATCACCCCGGAGAACAGGGGAGAGCGGTCCAGGTTGGCCCGGATGATCTCATGGGTAGTCTGGTTGGTGTAGGTCAGGTGGCACACCGCCCGGTTGACCGGGGGACGCTCTGTCTCAAAGGAAAAGGGCAGAGCCTGGGGGTCCCCCTTCTGAAGCTCCATTTTGGAGAAATCCACGCTGCGGGCCAGCACACGGGGGGGCGTCCCCGTTTTAAAGCGCCTCAGCTCCACCCCCAGCTCCCGCAGGCTCTCCGACAGGGCCAGGGCGGGCGCCAGACCATCGGGCCCGGAGGAGCGGACCACATCTCCCACAATGGTGCGCCCGCCCAGATAGGTGCCGGAGGCCACGACTGCCGCCCGAACCCGGTACACCGCCCCGTGACTGGTGCGCACGGCCGACACCGCGCCCCCCTCTGTGCGGATTTCGGTGATTTCCGCCTGCTTCACCCAGAGGTTTTCCTGCTCCTCCAGGGTCCGCTTCATGACCTCCTGATACCGCCGCCGGTCGGCCTGGGCCCGGAGCGACCACACCGCCGGCCCTTTGCCCCGGTTCAGCACCCGGTATTGGATGCAGGCCGCGTCCGCGGCCCGGGCCATCTCCCCGCCCAGGGCGTCCAGCTCCCGGACCAGGTGGCCTTTCCCGGTGCCACCGATGGCCGGGTTGCAGGGCATGTTGCCCACCGCGTCCAGATTGACGGTGAAGCACACCGTCCGCAGACCTAGCCGGGCGGCGGCCAGCGCCGCCTCAATCCCCGCGTGGCCCGCGCCGATTACCGCGATGTCAAAAGTTCCCGCCTGATATTCCATGCAATACCTCTTGTAGTCTGAGCGCGGCGGTCTACTTTCCGTATACAATTGAGACCGCCTGCTTGCAGTTTTGAATTTCCGCCTCCCGGGGCGCGCCGCCAAATTCCCCATCCAGGGTCCAGGGCAGCTCGTCAGGACAGGTGACGCGCAGGCGGGAGGTCCGCAGACTGACCACCAGCCCGTTCTCATCGGGCGCCATCTGCATCAGCGCCCGGATAACCGCCTGAAGCTGCACGGCGGTCTGGGGCAGGCGGACGAGAATGCACTCAAACAGCCCGTCGTCCAGCCTGACGGTTTCGGCGGGCGCGCCTTTGAAGCCGCCCACCGACACGGTGTTGGACACCATGCCATAGCAGAACGCGCCCTCTTCCACGCCGCCGTCGTGCTCCACCCGCAGGGGATACGCCTGAATGGAGCTCAGCCGGGTGGCCCCCTCCAGCACATAGGCCAGATGGCCCAGCAGATTTTTAAACTGCTGGGGCGTGTTGTAGGATACGTCGGTAAAGGCGCCGAAGGCGGCCACGTAGATAAAAAAGCGGTCATTAAAGCGCCCGATGTCCACCGGGCGGGGAACCCCCGCGGCGGCGGTTCTGGCAATGGCCTCCATGCCCCGGGGCAGATTCAGATTCCTGGCAAAGTCGTTGGTGGTGCCTGCGGGAATATACCCCACCTCCGGCCGCTGCTCCCGGGCCATAAGCCCGGCCGCCACCTCGTGGAGGGTGCCATCTCCGCCGGAGCATACAATCCGGTCAAATTCCCCGGCCCGCTCCATGGCCACGGCTGTGGCGTCCCCAGCCCCCTGTGTAGGGTGGACGGTCACATCCCAGCCGGCCTGCACCAGCGCCTCCAGCACCGCGGCCAGCTTGCCTTTCAGCAGCCCCTTTCCCGCATGGACATTATAGATAAACAGTAATTTCCTCATAGAAGCTCCCTTCTGAATTCCAACCTGCGCAGCGGGCTTACCGCACATTATTATACAGATATCGGCGGGAAAAACAACACCTCTTTTGTGAACTGAGGGGAAATTTTCTTCAGCCCTTGCGTTTCCCCGCCGAAGTGCGTAAAATAGGGGAGCATGTCAAAGCACAGAGGAAGTGGAATCTGTACCATGAGCCGGAACGCCTTGTCCGCCGCCTTTCCCGTAACTGTTCCGGTGCTGATGGGCTATCTGGCCATCGGCATCGCTTTCGGCCTGATGCTCCAGGAAATCGGCTACAATTTCATCTGGGCCTTTTTTATGAGCGTGAGCATTTACGCGGGTTCGGGGCAGTATCTGGGGGTCTCGCTGCTGGCCGCCTGCGCGGGGCTGGGCACGGTGGCGCTGATGACCCTGCTGATCAATTTCCGCCACCTGGTTTACGGACTGTCCATGCTGGAGAAATTCCGGGGCATGGGCTGGCGGAAGCTGTATATGATCTTTTCCCTTACCGATGAGACCTACGCTCTGCTGGCCTCCGCCCAGGCGCCGGTGGGGGTGGACCCGGGGCAGTTTTATTTCGCCATCGCCCTGCTGGACCACAGCTATTGGATTCTGGGGTCGGTGATCGGCGCGGTCGCAGGGGCGCTGATCCCCTTCGACACCACGGGTATTGATTTTGCCATGACCGCGCTGTTCATCGTCATCGCCGTGGACCAGTGGCGCGCTTACCGCCGCCACCTGCCCGCGCTGCTGGGGGCGGGCGCCACCATTGTGTTCCTGCTGGGGCTGGGGGCCCTGTTGGGTCAGCAGCAGATGCTGCTGGTCTCCCTGGGCGTTATTGTGCTGTCCCTGCTGGTTCTGCGGGACCGGCTGGATGAGGAAAAGGAGGAGACGCCGTCATGCTGACCCCCGCCATGGCCGCCGCGTCCATCGCGGTAATGGCCGCCGTCACCTTTCTCACCCGAGCCCTCCCCTTCCTTCTTTTTGACCGGGGGAACGAGCCTCCAAAGCTGGTCCTCTATCTGGGCCGGGTCCTTCCTCCCGCCATTATCGCCATGCTGGTGGTCTACTGCCTGCGGGAAATCTCCTTCGCCTCCCCCGGCGGCTGGGTCCCGCAGCTGGCCGCCGGAGCCGTTGTTGTGCTTCTTCACCTGTGGAAGCACAACAACCTGCTCTCCATTTTCGGAGGGACCATCCTGTACATGGTTCTGGTGCAGGCGGTATTTGTTTAAAGCCGCTCCTATCCGGCCGCTTTTCCGGGGCCCGGCACACGCGCCGGACCCCGGCTTTTTTCCATCCATGCCGCAAAAAATGGAATATTCCCGATAAAAGCTCGATTTTTTTGCACTGCTGAAAGAAATTTCGGCATTTTCTTATTTTCCCGGCAGTTTTGCCGATAATAATAGTGAAGTAAGAAGATTGGCCCTATGGATGTTAATGGAAAAGGGTGTGAGATACCATGCTGACTTCTTCCGGCTATCCAGCCATTTCCTCCGCCGCTCCGGTGAAGGTGTATCAGGCGGGCAAGGGACTCGGAAGCCGTGCCCAGGCCGCCAAAAGCTCCAATAAATACGACAGCGTTACCCTCTCGGACCTCCCCACCAGGGAGAGCCGGTTCCGTATGGAGCTGGTGGGACGCATGACCCAGGATGTGCGCACCGCCACCACCACAGGGGATATTCACGCGCTGCGCCAGCAGGTGTCCTCCGGTCAGTATACGCCGGACCCGATGGCCATTGCCGCCCGCATCCTCTTCCTGGGGGAGGGCTGATATGGAGGCGCTCTACCTGTCCTACCTGACCCTGCTGGAGGAGCTGAGCAGGACCCTGGACCAGCTGACTGAGCTGGCCAGGCAGAAGCGGACCTCCGTGCTCAAGGACGATCTGCTGACACTGGACCAGGTGCTCAACCAGGAGCAGGCCCTCTCCCTGTCCCTGCGGGGCACGGAGCAGAGGCGCTCCAAGCTCATCCGGGAGCTGGGGCTGGAGCAGGTGCCCCTTTCGGAGCTGTACCAGCACTGCCCGGAGCAGCTCAGGGGCCGCACCAAGCAGACCGCGGAGCAGCTGCGCACCAGCTACGACGTCTACCGCAACGCGGCCGGGGCCGCCCGGAGCGCTCTGGAGGTCGGTCTGCACGAGCTGGACAAAATTGTCGCCGCCATGGGAGGCGCTCCTGCGGAGGGCGCGGGATACCAGCCCGCCGACGTTCAGCCCCCGCCCAATATGAAGACCGATTTCCGCGCGTGAGACCGCTCCCTCCGGAGCGCCGCCCGCCAGAACTTCCGCTTTTGAACCGCGGCTTCACGCCGGGCCTATGGACCCGGCGTCAGGCATGTATAATTAAGGAGTATTGCATATGAGCTCTGTTGGTACTTTTGGAACCTTTACCGCCGCCCGGCTTGCCATTTATGCCTCTCAGAAGGGGCTGAGCGTGACGGGCAACAATATCGCCAATATCAACAGCACGGGCTACACCCGCCAGGTGCTCAAACAGGTGAGCCTGAAAACCGGCGGCGCCGACCGCTACGCCAACAAGTACGATATCCACGTGGGCGAAGGCGTGCTGTGCACCGGCGTGTCCCAGATTCGGGACCCCTACCTGGATATCCGTTACCGCACCGAGATGTCCACCGTGGGCTATACCAACACCACGCTGGATACTCTGTCCGGACTGGCCGCAATTCTGGACGAGGTGGGAGACGGCTCCGACGATTACGGCATTATCTCCGCCGCCTTCGATAAGTTCGGCAGCGCCCTGCTGGGCATCCAGAACGGAGCCGGTCAGAAGGATACGGAGACCATGCTGGAGAAGTCCGCGGAACAGCTGACTCTCTACTTCCGGCAGTTTGCCCAGGAGCTTCAGAACCTGAAGGATAACAAGGTGAAGGGCCTGCGGCAGGATATCGACAAGGTCAACAATATCCTGACCAGCATCCGGGAGCTTAACGACGCTATCCGCAAGAGCGAAATCCACGGGGACAACGCTCTGGAGATGCGGGACGACCGCAATGTGCTCATCGATGAGCTGTCCGAGTTTGTCAAGATCGACGTGGTCTACTCCATGGAGGACATCGGCGCGGGCCGCCAGGTGGAAAAGCTCACCATCAAGCTGGCCGACGCCAATCCGGACGTGGCCGCCGAGACCGACGAGGTCCGGCTGGTGGACGGCATTTACGCCGCGCAGTTTGTCACGCCCAAGAAAAACCCCAATCCTGCAACGGGCAAATACCTGGATGAGAACGGCGACCCCACCGACGACCCCCTGAACGCTTTCCAGGAGTTTGACGGCAACTACAACTTGGGCCTGTCCAAGCTGCTGGACGAGAAAGGGCGGGAGTGGAAGGAGGGCAAGACTGAGCCTCTGACTCTCAAGCCGGACAGCTTTACACCTCCGTTTGCCAGTCTTGCCGACCTGAAGACCGCGCTTGCCGGCGCCAGTGAGAAAAATCCGCTTGTGCTCACCGATAAGGACGGCACCAAGGTTGTCATCACCGGCATCAAGGACGGCAAGCTGACCGACGTGCCCCCGGCCAACCCCACGAGCGTCTCCGGCGTGTTCACCACCGTCACCTACAGCCAGGTGGTTGAGCAGTTCGACGACAACGACCTGTACGGCTCCCTCCAGGCCAGCCGCGAGCTCCTTACAGAGGAGGGCGAGTTCGCCAGCGTCAACAAGATCAAGGGGCCCGGCCCCGACGCCGACGAGAGCGCCGCCATCAAGCGGGGCATCCCCTATTACCAGAAATCTCTGGACCTGCTGGCCAAAAAATTCGCGGAGACCTTCAACAACGCCAACAAGGGCTACCTGGTGGATGAACACGGCAATTATCTGAAAAACACCGGCACAGACGAAAAACCCAAGTACGAAACGCTGCCGGAAATTACCTATTACCGCAAGAAGGCCGACGGCACGGTCAGCACCACCGCCCCGGCCGCCGGCGACGAGGACAACTGGGAGACTTTTTCGTTCACCGTCAACAATGACATGAATGAGGACGAGAAGGCGGCCTTTAAGCTGGCGGCCCCCGGCAAAACCGTGGAGCAATATCTGGAGGATAACGGTGTAAAGCCGGTGGGCGGCAACCTGTTCAGCATCCGCGGCGACTCGGATGTGGATACGGACGCCGACGGCAACAGCCTGATTACCGCCTCCAACATCAACGTAGCCGCGGGCTGGTCCACCGGCCGGGTTCACGTCGTCACCAGCTTTATCAAGCCCTTTGACGGCAGTCTGGAAAACAGCACCCAGTCCAGCAATATCGACCACATGATCGCCATGCTGGACAAGGACCAGGTCTACAATCCCCAGGACTGGTACAACAAGCCGGTAAATCCCGGCGATAAAGATGATATTGCCCAGAGCGAGTACCTGTTTAACGGCTCTTTCACGGAGATGCTGAACAATATGTTCGTGGTTCTGGGCAAGGACCAGGACAGCTTCGGCGACCGGCTGGACACCAGCTATAACGCCGCTGTAGAGCTGGACACCAGCCGGGACGGTGTGTCCGGCGTGGACCTGAATGACGAGGCCATGAGCCTGATGCAGTATTCCAAATCCCTCAACGCCGCTTACCGGCTGATGACCACCATTGACGAGGCATTGGACCGGCTCATCAACAACACCGGCGTCGTCGGCAGATAAGGAGGCTGAGTGAATATGATTCGTGCAACAACCACCGGCGTGCTGAAGGGCTACCGCACCAATCTGATGCAGTCCTTTATCACTTTGAACAGCGCCCGTACTACCGTGCTCAAGCCCCGCAATTTCCAGTCCTACGCGGACGACCCCACCGCCGCATCCAAGGCCTATCAGATGCGCCGTACCCTTCAGCGCACCGGCGCGCAGCTGGATGTCAGCAAGGCCGCCACGTACAAATTTGAAAGCGCCTGGGCCGCCCTGGGCAGCGTGGTGGACGACGTGGACAACGAGCACGACAACTCTGTGTGGCACGACGTCCTGGTGGACGCCAACGACCCCACCGGCGACGCCCGCACCTCGCTGGGCAAGATTATGATTCAGCTGGGGGACAATATTCTCCAGAGCATGAACACCAAATACGGCGACAACTTTGTCTTTGCCGGAGCGGATGGCCTGAATGTCCCCTTTGAAATCCGGGAGGACGGGCATGTCTATTACCGGGGCGTCAATGTGGACACCGAGGTCCCCAAGCGCATTGGCGAGGTCAAGGTGGGCGATGGCGGGGCGGCCGCCATCACCGTTGGAAAGGATGCCGACGGAAAACCCGTCTATACGCTGGGCGTTACCCCGCCTGCCGAGGCCCAGTATATCAAAACCAGAACGACCTCTGTAGTCAATGCGCAAAAATACACAGATGATACCACTTTAATGCCGGCGGCGGCTGGCGGCACTGAGCCTCTCCGTGTAAATTCCAATGGAGAGATCGACACGAATGAAGTGTCCGGGGCCTATTATATCCGTGAGAATAAGACCTCCACGGTCACAGTGGATGACTACAATGACGACCCGGAGCGCTACTTTGTACTGAAAGACAGGCTGGGAAACCCCGTGATGACCACAGACAAGGACGGTAATGACGCCTATACGGTCATCAGTGGCGCAATGGTTTACACGGACAGCTATAAGGAGCACAATCTGCTTGTGGATTCCAATGGCGATCCCGTTACGGTGGACGATAACGGAAACCCCGACCCCAACGGGCTGTACTATCTGGTGATGGATGATGCCGAAGTTATCTCCGAGACTGACTATGCCGCGGCCCAGAAGGACCTGGAAAAGCTGGAATATATGAGCGGCGAGAAGAACTTTATCGACATCGGGCTGGGCCTCCAGGAGGATCTGGAAAGCCGGCTGATTGAGTCCAGCGCCTTTGATGAGGCCCTCCAGGGCATCAATTTCCTGGGCTACGGCGTGGATGAGGACGGCGACCCCAAAAACCTCATCTCTCTGGCCCGGAAGATCGGCGAGCTGTCCAACAAGTTCAAGGACGGCGCCTGGGGCAAGGACACCGGCGGTTACCCGGAGCTGAACCGCCTGGCAAAGAAGCTGGAGGAGCGGGCCGCCGAGCTGAAAACCATGCACAGCGACCTGGACGCTGAGGGCCGCGCCCTGAAAGACAACAACGACATGCTGACCTCTAAGGCGGATACCATCAAGGAGCAGATCCACGACCTGGAGGATATGGATGAGGCAGAGGCCATCAGTTCTTTTATCTGGGCCCAATACTGCTATAACGCCGCCCTAAAGGTCGGCAACAGCATCCTGTCTCAGAGCTTAATGGATTATATGAGCTGAGTATCATATATATCATATAGAGGAAGGAGTGCAGCATGAAGCTATGTATCCGTTAATTGAGATCAAAACTGTCCCCATTGAGATTGAGATGAAGACCACCCATGCCAAGCTGGAATATTCCCGCGGCACGGCAGATCTGGAAATCTCCCGGGGTGACGGCGGCCTGAGCATCAAAAGCCGCCCCATCCGACTGAATTTGGATACTTTTGAAGCCCGCAATTCCATCACTCCCACTGCCCCCCGCTCTCTGGAGCAGTACGCGCAGAAGGGGCAGCAGGCATCTTATGCCGCCACCGCAACCTTTGCCCAGCAGGGACAGCTCCTGCTGGAGGCCAAAATCGGCCAGGATATGATTACACAGTTTGCCGCAGACGCCATCGGACCGGAGGTGAATGACGTGGGCCTTCAATTTCTCCCCTCCACGGGTCCCGAGATTACCTGGGACCCGGGAGAGATGCACATCCGCTATGAGATGGATAAGCTGAACTTTGACTGGCGGGTCAACCAGCCTCAGTTTGAATTTACCCCCGGCGACATTGAGCTGTCTGTCACCCAGCAGCCCGACGTTATCATCAAGTATGTGGGCGGTCCCCTCTACGTGCCCCCCTCTGCTGACCCCAATTATGAGCCGGTGGACGTGCAGGCCTGACAGGAGGCGTGGATTTGAAGCTCCAGACCAAATATTTCGGTGAGGTTGAATACGAGGAAGGGGAGATCGTCACCTTTCCCATAGGGCTGTTTGGCTTTGAGGAGGAACACCAATTTCTTCTGCTGCCCTTCGAGGGCAGCGCCGCCACTCTGCTCTGCCTGCAAAGTGTGGCTACCCCCGCTCTGGCCTTTGTCGTAATGGACCCCTTTTCCCTGGACCCGTCCTACGCCCCGGAGCTTCAGCCCAAAGAGCTGAGCGCCTTGGGGGTAAAGGAAACCCAGGAGCTGGGCTTTTACGTGCTCTGTGTGGTGAAAAAGCCCGTGGCGGACAGCACGGTAAATCTGAAATGCCCGGTGGCGATTCATCCACAGACCCGTGTGGCCCGCCAGGTGATTTTGGAGGATACCAAATACGACATGCGTCATCCCCTGGCCCAGTTCGGCCGCAAGGAGGCTTCGCCATGCTGATCCTACAGCGCCGGGCGGGAGAATCCCTGGTCATCGGAGAAAATATTACTGTTTCTGTGGTATCGGTGGACGGAATGCGGGTACGGCTGGCCATTTCCGCGCCGGAGGACGTATCCATCCTGCGCAGCGAGCTGATCACCGCCGCCACCGCCAACCGGGATTCCGCTCAGGAGGAGGCTGCTCCCGCTGAGCTTTTGGATCTGCTGGGGGGCGTACTGGAGCAGAAGCCGGAGGAACAGGCGTAAGTCTGTCCTTCCTTCTGAATAGAACCGAATGCAGGAAAGGAGGAATTGGGTATGATGGAGTCTATCGCGGGCATGGCCATGGACATGAGCGCCGCGCAGTTCGCTACGAACTATTCCATATCCGTTGCCAAAAAGATGATGGATACCCAGGAGCTGGCCGGGCAGGAGCTGCTGAACATGCTCCCCCCCACTCCGGGCAAGGGAGATTTTATTGACGTTTATGCCTGACATCCTGCACAAAAAGGTAGACCTGCGGAAGCAGGTCTACCTTTTTGCCGTATGTCCGGGCGCGTCTTTCTCTTTCAGGAAAAAGCAAGGTCTTTATTCGCGCTGTCATGCCGCTGTCTGGGTATGTTGATATTCTTCAAGCACAGCCTAAATTCTGCGCAGCTCCGCCAGAGTTTCGTTGATTTCATTCAGCGGCAGGCGCCCCCTGGAAAAAGCCACCGCCTGCTCCAGCGTGGCTTTGCGGGCCAGCTCGACCAGAGGATGCTTCAAGAGAGTGGGAAACCGCCGCTGGAAAACGGCGCGGGACGCGGGATTGTCCAGCAGCTCGCCCAGCGTGATGCGGTTGTTCTTCAGATTCACATGCTTCACCTCCACCCCCATCCTATGCGGGACGGCAGAAGAATCCACACATAAAAAAGCGGCCCCGCCCGCGCCTTTGGCAGACGTCTTGTGCGCACGGCCGGGCTGAGCTGTCAAAAAACTTCCCCCACGGGAAAGTCTCGCAGAGTTTTGCCGCCCGAGGGCGGCAAAATAAAATCACCATTGGTCATTTTCGGGGACATGTGCCTCGGAAATGACACTGCTCGGCCTGCAAGTGTGCCCAAAGGGTGCGCGCGGCAGGCCGTATCCCTTCTGTCGAAAAAGGCCTCTGGCCTTTTTCGACAGGCTGACAGAGAGCCTCCGGCATTGTGCCGGAGGCTCTCTGTCATACCTTGTCTGTCAGAGCGGCGCTGTCTTTCAATCAGCTGCCGCTTATCAATACATGCCGCCCATGTCGGGTGCGGGAGCCGCCACAGGTGCGGGGGGCTGGGGCTTATCCGCCACCAGAGATTCGGTAGTCAGCAGCACAGAGGAGATGGACGCGGCATTCTCCAGAGCGGAGCGGGTAACTTTCGTAGGATCCACGATACCGGCAGAGATCATATCCACATAGGTCTCGTTGTAAGCGTCGAAGCCATAGCCAACCTGACCGGAGGTCTTGACCTTCTCCAGAACGATAGAGCCGTCGATCCCGGCATTGGTGGCGATCTGGCGCATGGGCTCAGTCAGAGCGCGGGCTACAATCTGCACGCCGGTCTTCTCGTCGCCCTCAACCTCGGGCACCAGCTTCTCCACCGCGGCCACGGCATTCACGTAAGCAGTTCCGCCGCCGGCCACAATGCCCTCTTCCACCGCGGCGCGGGTGGCGTTGAGCGCATCCTCAATCCGCAGCTTCTTCTCTTTCATCTCCACCTCGGTAGCAGCGCCCACACGGATAATCGCCACACCGCCGGCCATCTTTGCCAGGCGCTCCTGGAGCTTCTCCTTATCATAATCGGAGGTAGTGGTCTCGATCTGGCTGCGGATCTGGTTCACGCGGGCCTTGATCGCATCGGAAGAACCGGCGCCGTCCACGATGATAGTGTTCTCCTTGGAGACCTTCACCTGGCGGGCGCGGCCCAGCATATCCATAGTGGCCTCCTTGAGCTCATAGCCCATGTCGGAGGTGATAACGGTGCCGCCGGTCAGGACGGCGATATCCTCCAGCATTTCCTTGCGGCGGTCGCCGAAACCGGGGGCCTTGACGCACACCACGTTGAGAGTGCCGCGGAGCTTGTTCACGATGAGGGTGGACAGGGCCTCGCCCTCCACATCCTCGGCGATAACCAGCAGCTTCTTGCCGGACTGGACCACCTGCTCCAGAATGGGCAGCAGTTCCTGGATGTTGGAGATTTTTTTATCGGTAATGAGGATGATGGCATCGTCCAGCACGGCCTCCATCTTCTCAGTATCCGTAACCATATAGGGGGTCACATAGCCCCGGTCAAACTGCATGCCCTCCACGACCTCAGAATAGGTCTCGGCGGTCTTGGACTCCTCGACCGTGATGACGCCGTCGGCGGAGACTTTCTCCATGGCCTCGGCGATGAGCTTGCCGATGGTCTCGTCGCTGGAGGAGACAGCGCCCACGCGGGCGATGTCGTCGGTTCCGCTGACCTTCTTGGAGTTGGCTTTAATGGCCTCCACAGCAGCGGTGGTG
>CANDFO010000002.1 GCA_947384055.1 uncultured Flavonifractor sp.
CCTATATCGACGCATTCTTCATGCCCCGCAATGACACCGACCGGCCCAAAGTGGTCCCCGATGGGGCCGTCAACTTCGCCTTCCTGGGTCAGTTCGCGGAGACCGCCCGGGACACCATCTTCACCACTGAATATTCCATGCGCACCGGCATGGAGGCGGTATATACGCTGCTGGATATCGACCGGGGCGTACCCGAGGTGTGGGGCAGCACCTACGATGTCCGGGACCTGCTGGATGCCACCGTGAAGCTCCGGGACGGCAAAAAGATTACGGAAATGGAGCTGGGCCTGAAGGAGAAGCTGGTCCTCCATGAGGCCTTGAAAAAGATTGCGGGTACGGACATCGAGAAGCTGCTGAAGGAATACTCCGTGATCTGAAATCTCCCGCATTTACGGAAGCGGCCCAAACGCAGAGTTTCTATCCGTGTTTCCCCCACTGGAAAGCCTCGCAGCGTTTTACCGCCCGAGGGCAGCCCCTTTGCCATCCGCCGGCACGCGAGGGACCCCGCAAAAAATGTCCGGAGCAGTTCCCTGTGAACTGCTCCGGACGCTTCTTTTTTAGAACCTGTATTCACAACCGTTGAACGCCGACTGAGCGGTCTTTTTCCCGCCCATTCAGCATTCCCCGATTATGAATACAGATTCTTAATCTGCAGTTGACCGCAGCGCTGCCTAGGCAGAGCTGCGCCGGAATAACTCCGCATGGAAAAGCGCAGCTGATTACTTCAGCTCCACCTTTGCGCCCACATCCTCCAGCTTCTTCTTGAGCTCCTCGGCCTCCTCCTTGGAGACGCCCTCCTTGATGGCCTTGGGCGCGGCTTCTACAGTGGCCTTGGCTTCAGCCAGGCCCAGACCGGTGATCTCACGGACAGCCTTGATGACCTTGATCTTCTCAGCGCCGATTTCGGCCAGAACCACGTCAAACTCGGTCTTCTCCTCAGCGGCGGGAGCAGCAGCGCCGCCGGCAGCGGGAGCGGCCATAGCCGCCGCGGACACGCCGAACTCCTCCTCCAGCGCGTGAACAAGCTCGCTGAGCTCCAGAACGGTCAGAGTCTTAACCTCTTCGATGAGAGCAGTAATCTTCTCAGAAGCCATGATATGTTACCTCCTAATATTTAAATATCAATGAATCAGGGAGCGGTCAATACCGCTCCGTCGGCCGTGCCTGCGGCGTTATTCAGCGGCGGGGGCCTCGGCCTCCACGAAACCGCCCTTCTCCTCGGCGATGGCCTTCAGGACAATGGCCAAGCTGGTGATGGGGGCCAGCATGGTGCCCAGGACCTGCGCCTGAAGCGCCTCCTTGGAGGGCAGCTCTGCCAGCGCCATAATCTCGTCCATGGAGAGCACCTTGCCGTCCATGAAGCCGGCCTTGATTGCGAACTTCGCGCCGTTGAACTGCTTGGCAAACTTGTTAATGACCCGCATGGGGGCAATGGGGTCGCCGTGGGACAGCGCCAGAGAAGTAGTGCCGTTGAGCACCCCGTCCATCTCTTCCATTCCCACGTTGTTGATGGCAAAGCGCACCAGGGTGTTCTTCACCACGGCGTAATCCAGTTCATTTTTGCGGCACTCGGCACGCAGAGCGGTGTCCTCCGCCACGGTGATGCCCTTGTAGTCCACAAGCACGCCGCTGGCGGCGCTCTTGAGCTTATCGGTCAGCTCGGCCACAATAGCCTGTTTCTCACTGAGAACCTTTGCGTTAGGCATTTTGGAATTTCACCTCCGTCAAAATCGAGTCCGGCTTTTGGCACAGGGCACAAAAAAGCCGTTTTCGCACCCAAAGCAACGAAAACAGCACAAGCATCCTTCTGTATTCTGTGGCTGCATTCTCGGCAGGATTTACGGCTTCAGCCCCCTGCTGTCTTTGAATACTGGAGTTATTCTAGCAGTCTTTCCCCCCCTTGTCAAGGCTAAGTTTTCAGAATCTGCCCATAAACCCGGAGGACGGCAAGAAGGGCAATCCGAACGACGTTCAGCAGCTATAAACGAGGACTTTGGTAACAGACATGTTATTTAGGAGTTCCTCCTCTCCCGCCAAACCACAATTCACGGCAATAAGAGAGACTGCCTTATGACAAAACTTTGTCTGCCCTTTTCGGTCAATGCTGCTTGACCTTACGTGCCGGAATACCCACATAAGTGCCGGGGGTCTCTATATTCCTCACAACTACGGCTCCGGCCCCGACCATGCAGTCCTGGCATACGCTGATTCCGTTGCTCACCGTTGCCCCTACGCCTATCCATGTGCGTCTCCCGATTCTTACCGTTCCGGCAAGAGCGGCCCGAACCGATATATGTGCAAAATCCTCAATGATATTATCATGTTCAACGGTTGCGCTGGAGTTGATAATACAATGCCGCCCAATCTGCGCATACGGATTGATAACGGCGTTCGCCATAACCACACTGCCCTCTCCTATCGAGGTGTGGACTGCGGATATGGAGGCAGACGGGTGGACCGCGGTGTGCCATTTCACACCGTCCATGGAACGGGAGATTCTCTCACGCACGCCGGGGTTTCCAATCGCTATCACAAAGCAGCAGTTTTCAAATTTGCGATATTCCGTATCGCGCCCCAAAACCGGCCACCCCATAAAGTCCTCCCTGCCGGCGTCACTGGTAAGAAAACCGACCAAATGATCGCTGGAACGCAGCACGATGTCCGCGACGACCTTGGCATGTCCACCTGTGCCGATGATAATCACATTTTTCATCTGATTCACCGTAAGCTCCCCCAGCAAAACATTCTGTATTCTGCGAGTCCCGTTCCCGAAACAGTTTCTGCTTGTAAAGTATAACACAGTGTTCTATCTTAGGCAATATATTTATTCTATTTCAGGCAATATCATAAGCCGGCCGCTCCCATTAAACTACGATTAACGGCAATAAAAAGGAGCTGCGTTATGGCAAAAGAAAGGTCTTTGTTGGCAATGGAAATGGGTGCACGAATTGCGGAGCGGCGAAAACAGCTTGGCTGGACACAGGAGCAGGCGGCGGAGGCATCCGGTCTCTCCTGGCAGTTTTTTGCCTGTGTGGAGCGTGGGATTAAAAATGTACGCGCAGAGAGCCTGCTGAATCTCTCCCGTGCAATGAATGTAAGCGCCGACTACATTTTAACCGGGAAACAGTCCAGGGCAGACTATGGGGAGCTGCTCAAGTATCTGGAGCCACTCAGTGAAAAACAGCTGAAATACCTGGAGGAAATCTTAAAAAACTATGTTTTGGCCTGTGGCTGCCACTTGCCCGCCTGAAAAATTGCAAAAAGGTACTGCCGGGAGTGTCCCAGCGGTACTTTTTGTAAACCGAAAACCACCAGCAATGCCGGTGGTCTCAAAAAGCTTTAGCTACGCTCAGAAAAATATCCTCCTTTGGTATAATAGAATAAGTTCTTTCCGTTTCCGGACACATCTTTATATTTTGCCCCTGCTTGCCACGGCTTGCCTTTGCGGTCTAATTGCCGAACACTAACAGCGGTGTACTTCATCTGTTATATCTCCTACGTCTGATTTATTCCTCATTTCGTGCCCTGATTGTACCGCAAATGTTCCACAAAGTTATTCCCCGTTCCAGAAACCAGGAACCCGCAAGCCCTTGAATATCAGGGGTTTGCGGGTTCCAATTTTTGCGGTATTCTAAAAAGTTCATTCCCACTCAATGGTTCCTACAGGCTTAGGCGTGAGGTCATAGAGGACGCGGCAGACGCCAGGGACCTCAGCCAAGATACGGCCGGTAATTGTCTGTAGCACAGGCCAGGGGAGTTCAGGTACAGAGGCCGTCATAGCGTCTACAGTATTAACCGCGCGGATAATGACCGGCCAATCAAAGGCCCGCCTGCCAGCCCTGACACTGGTGGAGCGAAAATCAGGAACCACGGTAAAAAACTGCCAGACCTGCCGGGCAAGCCCCGCCTTTTCAAATTCCTCCCGCAAAATGGCATCGGACTCCCGCAGCGCGGCCAGACGGTCCCGGGTAATCGCGCCCAGGCAGCGAACGCCCAGTCCGGGGCCGGGGAAAGGCTGGCGGTCTACCATAGACTCCGGCAGACCCAAAGCCCGGCCTACCATCCGAACTTCATCTTTGAACAGCAGACGGATGGGCTCCACCAGTTCAAAGTCCAAATCCTCGGGCAGGCCGCCCACATTGTGATGGGCCTTTACGCCGTCGCTCTCCAATATATCAGGATAAATAGTCCCCTGCGCCAGGAAGGTAATTCCTTCCAGCTTCCTGGCCTCCTCATCAAAGACTTTAATGAACTCTCCACCGATGATTTTTCGCTTGCGCTCCGGCTCATCCACTCCGGTCAGAAGATCCAGGAAGCGGTCGGAGGCGTCTACATAGATCAGGTTGGCGTCCATCTGGTCCCGGAAGACAGACAAAACCTGCTCACTCTCCCCTTTCCGCATAAGGCCATGGTTTACATGGACGCATACAAGCTGCTTGCCCACAGCGCGGATCAAAAGCGCAGCCACTACCGAGGAATCCACACCGCCGGAGAGCGCCAGCAGGACTTTTTTATCTCCCACCTGAGCACGTACATTCTTCACCTGCTCTAAGATAAAAGCCTCCGCCAACTCCGGTGTATTGATTCGCTGCATCTCTGCCGGGCGCATAGTCGTTTCCATATTCCATCCTCCATTTCACAGTCTGCATAGAATGAGCAGGGTTATTATATACGATACCGGCCGGCAGTGCAAGTATGCAGGACAGATTGGGGGCAGCAGCATTTACGTTTTAGGGCCTGTTTACACAAATCCTAAAAAGAGCATATGAAGAAATCGGCCAGGATCGGGTACGGCGGCAAAACGTCCTCGCCGCGTGCCGGCCTTGTGGACAAGGACGGCGCATCCACAGAGAAGAAAAATTGTCCTGGTTTGTAAAAAACAGCGTTATGTTCACCGAAGGTTCGGCCGGACCGGCGCTCCGCAGTCCTTCCTCACTGTGGAAAAGCGGGTGGAAAAGTGGAAAACCGCTTGAGAAATCCGGGGGCTGACCGGTGGAAAACTGTGTGGATAATGTGGATAACATCCTGTAAAGGGCTTTATGAAGCAGTGTTATGTAAACAAGATGGCGGATTTTCCGCCAGAAACCGGGCCGTAAAAGTGGCCGTTTTACGGAAAACAGTGAAAATCCTGAAAGAAATTAAATTCCTACAAATTTCCCCGGAATAACATCTCCGGCGCCCGCCGGCGGGAAACCGGAACTTTTTCCGCCAATTGCCCTCCAGCGGCCGGGCTATACGCAGCGTATTGACGGTGAAAAATCCCATCCTCCTTTTTCCTTAATTCTTCATAAAATTTTTTGATTTCCCTTTACAGAAAAGAAATTTTCCGCTACAATAGGAGCAGTTATGGAAGAGAGGTGTCAGGCATGGAGATGGATTATACGCGCAAATTCAGCATTCAGAATGAAAAGGACCCGGAGATCAAGGAGATCCTCTCCTGTGTCTACCGTTCCCTGCAAGAGAAGGGTTACAACCCGATCAACCAGATTGTGGGCTATATTCTCTCTGAGGACCCCACCTATATTACCAACTACAACAGCGCCCGTTCCCTCATCCGCAAGCTGGACCGGGACGAGCTGCTCCAGGAGCTGGTGAAGCAATACCTGCGGGACTGAGTTCCGGTTTCTGCGGATACCGTAAAAACAAACAGAGGCGCACCGCCACAGGCGGTGCGCTTTTTTATCGGAAAGCGCTTGACAATTTAATTAGACAGTTGTAAAATACACTCATAAGACAGTTGTCTATATATGATCCATTTGAACGGAGAGGAGAATGTCCTATGGAAGAACGCCGACGCCTGCCCGACGCAGAACTGGAGGTAATGCAGGCCCTATGGCGGCAGGAGGACTACCCTGTGTCCACCGCGGAGCTGACCGCATGCCTAACAGACCGCCGCTGGCAGACCGCCACCCTCATTAAGCTGCTCTCCCGGCTGGAAGAACGGGGCTTTGTGGCCCGAGAGAAGGCCGGGCGGGGCAACCGCTACCGGCCGCTGGTAAAACGGGAGGACTATCTGGCCGCCGAAAGCCGGTCCTTTTTGCAGCGGCTTCACGGCGGTTCCCTGCCCAGCCTGGTGGCCTCCCTTATGGAGAGCCGCGCCCTTTCAGACCAGGAGATTGCGGAGCTGGAGGCAATTCTGAAAGGAGGCAGTCATGGGTGAATTTTTATTTGGCCTGGCAGAGCTCAGTCTGACCATGGGGGCGGTTATTGCGCTGCTGCTGGCCCTGGGGCCGGTGCTCAGCCGCCGTTTCGGGTCCCAGTGGCGGTACTGGGCCTGGCTGCTGGTGGCGCTACGGCTGGCGGTGCCGTTTAACGCGGAGCTTCCCGCCGCTCCGGTGGTGCTGGAGGCGCCTGCCCTGGACCTCACGGCGGCAGAGGTATTTCCGCCCCGCCCGGCGGCGGCTCCGCCTGGTGAGGCGGTCCCCGGCCCTCAGGTCCCGGTATCTGTCAGTCCCCCTGAGCCGGCCGCGGCGGAGCCTCAGCGTATTTCCGCCCCATCGGAGCTCCCGGCTCCCCGTGTGCAACAGACCGCCAAGGCGCTCAGCCTGCCCCAGCTCCTGACCGGGCTGTGGGCGGCGGGGGCGGCTGTCGTTCTGGCGGTTCAGCTCTGGAGATATCTGTACTTCATCCGGCGGGTGAGGCGCTGGCAGACCGCCGGAGGCCGCTACCAGGGGCTGAGCGTGTACCGCTGTCCCGCCATAGCCACGCCGGTGCTGGCGGGGCTGCTGCGTCCCCGGATCCTCCTGCCCGAGGGCCTGGAGGAGGAGGCCGGGCAGTTCGCCCTGCTCCATGAGTACACCCACTTCGTCCGCCGGGACCTGTGGTACAAGCTGCTGCTGCTGTGGGTCAGCGCCCTGTACTGGTTCCATCCGCTGGTGTGGCTGATGGTGCGCAGCGCCGGACGGGACCTGGAAATCGCCTGTGACGCCCAGGCTCTGCGGGAAAAGGACGGGGATTTCCGCCGGCGCTACGGCCAGGCCCTGCTCTCCTTTGCGGCAGGGGCGGGCCGCGCCGCACCGCTGACTTCCAGCTTTGCCGACGGAATGCCCGGCCTGCGCCTGCGGTTCAAGGCGCTGGTGGACACCGCCCCCAAGCGGAAGGGCCGCCTTGCCCTCCTTGCGGTGCTGTGCGCCGCCCTGCTGGGGGCGGGGCTGGTGGCCTGCCGGACGGCGGAAGAGCCATCCCCCAGCCCGGAGCCCACCTCCCCTGCGGAGCCGTCCTCCGGTGTGGAGGTGTACTACGGCCGCAATCCATCCCTCCAGGGAGATGAGCTGACCTTCACCGCCCTGCGGGAGGACGGAGACAAGTCCAAATCGGCGCGGCTGACCTTTCCGCTGGGGGAGCAGGTATCCCTGCCGGCGGCCTACGGCGAGAATTTGGGAAATCAGTCGGTCAAAAGACTGCTGCAGGAGCTGAAAATGCTGGAAGAGGAGGGAAGAGTCTATTTAAACGGCGAGGAATACCTGATGGCGACGGTGACAGACGGACAGATCACCGCGCTGAAATGGGTGGCCGACCCCCACCTGGACGGTGGCGACGGCCGGTACTACGGCGTCTCCCCCACCCTGAAGGACGGCGTGCTGACCGTTACCCTGGTGCCCTACCTGTCCGCCTATGACACCGTCTCCCTGTCGGAGGAGGAGGGGCGCCAGGTGTCCTTCCCCCTGTGGGCGGACGTGGTGCTCCGGGGAAGAGATCCCAACCGGGCCGTCAGCACGGCATGGGAGTCATTTTTCTCCGAGCCGCCAAACTATGCGGAATCTGCCATCGCTCGGGTCCCCGTGATTCTCTTTCGGGTGCAGAACGGAAAGGTGCATGAGGCGGAGTGGCGCGGATGCCGGGTGGAGGCCCGGCCCCTGGCGGACGGGGTCTATTACGGTCTGCCGGAGTGGGCGAGAATTCCCGGGGAGGGCACGCCTGACTTCCTCCAGCTCTATCTGTCGGCATCGTATTCGGACCCGGACCTCGGCCTGTTCGCCATGACCCTGACGACTCTGCCGGTAGACCCCGCGCTCCGGGAGAATCTGCTGGAGCTCCTGTACGCCCCCCTGGTCACCTGGGAGGAACCGGAGCACCTGGTGCTCCGGGTGGAGGTTGAAAATAACGCCATAACCGGGCTCTCCTGGGTGGACGGCCCCCCTGAACAGCGGTGGTCCGGACTCTCCACCTGCTACCGGTCCTTCAGCGCGGCGGTGCTGGAGCATGTGGACCCGGAGACAGGGACCCTCAGCACCTCAAGAGATAACGAGCTGCGGCAGCTGGGGCTCAGGGGATACACGCTGGCCCCCGGCGTACTGGTCCGGCTGTGGGATACGGAGCGCGAGGTCTGGACAGACGCCGGCCTGGAGGAGCTGGAAGAGAAGATCTCCCGGCTGGGCAAGCCATTGTCCTGTGAATTAACGCTGGCGGGCGACCGGGTGGTTGCAATCCGGGACATGTGCCTGGAAGAGGTGAGCTTCGGGTCGGACGACCCCGAGTACAGCTCCTTTTTGAGCCGGTACACCAGAAGAGACGGCGTCTATTACCCCGGCCGCCGCGTGGAGTGGGGGAACATCACCTGGAACACGCCGGAACACCCCATCGCCGGAATCACCACCACGCTGTACGAGCTGGACCCGGAGACCGGGCAGGTAACGGACTCCTCCACGGAAACCGAGCTGATCATCAGCCGGGACGTGGTGTGCTATAACGAGGACGGGACCCTCTGGACGGGAGGACTGGAGGCCTTTTTGGAGGCCTTTAATCAGGATGCCCAGGCGCTGCGGAAAGAGCGGCGCAACTACCTGACCTGGCCCCTGAACGACATTTTGACCCTGGAGGCCACTTGCGAACGGGGCATGGTCACAATTCTGCGGCGCATGCCTCCGCCGGAGCTCTGAGCCTTTCCGTTATCCGCGGAGAATTGCCCGCCTGAACCACTGCGGCAGTCCCTGTCCGCCTCCGTCACAGCATACGCATTATCTCCCGCTTCAGGCGGGAGATAATGCGTTTTTCCAGCCGTGAAATATACGATTGCGAGATGCCCAGGAAATCGGCGACCTCTTTTTGTGTGCGCTCCGGGCGTCCGTCCAGTCCAAAGCGCATGGTGATAATCTGCCGTTCCCGGTCGCTCAGCTTTTCCAGAGCCTCAAACAGAAGCTGTCGGTCCACATCGTCCTCAATGGGCTTCATGACCACATCGTTCTCCGTGCCCATAATGTCCGACAGCAGCAGCTCATTGCCGTCCCAGTCGGTGTTTAGCGGCTCGTCAAAGGAGACCTCACTTTTCAGATTGGCGGTTTTGCGCAGGTACATCAGGATTTCGTTTTCAATGCACCGGGAGGCATAGGTGGCCAGCTTGATATTTTTGGCGGGCTTATAGGTGTTCACCGCTTTGATCAGGCCGATGGTGCCGATGGAGATCAGGTCCTCAATACCGACGCCGGTATTTTCAAACCGGCGGGCGATGTATACCACCAGGCGCAGATTTCGCTCGATGAGCTGGGATTTGACCGCCTCGTCTCCCTGTTCCAGCCGCTCGATCAGCCCGGCCTCCTCGTCCCGGGTCAGGGGCGGGGGGAGGGTGTCGCTCCCCCCGATGTACATGATTTTTCCCGGCAGCTTTAGGCCCAGCCGGGCCAGTATGTTCTGTAATTTCCCGTACCAGCGCAGCATCCGTCCTGTCATTTCCCGTTACCTCCCCATCTATGTACCAATCAGGGCGCTGTATCCCCCGCCGTCGGACAGACGGGTGGGGGAGAGCGCTACCAGCAGCTTTCCGTAATCCTCCGTTCCGATTTTGGCCCCGTCCAGACGCAGGGCCAGCAAAAGCCCGCACTCCACCCCTACGGACTGATAGGGCAGCAGGCGGCAGCGTCCCTGCCATCCCTGAGCGCTCAGCCGCTCCATGGCCTTTACCGGGTCCCGGAGCGCCTGAGCATCCGGGGCCTGCCCCGGCGGGAACAGCGGGGCCAGGCGCTCCCCCTCGGCCACCATCACGGGCCGTCCGTTGGCCGGGTCCGTAAGCGTGTTTCCCGTATCCACCAGCGCGGTGAGCGCCACCCGGCGTCCCTCCAAGGTCAGCAGGGCGGCAGTCAGCTCCCGACGCACCGCGCTGTGTCTCGCGGTGCGCTGGAGCACCAGGGTGAGGAGCGCATAACACCCCGCGGCGGACAGGAGAATCAGCTTTAAATCCATAGCGGAGTAAAAAATGCCGTTTTTTAGGGTGAGTCCCCGGCCGCCCAGCAGTTCCAGCGCGAAAATCCCCCCGCCAAAGGCGGCGGCCACCGCGAAAAAAACCAGGCTTACCCGCAGCAGCCTCCGGCTTCCGCCGTAACTGACGAGCAGGGCCAGCACTGCCGCCCCCAGCTTGCACAGCGGATGCAGGAGGAAGCCCATGCCGGGAAAAAATACGGCGGCGGCGTAGGCCGCCCCCAACGCCGCCCCCAGCGCCAGCCGTCCCCGGCGGAGGACCTCCCCCGCCAGCCGTCCGGCGCACAGCAGGAGCAGGTAATCCACCACGAAATTCAGCAGAAAGAGCGAATCGATGTAAATGACAGTCACGGCGGTCCCTCCCTGTCCGGTCCCGGGGTGTCACCCATTATAAGACAGCCCCCCGCTCAAAAAAGGTCAAATACGGGGCGGAGGGCAAAAGAACCGGGCGGGCGCCTGACTGTCAAGGCGCCCGCCCGGTTTATATGGTCAAATACAGTTGTGCTGTTTTCAGGTTATCTGATGACAACGCGGCCAAAGCGGAACATCCGCCGCCAACATGTGTGTGGGGAGCTGTGAAACAGGCCCTCAGGCGGGAGCGTCAGGGGACTGCATGGTCAGGGAAATGCGCTTTTTCGCCCCGTCCACCTCCAGCACCCAGACCGTCACAATATCTCCCACGCTGAGGAGCTCCGACGGATGGCGCACCCGGCGGCCGGAAAGCCGGCTGATGTGGACCAGTCCGTCCTGGTGCACGCCGATATCCACGAACACGCCGAAATCAATGACGTTGCGCACCGTGCCGGTGAGCTCCATACCGGGTTTCAGATCCTTCATCTCCATCACATCGGTGCGGAGAATGGGGCGGGGCAGCTCGTCCCGGGGGTCCCGCCCGGGTTTCAGCAGCTCCCCGGCAATGTCACGCAGGGTTGGCACACCCACGCCGCAGCGGGCGGCCAGTTCCGCTTCTCCCAGCTCCTCTATCCGGCCGCGCAGCGCCCCGATGGTCCCGGCCTTCACGTCAGAGAGCTGATATCCGCACTGGTCCAGCAGCCGCTCGGCGGCGGAATAGCTCTCCGGGTGAACCCCGGTGTTGTCCAGGATGGAGGCGCTCTCAGGCACCCGCAGGAAACCCGCGCACTGCTCAAAGGCTTTCGGCCCCACCTTAGGCACCTTGAGCACCTGTTTCCGGCTGGTAAAAGCCCCGTTCTCCTCCCGGTACTTGACGATATTCCTGGCAGTGGCGGCGGTAAGCCCGGCTACCCGCCCCAGCAGCGGGGCTGAGGCGGTGTTCAGGTCCACCCCCACCGCGTTGACGCAGTCCTCCACCACGCCGGACAGGGCCTCATCCAGCCGGGCCTGGGGCATGTCGTGCTGGTACTGGCCCACACCGATGCTCTTGGGGTCGATTTTTACCAGCTCCGCCAGCGGGTCCTGGAGCCGCCGCGCAATGGACACCGCCGAGCGCAAATTGACATCGTAATCGGGAAACTCCTCCGCCGCCAGCTTGGAGGCGGAGTATACGCTGGCCCCCGCCTCGTTGACGATCATGTAGCTGACGCCGCCGCCTACCGCCTTGATCAGTTCCACCGTCATCTGTTCGGTCTCCCGGCTGGCGGTGCCGTTGCCGATGGCAATGTGCTCCACCCCGTGGCGTCTGATGAGCCCGGAGAGGACGGCAATGGCCTCCTGCTGTCTGGCCTTGGAAAAGGTGGGATACACCACCGCCGTGTCCAGGACCTTACCGGTGCCGTCTACCACCGCCACCTTGCAGCCGTTGCGGTAGCCGGGATCCAGCCCCATGGTCACTTTGCCCTTTACCGGGGGCTGCATCAGCAGGGGCTTCAGATTCAGGCCGAAATTGCGGATCGCCCCCTCGTTGGCCTGGTCGGTAAGCCATGCGCGGATTTCCCGCTCCATGGAGGGCTGAAGCAGCCGGTGATAGGCGTCGTCCGCCGCCGCCCGCACAAAGTCCATAGCCGCCCGGCCGGGCACGGTCATCCGGCGGACCGCAACGCAGGCAATTTCCGGGTCCAGCTCCACAGACACCTTTAGAACTCCTTCCCGCTCGCCCCGGTTGATAGCCAGCACCTGATGGTCCAGAGCCCGGCTCACCGGGGTTCTGAACTCGTAGTACAGCCGGTAGACCGAGTCCTGCGGCTCCTTGTCCGCCGCCCTGGACACCAGGGCGGCCCGGCGCAGGTAGAGGGACCTCAGCTCTCTGCGCACACCGGCGTCGTCAGAGATCAGCTCCGCGATGATGTCGCCGGCCCCCTGAAGGGCGGCCTCCACCGTTTCCACCCCCTTCTCCGGGTCCACAAAATCCCGGGCGGCCTGCGCCATGTCCACCGCCGGACCACCCAAAGCCAAGGCCAGCGCGGACAGGGGTTCCAGCCCCTTCTCCCGGGCGATGGAGGCCCGCGTGCGCCGCTTCTGCTTATAGGGCCGGTACAGGTCCTCCACCTCCGCCAGAGTGGAGGCGGAGGCAATGGCGGCAGAAAGAGCCTCGGTGAGCTTCCCCTGACCCTCAACAGCGGCGCAGACCTCCTGCCGCCGCTGTTCCAAATTCCGCAGGTATTGCAGGCGGTCGGCCAGAGTACGCAGAGCGGTGTCGTCCATGGCGCCGTGGAGCTCCTTGCGGTAGCGGGCGATAAAAGGGATGGTGTTCCCCTGGTCAATCAACGTAACCACATTGGCCACGTGCGTCTCGCTCTGCCCCAGCTCCCGGGCCAGAATTTGCAGAATGGTTTCCATAAGACTCTCCTTTTTGCTGTCCCGTTCAGGGGCTGTTCACATAGACCGAATATGCGGATTTTGCCGCCCTCGGGCGGCAAAACTCTGCGAGGCCTTCCCGTGGGGGAAGTCTTTGACAGGCTGATCGGAGCAGCTGGCATACACCGGCTGCTCCGGTCCTTTTAAATACGGATTCTGATATTCTCATGCAATAAAACCCATGGTATTTGCACCGTGGAGGAGCAACAGATGTCACCGGAACTCCTCGCCCATCAGCAGGCACATGACCGCCTTCTGCGCGTGGAGACGGTTTTCCGCCTCGTCAAAGATTTCTTCGGCGTGGGCCTCAAAGACCTCTGCCGTAATCTCTTCTCCCCGGTGAGCGGGCAGGCAGTGCTGCACCATAGCGCCCGGGTGGGCCAGCTTCATGAGAGACTCGTTAACCTGATAGCCCGCAAAGGCAATCCGGCGCTTCTGGGCCTCTTCCTCCTGCCCCATAGAGGCCCAGACGTCGGTAATCACCACGTCGGCGTCCGCCGCGGCCTCCCTGGGGTCCCGGCACAGATGGAATCTGGCGTCCGTGACGCTCTCGGCAAAGTCCAGCACCCGCCGGTCCGGGTCGTAGCCCTCCGGACAGGCGGCCGATACATCCATGCCGCACTTCAGGCCGCCCACAATCAGCGAATTGGCCATATTGTTGCCGTCCCCGATAAAACACAGCTTCAGCCCCTCCAGGCGGGTCATGTGCTCTCGAACCGTCATCAGGTCGGCCAGCACCTGGCAGGGGTGGGCAAAATCCGTAAGGCCATTGATAACGGGGATGGTGGCGTATTGCGCCAGCGTCTCCACCTCCTGCTGCCCATAGGTGCGGATCATGATGCCGTCACAGTACCGGGAGAGCACCCGCGCCGTATCCTCAATGGGTTCTCCGCGGCCGATCTGACTCTCTCTGCCGGAGAGGAACAGGGCATGGCCGCCCAGCTGAAACATGCCGGTCTCAAAGGAAACCCGCGTACGGGTGGAGTTTTTCTCAAAAATCATCGCCAGAGTCTTGCCCTCCAGATGGCTGTGGGCAAGTCCGTGCTTCTGATTATATTTCATCTGGTCCGCCACATTGAGGATTTTTGTGATGTCCTCCCGGGTCAGGTCCAGCAGCTTCAGCAAGTCTTTCTGCATGGTAATTCCCCCTGTTTTCCATCAGAATATGGTCCCTCTGAGAACCTAGAGCGTCCGCTCCATAATCGCCAGTCCTTTTTCGATCTCCTCCCGGCTGATGGTCAGCGGGGGGAGCAGGCGCAGGGCCTCCCCCGCCGTCAGCACCAGCAGGCCATTTCCGATCAGCCGGGCGGCCAGCTCCCGATTGCTGCAGGCGCCCCTGACCTCTACGCCGATCATCAGGCCCAGGCCCCGGGTAGCTCCCAGGCAGTCCAGACCCATGTGCTCAATCCGTTCCCGGATATAGGCGGCCTTCTCTGTTACACAGGCCAGCAGCTCCTCGTCCAGGATATCCAGAACTGTCTGGGCTGCGGCGGCACAGATGGGATTTCCGCCAAAAGTGGAGGCGTGGGTGCCGGGGCCCAGCACCTCCCGGCAGCGCTCGCCGGCCAGCATCCCGCCCATGGGAAGTCCTCCGGCAATTCCCTTCGCAAAGGATACGCCGTCGGGCTGGATGCCGTACTGCTGGAACGCAAACAGCGTTCCGGTGCGGCCAATGCCGGTCTGCACCTCGTCCACCAGCAGCAGCCAGTCCCGCTGACGGCACAGCTCGGCCACGGCCTGGACGTAGTCCCGGTCCAGGGGCAGCACGCCGCCCTCCCCCTGGACCAGCTCCACCAGCACGGCGCAGACATCGTGTCCTGCCGCCGCCTGGAGGTCATTTAAATCCCCCGCCCGGGCATATCGGAAGCCCTCGTCGAAGGGAAAGAAGTAGTTGTGGAACACATCCTGCCCCGTGGCGGTCAGGGTGGAAATGGTCCGGCCATGGAAGGAGTTTTTGAGGGTCAGGATGGTCCCTCTCCCTTTGCCGTACCGGTCGAAGCTGTACTTCCTGGCCAGCTTGATCAGCCCCTCGTTGCCCTCCGCCCCGGAGTTGGCAAAGAAGGCCGCCGCCATGCCGGAGCGGACGCACAGCGTCCGGGCCAGCTCCGCGTAGGGCCGGGTGTAAAACAGGTTGGACACATGGGCCAGCTTTGCCGCCTGGGTGGAGACCGCCTCCACCCACCGGGGATTTCCATAGCCGACAGAGCACACCCCGATGCCGGAGGTAAAGTCGATGTACTCCTTCCCCTCCAGGCTGTACAGGGTGGCGCCCCTGCCGTGGTCGATATCCACGTCAAACCGGCCGTAGGTCTGCATGGCATAGGCGCCGTCCAGCGCCTTCAGCTCTTCATGGGTCATGGGCCCCGTCTCCTTTCGTCCTCAATTACATGAGCATTGTGCCGATGCCCTCATCGGACAGGAGCTCAATTAAAATAGAGTGGGGGATGCGCCCGTCCAGAATGACGGTGTTTTTCACCCCGGAGCGCACCGCCTCCACACAGCAGTCCACCTTGGGGATCATCCCCCCCTGGATCACCCCGTCCTTGACGAGACCGGGCACCTGACTCAGCTCCACCACCGGCAGAAGGGTGCCCTCGTCCCCCGGGTCCCGCAGCAGGCCCCGTACGTCTGTCAGAAGAATCAGCTTTTCCGCCTGGAGCGCCACCGCCAGCTTGGAGGCGGCGGTGTCTGCGTTGATATTATAGGCGGTATCGACGTCCACCCCCTGAGCCACGGTGGACACCACCGGGATGTAGCCCTTCTCCAGGGCGTCCACCACCACCCGGGGGTCGGCCTGGGTGATCTCCCCCACCAGACCGTATTTCTCGTTCAGCGCCCTGGCCTGGAAAAGCCCGGCGTCCATGCCGCACAGCCCCACGGCCCGTCCGCCCATGCGGTTGAGGGTGGACACCAGGTCCTTGTTGACCTTGCCGCAGAGCACCTGCTGCACAATATCCATGGTCTCCCGGTCGGTGTACCGCAGACCGTCCACAAAGCGGGACTCCTTGCCGGTCTTTTTCAGCATGGCCGTAATCTCCGGCCCGCCGCCGTGGACCACCACCACATGTATACCCACCAGATGCAGCAGAATAATGTCGGAGATCACCGCCTGGCGGAGCTCCTCGGAGACCATGGCGTTGCCGCCGTATTTGACCACCACCGTCTTGCCGTTGAATTTCTGAATATAGGGCAGGGCCTCTGCCAGGACCTGGGCCCGCCCCACGTGTTGGTCCGTCATATGAACACGCCCCTTCGCCGCTTTTTCCGCACGCTGAGGTTACGTGCGGTAGTCGCCGTTGATCTTCACATAGTCATAGGTCAGGTCACAGCCCCAGCAGGAGGCCTCGTGCTCTCCCTCGTTGAGGTTTACGTCAATGATAACCTCGTCCTGCTCCAGGATGCTCCGGGCAGCGTCCTCGTCAAAGTTCAGCCCCGCCCCCTGGCGGCAGACCTCCACCTCCCCCACGGCGGAGCGGAAGCGGATGTCCACAAATTCCGGCCGGAAGGGGGCCTTGGAATACCCCATGGCGCACAATACCCGCCCCCAGTTGGCGTCGGAGCCGAACATGGCCGCCTTCACCAGGGAGGAGCCCACCACCGCCTTGCCCAGCCGCTCGGCGCTCTCCTCGCTGCGGGCGTTGCGGACGGTGCAGGTGATGAGCTTTCCGGCTCCCTCGCCGTCGGCGGCGATGTTCCGGGCCAGCTGCTCAAAGACGTGGTGAAGGGTCTTGTAAAAGACGGTGTATCCGTCGTCCTTCCATTCGATCAGCTCGTTTTCCGCCATGCCGTTGGCCAGCACCACGCACATGTCGTTGGTGGAGGTGTCCCCGTCTACTGTCACCCGGTTGAAGGTCCGGGGGACAATCTCATGGAGGGCCTGGTCCAGCATCTCATGGGTGATGGCGCAGTCGGTGGTCACAAAGCAGAGCATGGTGCCCATGTTGGGGTGAATCATGCCGGAGCCCTTGGCGATGGCCCCGATTGTCACCGTCTTTCCGCCGACGGAGCAGGTGACGGAGAGCTCCTTTTTCACCGTGTCGGTGGTCATAATGGCATTGGCCGCGTCGCCGGAGCCCTCCCGGGACAGCGCCGCCGCCGCCGCGGGCAGGCCCCGCTCAATGGCGCCGATGTTCAGCTCCTGGCCGATGACCCCGGTGGAGGCCACCACAAAATCCGCCGCCTTCAGTCCGGTGGCCGCCGCCGCAAGCACGCACATCTCCTCGGCGTGCTCGTGGCTCAGAGGAGCGCAGGCGTTGGCGTTGCCGGAGTTGGCCACAATGCCCTGGGCTTCTCCGTTCTCCAGATGGTCCATGGTCACATACAGGGGGGCGGCCTTCACCCGGTTCATGGTGTACACCGCGCAGGCCGTGCAGGGCTCCTCTGAGACGATGAGGGCCAGGTCCTTTTTATCGCTCAGGTGCTCCGGCATGTTTTTGACGGCGGGCTGACCGCCGTCCCCCTTGCTCCGCTTGACGCCGCAGTGGACGCCGGAGGCCTTGAAGCCCTTGGGCGCGGCTATGCCGCCGGGTACTTGTTTCATGTTCCGCAACTCCTTTTACAGCGCCAGGCCGCAGGTCTCCCCAAAGCCCAGCATGATATTCATATTCTGCACCGCCGCGCCGCTGGCCCCCTTGCCCAGATTGTCAAACAGGGCGGTGACGGTAATCCGCTCGTCATTCCCGTTTACCAGCAGGGAAAGGCTGTCTTTCCCCCCCAGCATATTGGCGTAAATCTTGAAGCTGGAATCCACGCCGCTCTCCGGATCGGCCGGGTCCTGTTCCACCCGGACCACATCCCCCGCTTTGGCATAATAATCAGACAGCTTCTGCCAGACCTCATGGAGCGCAGACACGCCCCGCAGCCAGCTCATATGCAGGGGGACCGTGGCGGCCATACCCTTGTAGTAGTCGTCCACAATGGGGACGAACACCGGCGGCACGGACAGTCCGCTGTACGCCTGCATTTCCGGCAGATGCTTGTGGTCCTGCATCAGACCGTACAGGGCCGGGCTGGACAGGGCCGGGGGCCGGCTTTCCCCCTCATACCGGGCGATCATCTTCCTGCCCCCGCCGGAATAGCCGGTGAGGGAGAAGCAGCTCAGCGCCGTGTCCGCAGGCAGCAGCCCCAGCTCCACCAGGGGGCGGACAATGGAGATAAAACCTGTGGCGTGACAGCCGGGGTTGGCCACAAACCGGGCCGAGGAAATCTTCTCCCGCTGGCCGGTGAGCTCCGGGAAGCCGTACACCCACCCGTCTGCCGTGCGGTGTGCGGTGGAGGCATCGATCACCCGGGTACGGCTGTTATCTATAAGGGACACCGCCTCTGCCGCCGCCGCGTCGGGCAGACAGAGAAACGCCAGATCCGCGGCGTTCAGGAGCTTTTTCCGCTCCTGCGCGTCCTTCCGCCGTTCCGGGTCAATACGCAGAAGCTCGATATCCCCCCGGGCCTCCAGGCGCTCATAAATTTGCAGGCCGGTGGTCCCCTCTTGGCCGTCAATGTAAATCTTAGGCTTGCTCATGCTTCCTCACGTCTTTCCGCATTAGTCGATGGTCTGCCCCAGCCGGTCGGCCAGCGCACCCAGGCGCTCCCGCTCGCCTTCTGTACAGGGAAAGAGCACATAGCTGTCGCTGTCTATCCCGATTGCCGCCACCCGGCATTGGCGGGGCTCCCACTTCTCCGTGACTGCGTCGCACCATGCCTGGACGTCTCCGTCCTCCTCCAGCCAGTCCCCGTCAACCTCCAGATTCAGCCGCTCTATGCCCCGCAGTCCCCGCAGAAAATACAGAAAATCCGGCTTTTCGTCTTTCCAGTCCCGCTCGCAGACATAGCCGTGCTCCTCCAGAATATCCACCAGAGCCAGCCACTGAACCAGCGCCGGGTCGCCGGGGTCGTCCACGCTCCGCTCCGCATAGGTCTCCCGATGAGCCTCAAAGTACCCCGCCGGGTCGTCCATGCAGCCCTTCACGGTCTCCAAAACGGTCCCGTCTCCGGCGGATATGATCCGCGCAATTTCCAGCAGCGGCTCCTCCGTTCCCCTTCCGCCGGGAACGCCCTGGGCTCCTGGCTTCTCTTTTTCTCTCTTAAAACGGTCAAACAGCCCCACTCCAGACTGCTCCTTTCCTGTATTATGCCTCCTCTGCCTGCCGTTGGGCGAGGAAGGCTTCGATTGCGGCAATCTGCTCTTCTACGGCTTCTTTGGCCGGGCCGCCGTACACCTTGCGGCCGTTGACGCAGGTTTTCAGCTCCAGGGCCTCGTACACGTCGGCGTCAAAGGCGTTGGACACCGAGCGGAAATCCTTCAGGGGCAGGGTATCCAGGGTCTCTCCGGCCTTGATGCACATATTCACCAGCCGGCCCACAATCATATAGGCCTCCCGGAAGGGCATCCCCTTCTTGACCAGATAGTCGGCGCAGTCGGTGGCGTTGATGAAACCACCGGCGGCGGCGCTGCGCATGTTTCTGGCCTGGACCGTCAGGGTGTCCAGCATGGCGGAAAAGACCGGCAGGCACATCTCCACCGTGTCGATGGCGTCAAACACACACTCCTTGTCCTCCTGCATGTCCTTATTATAGGCCAGGGGGAGGGCCTTCATTACCGTCAGCAGGGTCATCAGGCTGCCGTACACCCGGCCGGTCTTGCCCCGGACCAGCTCGGCCACGTCGGGGTTCTTCTTTTGGGGCATGATGGAGGAGCCGGTGGAGTAGGCATCGTCCAGCTCCACATACTTGAACTCCCAGGAGCACCACAGAATAATCTCCTCGGAAAACCGGGACAGGTGCATCATGAGGATGGAGCAGGCCGACAGGAACTCAATGGCAAAATCCCGGTCGGACACCGAGTCCATGGAGTTGCCGGTGGGCCGGGCAAAGCCCAGGGCGGCGGCGGTCTGGAAGCGGTCCACCGGATAGGTGGAGGTGGCCAGAGCCCCCGCACCCAGAGGACATTCGTCCATACGCTCCAGGCAGTCCTCCAGCCTGGTCACGTCCCGCTTGAGCATATGAGCGTAGGCCATCATATAGTGCCCGAAGGTGGTGGGCTGGGCCCGCTGGAGGTGGGTATAGCCGGGCATTACGGTCTCCAGGTTGGCCCGGGCCTTCTGAATCAGCACCTTCTCCAAATCCAGCACCATGCGGATGATAACCGGAATCTCTTTTTTTACAAACAGCCGGAAATCCACCGCCACCTGGTCGTTCCGGCTGCGGGCGGTGTGCAGGCGCTTTCCCGTCTCCCCGATGCGCTGGGTGAGCAGGGTCTCGACGTTCATGTGGATGTCTTCATTCTCCAGGGAAAACTCCACCTGGTCCGCCTCAATATCCGCCAGAATCGCTTTGAGGCCGTCAATAATTTTCTCGGCCTCGTGCTCCTCAATAATCCCCTGCCTCCCCAGCATGGCGGCATGGGCCATAGACCCGGCAATATCCTCCTGATACATCCGTGCATCGAAGGAAATCGACGAGTTAAAATCGTTTACCAAGGTATCGGTTTCCTTTTGAAACCGTCCTGCCCAGAGCTTCATGGCTGTTTCTCCTTTTCAGACAGAAGGCGGGAGACAGGGCGGCAGACTGCCGGTTCCCGTCTGCCCCGCTGTCTCCTGCCGTTGCTTACAGTTTTCCTTGCTCCCGCAGGGCCTGCACCGTATCGGGAAGCCCCCAGAGGTTGATAAAGCCGGTGGCGTCGTTCTGGTTGTAGTCGCTCTCCTCAAAGGTCACAAGGGACTCGGAATAGAGGCTCTCCGGAGAGGTGACGCCGGAGGTGATGATATTACCCTTGTAGAGCTTGAGCGTCACCGTTCCGGTGACGTGCTTCTGGGTCTGCGCGGCAAAGGCGGACAGGGCCTCCCGCAGGGGGGTGAACCATTTGCCGTTGTAGACCAGGTCGGCAAAGTCCACCGCCAGCTTGCTCTTCATATGGGCGGTGTCCTTGTCCACGGTGAGCATCTCCAGCACCTCATGGGCCCGGTACAGGATGGTTCCGCCGGGAGTTTCGTACACGCCCCGGTCCTTCATGCCCACCAGCCGGTTTTCGACAATATCCAGCAGGCCGATGCCGTTTTCCCCGCCCAGCCGGTTGAGTTTGCGGATAATGTCGCTGGCCTTCATCTTCTCGCCGTCCACCGCCACGGGGACGCCCTTCTCAAAATCCAGGGTCACACACACCGCCTTGTCGGGGGCCATGGCCGGGGAGACGCCCATTTCCAGGAAGCCCGGCTTGTCATACTGGGGCTCGCTGGCGGGGTCCTCCAGGTCCAGCCCCTCGTGGGACAGATGCCAGAGATTCTTATCCTTGGAGTAGTTGGTTTCCCGGGAAATCTTCAGGGGGACGTTGTGGGCCTCGGCATAGTCGATCTCCTCGTCCCGGCCCTTGATGTCCCACTCCCGCCAGGGGGCGATAATCTTCATATCCGGGGCAAAGCGCTTGATGGCCAGCTCAAAGCGCACCTGGTCGTTGCCCTTTCCGGTGCAGCCGTGGCAGATGGCGTCGGCCCCTTCTTTTCTGGCGATTTCCACCAGCCGCCGGGCGATGATGGGCCGCGCAAACGCGGTGCCCAGCAGATAGTCCTCGTATTTGGCGCCCATCTGCATGGAGGGAATGATTACCTCGTCCACCATCTCGTCCACCAGGTCCTCAATGTACAGCTTGGACGCGCCGGTTTTAAGGGCCTTTTCCTCCAGCCCCTCCAGCTCGTCATTCTGCCCCACGTCGCCGGAGACGGCGATGATCTCCGGATTGTTGTAGTTCTCCTTCAGCCAGGGAATGATGATGGATGTATCCAGACCGCCGGAATAGGCGAGCACGACTTTTTTGACCTCAGACATGGTAACAACCTCCGTTTTTGATGTTGCAGACAGTGTATCACGCCTCGCACGGAAATGCAAGAGTGCAATTCGCATAAATATACGAATCATCTCCGAATCTGCCGGTGCATTTTCACAAGATATGAATAATATTCGATTTTTATGAATATTCACTATTCTGTGCCGTCAGCCGGACATGTGGTGGGGCGGATGGAACCCGCCGGCCCGCCCTGCCGCCGGGCCCGGTTTTTTCCGGGGGGCACCGGTCCTCCGGCCGGGTGAAAAATCCCCTGCCCGCCGGAACCGCGCCTTGACACGGCTGGGGCACATCAGGTAAAATATCAGCAGATGGCCGGGGCCTGTGCGCCCTGCGCCGAATGCGCCGGCCTTGATTGGAGGGAGGGCCATGAACCAGCGGGAACGGCAAATTCTCAACTGGATTGAGGAGAATCCCATGATCTCCCAGCGGGAGCTGGCAGACAGGGCGGGCATCACCCGCTCCTCCGTCGCCGCCTGCATTTCCAGCCTCATGCGGCAGGGCCACATTGCCGGAAAGGGCTATATCATCCGCACCGCCCCCTACGCGGTGGTGGTGGGCGGCGTCAATCTGGACATCGGCGGGCGGCCCGCCGGGGAGCTGGTGGCCGCCGACTCCAATCCCGGACAGGTACGCATGAGTCTGGGGGGTGTGGGCCGGAACATCGCCCACAACCTGGCCCTGCTGGATGTGGATGTACGCCTGCTCACCGCCTTCGGGGACGACCTCAACGCCCAGCGCATCGCCGCCAGCTGCGGAGAGCTGGGCATTGACATCAGCCAGTGCCTGACCGTCCCCGGCGGGGCCACGTCCACGTACCTGTTCATCGCCGACCGGACGGGGGATATGGCCCTGGCGGTCAGCGACATGGAGATCTACCGGCATGTGACGCCGGCGTTCCTGTCCAGCCGGGACAAGCTTCTGCAAAACGCCCAGCTGGTGGTGACAGACACCAATATTCCATCGCAGTCCATCCGCTGGCTGGCGGAAAACCTCTCTTTGCCCATTTTCGCCGACCCCGTCTCCACGGCCAAGGCCGAAAAGCTCCGTCCGGTTCTGGGCATGCTTCACACCCTCAAGCCCAACCGTCTGGAGGCGGAGCTCCTCTCCGGCGTGCCCATCACCGGTCCGGAGACCCTCCGCCATGCGGCGGACGTCCTTCTGGACACCGGCCTGCGGCGGGTGTTTATCAGTCTGGGCGGGGACGGCGTCTTTGCCGCCGACCACAGCGGCAGCTGTCACGTGCCCTGCTGTCCGGGGACCATGGTCAACACCACCGGGTGCGGGGACGCGGGTATGGCGGCCATCGCCTGGGCCTATCTGGAGGGGCTGGATCTGGAGGACACCGCCCGGGCTGCCATGGCCGCCGGGTCCATTGCCATGGAGAGCGGGGAGACCATCAGCCCCTCCATGAGCGTCCGCCATTTGACGGCCAGGGCGGGCCTGTCCCCCCGGCGGATATGAACAGACGCGGGGAACCGCTGATGAAATCTTCACGCACGCCGTCAACCGATTGAAACAATGGAGGGAATGACATTGAAGCTGAACAAGTATCTGGACGTCGCGCCGGAGGTGGCCGAGGCCGTCCAAAACCACAGGCCCGTGGTGGCCCTGGAGTCCACCATCATCTCCCACGGCATGCCCTACCCCCAGAATGTGGAGACCGCCCTGAAGGTGGAGGAGATTATCCGGGACTGCGGAGCGACGCCCGCCACCATCGCCATTCTGGGCGGGCGTCTCAAGGCGGGGCTGAGTCCGGAAGAGATTGAATATCTGGGCAGGAAGGGCCAGGCGGTGGCCAAGGCCAGCCGCCGGGATCTGGCGGTGCTGGTATCCCGGGGCGGCGACGGCGCCACCACCGTCACTACCACCATGATCATCGCCCATATGGCGGGCATCCAGATTTTTGCCACCGGAGGCATTGGCGGCGTCCACCGGGGAGCGGAGACCTCCATGGACATCTCCGCCGACCTGGAGGAGCTGGGCACCACCCCCGTGATGGTGGTGTGCGCCGGGGCCAAATCCATTCTGGACCTGGGGCTGACGCTGGAGTACCTGGAGACCCGCGGCGTACCGGTGGTCGGCTACGGCACCGAGGAGCTGCCCGCGTTCTACACCCGGAAGAGCGGCTTCCAGGTGGACTACCGCATGGATACGCCGGCAGAGCTGGCCGCCGCCTTCCACACCGCCCGGGAGCTGGGGCTGCGGGGCGGAATGCTGGTGGCAAATCCCATCCCCGAGGAATACGCTATGGACCACCAGGTGATCAACAAGGCCATCGACCAGGCCGTGGCCGAGGCCGGGGCCCAGGGTATCCACGGAAAAGCCGTCACCCCCTTCCTGCTGGCCCGGGTGAAGGACCTCACCGGGGGCGACAGCCTGGAGTCCAATATCCAGCTGGTGTTCCACAATGCCCGGTTAGCGGCCCGGACCGCCGTGGAGCTGTGCCGCCTGTGACCCCCGCGCCTTGACTGAGCGAAAAACCAGATTCCTGCCTATCGCACGGGCGGCCATCCGCCCGTGCGGATGCCGCAGGGCCGGGAAAACGGCCGGAGCCCGCAGGAGGGAATCCTTTCCGCGCTCCGGTTCCCCTGCCCGCTCCGGCGGCAGGCTGTTTCGGGTGATATTATGTATTTTCGCCGGATTGCCGATATGCGCGTTGACAGTGACCGCACACAGAAGGTGGTGGCGGATTATCTGCATATGAACACAGACGTCTACCGCCGTTATGAGCGGGGCGACCGGGAAATCCCGGTCTGGGCGGTCCTCCAGCTGGCCGACCTCTACCAGACCAGCACCGACTACCTTCTGGGCCGCACCGACAACCCCTCCCTTCCCCGGCGCTAGTCATGCGGAAGCTGGTCTGTTTTGCCGCCCCCTTCGCGGCGGCGGTTTTTCTGGCCGTCCATTTGCTGCCGGAGGCCTTCTGGCTGCCCGCAGGGGGCGCGTGCGCCCTGCTGTCTCTGCCGGGCCTGCCGCTGAAGGGCCGGCGGCGCCTGAGCTGGATGCTGGCCGTCTTCGGACTGGCCGCCGGACTGTGCTGGAGCGGGCTCTACCGCTGTATCTTCCATGCCTCCGCCAGGACCCTGGACGGGACGGAGCAGCTCATCACCGCCGCCGTCACCGGCTGGCCCCGGGAGACCGCCTACGGCTGCCAGGCGGCGGTCCGGCTGTATCCGGAGGAGGGACTGCCGGTCAACGCCCTGCTCTACCTGGACCCCCTGGAGGACGGCTCCCTGCCGGAGCTGCGGCCGGGGGACCGGCTGTGGGTTTCGGCCCGCTTCCGTCTGGCGGACACCGCCGCCGGTGCGGACAGCGACTATTACTATTCCCGGGACATCCAGCTGATTGCCTATGGGGACGCGGCGGAAATCCGGCGTCCGGACCGGGTCCCGTTCCGATACTGGCCCGCCTGGGTGTCCCGGGCCCTGCAGGAGAGTGTGGTCCGCTGTTTTCCGGAGGATACCGCGCCGCTGGTGGTTGCCCTGCTCACCGGGGACAAATCTTCCCTGCCCGGCGGTCTCTACTCCGCCCTGCGGCGGACCGGCGCGGCCCATGTGGTGGCGGTCTCCGGCATGCACCTCTCCTTTCTGATGCAGATGCTGTCCGCTCTGCCCGGCGGCAGACGCCGGGGGCGGGCGCTCCTGGGTGTGGGTGTGCTCTTTTTCTTCGCGGCGGCGGCCGGAAACACCCCGTCGGTGCTGCGGGCGGCCTTTATGCACGCCATGATGCTCCTGGCTCCTCTGGCCGACCGGGAGGAGGACCACCTCACCTCGCTGGCGGCAGTTCTCATGCTCCTGCTGATTCAGAACCCCTATGCCGCCGCCAGCGTCTCTCTCCAGCTGTCGTTCGCCGCCGTAGCGGGGATTTATCTGTTTGCCGCTCCCCTCCACCGCCGCTGGATGGAGCGTGTCCCCGGCGGGACAGCGCCCTGGAGCCGGGCGGCCCGCGCCGCGGCCTGGTGGCTGACGGGCATCGTGGCCACCACCGTCGGGGCAGCGGCATTTACTACCCCTCTGTCGGCTTATCACTTTCATACGGTCTCTCTGGTCTCCCCCCTGACCAATTTGCTGGTGCTGGGGCCCCTCACCCTCATCTTTCAGTCCGGGCTGGCGCTGGCTCTGGCCGGACTGCTCCTGCCCGGTCCGGCCGGTGTTCTGGCCGTCCTGCCCGCTCTGCTGGCGCGCTGGGTCCGGTGGGTGGTCACGGCGCTGGCCCGTCTGCCCTTTGCGGCGGTGGGGACGGGTTCTCTGTATCTGCGGCTGTGGCTGCTGCTGGCATATGCGGCGCTGGCCCTTTGGCTGCTGGGCCGCGGACCGAGACAGCGAATGTGGCTCCCCGCCGGGGCCTGCGCCCTGTGCCTGTGCGCGGCGGTGGCCTTTCAGACTGCGGCCCGGACGGGCGGGGCCCTCACCGTCACCGTGCTGGACGTGGGGCAGGGCCTCTCCGCCGCTTTTTACGCCGGCGGGCACGGGGCTTTGGTGGACTGCGGCGGCACCGGGCGGGAGAATCCCGGCGACCGGGCTGCGGATTATCTCCAGTCCCTGGGCCTCACAGAGCTGGATATGCTGATTCTGACCCACTACCATGCCGACCATGCCGGCGGAGTTCCCCGGCTGCTGGAGCGGCTGGCGGTCAGACGGCTGATTCTCCCCGATGTGACGCCGGAAGAGCCCCTGCGGTTGGAGATTGAGGCCGCGGCCGCGGCCCATGGCGCGGATATTCTGTGGGTGGACCGGGACCTGGAGCTGCCCCTGGGGGACGCCCGTCTGCGGATTTACGCCCCGTTGGGGGCCGGGAGCGCCAATGAGGAGGGACTGTCGGTACTGTGCAGCAGCGGGGAATTTGACGTGCTGCTCACCGGGGACATGGATTCGTCCATTGAGCGCCGCCTAGTCAAATACGGGGAGCTGCCTGACATTAAGCTGTTGGTGGCGGGCCACCACGGGTCCAAATACGCCTCCTCCCAGGAGCTGCTGCTGGCCGCGCAGCCGGAGTACGCGGTAATCTCCGTGGGCTATAACCGCTACGGACACCCCGCGCCGGAGGCCCTGGAGCGGCTGGCCGCCGCCGGGTGTGAGCTCTACCGCACCGACTGGATGGGCTCCGTGACCTTCATCGCCGCAGCGCAGCCGGCCTCATAAACCCATTGAGAGGGAGAATGTGCCATGCCGCCCAAAGGAAAAACTGACGCCGCCTATCAGAAGCTGAAGCAGGACATCCGGGAGAACACCCTGGGCTCTCTCTATGTCTTTCACGGGGAAGAGGCCTATCTGCGGGACTACTACCTGGGGGAGATGAAAAAAAAGCTTCTCCCCGCCGGCATGGAGGAATTCAACCTGCACACCATGGACGGCCGGAGCTTTGACGGAAAGGTCCTGGCCCAGCTGGTGGACTGCCTGCCCATGATGAGCCGGCGGACTATGGTGGTGGTCAGCGATTACGACCTGTTCAAGGGAGACAAGGAAGCGCTGACCGCCATTCTCAGCGACCTGCCCGACTATGTCTGTCTGGTCTTTGTCTACGACCTCATCCCCTATAAGGCCGACGCCCGCACCAAGCTGGCGGGCGTACTGAAGGAAAAAGGCAGCGTCGTAGCCTTCAACCGCCAGGCACAGGGGGACCTGACCGACTGGATCGCCCGCCGGTTCCGGGCGCTGGACCACGATATCAGCACGGAGGACGCCAAATACCTGATCTTCCTGTGTGGGGACCTGATGAATACCCTGGTCTCCGAAATCGGGAAAATCGGCTCCTATGCCGGGGACCGCCGCGTCACCCGCCGGGACATCGACGCGGTGGCCACCCCCCAGCTGGACGCGGTGGTCTTTCAGATGACCGACGCCATCGCCGCCGGCAATTTCGACCGGGCAGCGGGGGTGCTGGGGGACCTGTTCCACATGCAGGAGGCCCCCATTAAGCTCTTGTCCGTGCTGGGGCGGCAGCTCCGGCAGCTCTATTCCGCGCGGCTGGCCATTGACCGCGGCAAAAACGCCGCCTATCTGATGGAGCTGTGGGGCCTGCGCTCCGCCTACCCTGCGGAGCGGCTGATGCAGTCGGCCCGGCGCTTCTCCCTGGCCTGGTGCCGCCGGGCGGTGATCCGCTGCGCAGAGACCGACCTGACCATGAAATCCACCGGGACCTCCGGTGAAGAGCTGCTCACCGGCCTGCTTATGGAGCTGGCGGTCAGACGGGGGGCGTAGACGGTGCTGAAAATCCGGGAAGCTCTGGCGGTAGAAGGCCGCTATGATAAAAATACCCTGTCCCAGCTGGTGGATACGGTAATCGTCACCACCGGCGGCTTCCGCATCTTCAAAGACCGGGCGCAGCTGGCCCTCCTGCGGCGGCTGGCGGCGGAACGGGGCCTGATCATCCTCACCGACTCCGACGGGGCGGGCTTTGTAATCCGAAACTACCTGAAGGGCGCGCTTCCGCCGGAGCAGGTAAAGCACGCCTATATCCCTGACCTGCCCGGCAAAGAGCGCCGCAAACGCGCGCCCGGAAAGGAGGGCAAGCTGGGGGTGGAGGGGATGCGCCCTCAGGTGCTGGAGGAGGCCCTCCGCCGGGCGGGGGCTTCTTTTCTGTCCGACGGGGCCGCCGCTACGCCCGCCCGCCCCGTCACCAAGGGGGACCTCTTTGCCCTGGGGCTGTCCGGCGGCCCGGGAGCGGCGGAGCGGCGGAGACGGCTGCTGCAAAAGCTGGAGCTGCCGGAGCATATGAGTGCCAACGCCCTGCTGGAGGTGCTCAACGCCGTCTCGTCCTATGACCGTCTGGCGGAGGCGGTCCGGGAACTCTGAGGAGCGGCCGCGCGAATCTGCACGCCTCCTTCCAAACGCATTTGCAGGACAGGCCCCGGAAACCGTACATCTTCCGGCAGACACGGACCGGCAGAAAAATCTTTTGTCCCGCAAAGCAAAAACCTTGCAGCCCTGACAGGCTGCAAGGTCAGACTATCGAAAAACTTCCCCCGCGGGAAAGCCTCGCAGAGTTTTGCCGCCCGGAGGCGGCAAAATAAAGTCAACATCGGTCATTTTCGGGGACATGCGCCTCGAAAATGGCACATCTCAGCCTGCAAGTGTGCCCAAAAGGTGCGCGCAGCAGGCCGCATCCCGTTTGTCGAAAAAGGCCTCCGGCCTTTTTCGACAGGCTCAACCTTGCAGCCTGTCAGGGCTGCAAGGTTTTTTCACGCAGTCAGGGCAGGACCACTTCGTCCTCCTGGCTGAGTCCCTCCAGAATCTCCACAAAGCCGCCGCCGGAGAGCCCTGTGCGGACGGCGGTTTCCACGGGCGCGCCGTTTTTAAGTACCTGTACCGTATCGTTCACAACTGCCCGGCTGGGCAGGCGCAGGCAGTCCTCCCGCCTGTCCACCAGGAGGGATACCGAGACGTTCATCCCCGCACGCAGTCCCTCCCGGCTCTCCAGCGTCAGCTCCACCGTATATTCAGTGACGCCTCCGGCGCTGATCCCCGTGTCGTCAATGCGGGTGACTGCGGCGGCGTAAACCTGTGTCTCCCCGTCCTCGGCGGTAAAGGATACCTCCGCGGCCTGTCCGTTCCACACCCGGTCGATGTACAGCTCGTCAATGTCCACCTGGACACAGAGCTCCTCCGGCTGAGCCAGCACTGCCATGGGGCTCCCGGCGGCGGCCAGATCTCCCGCTTTGACCGTCCGGGTCAGGATAAGTCCGTCCGCGGGGGCAGTAATGCTGTAATCTCCCACCTTATCCGTCAGCTGGGACAGGCTCACCTCCGCCTTGTCCCGGGCCAGGGCCGCATTGACGGCGGCATTGGTGAGGCTGTCATTTTTAATCGTCATTACCGTCTGACCTTCGGCCACGGCGGTGCCTGCCTGTATGGGCAGCGTCAGCACCTGGCCGGACTGGGCGGCGTAGATGGCCTGCTCAGTGGCGTTGCTCAGCTGCCCGGCCTCCATGCAGGTGAGCCCCCCCACCGAGGCGGTGGCGGTGCCTCCGCTGGCCAGGGCGCCTGGGTTGTCCAGAGAGAACTCCACAAAGACCCCTTCCCGCCCTCCGGCAAAGACCGTGGGGGTGTCATAGACCCGGACCACTGTCCCGCTTACGCTGTCCGCCAGAGCGGGGAAGGTGATCACCGCGGCGCTTCCGGGAACCAGAGCGGCGGCATCCGCCGGAACGAAGGGGACGGTGAGGGTCAGATGGGCGCTGTCCACCACTTGGGCGATGGGGGTGCCGGCACTCACGAAATCCCCCACATGGACATGGACCGCCGTCACCGTGCCCGCCGCGCTGGAGCGCACCGTCAGGTCCTCGCAGGCCGCGCTGCTCTGGGCCAGGGCAGTCTCGGCACTCTGGAGGGCAAGCCGGGCCTGGGTGATCTGGTCCTCCAGCTCACCGGAGTCGATGACGTAGAGGAGCTGCCCCTCCTCCACCGCGTCCCCCTCCCGGAAGGCACAGGACAGCACCCGGCCGCCGACTGTGGAAACGATGGCGTAATTATCCCGATAAGCCGCCCTGCCGGTGTCCTCCACCCGGCACTCCACAGCCCCCCGGTCAGGCCGCACCGTCTCGTACGTCTCCCGGACGGTGCAGCCGCCTAAGAGCAGCAGGGACAGGGCCGCGCACAGGGCCGCGCGGCCCCGCTTCGTTCCGAATTGCTTCATTCCGATTCCCCGCTTTCCGCTATTCGACGCTTTTCAGCGCTCCCAGCATATCAATCTCCCGCATTTTGCGCCCGATCAGCAGATTTACCGCCAGGGCAAACACCATGGTAATGGCTCCGGACAGGGCCAGGGAAAAGGGCCTGGTGGCCGCCTCCAGAGGCATGGTGGTGACGGCGTTGATAATGGCCCCGTTGAGCGCCAGCCCCAGGGGAATACCCAGACAGATGCCCGCCGCAGCGAAGATGATATTTTCACTGAGCTGAAGGCGTTTGATCTCTCCCTCGTAAAAGCCCAGCACCATCAGGGTGGCCAGGCCCCGGACCTGCTCAAAAAAGCTCATAATACCCAAATTGTAGATGACGATGCAGGCCAGCCCGCCGCCGAAGAGTATGAGCACATAGACCACCATGGTCATGCTCTGCATCCGCTCCAGGATGGCGCGGATGACCGTTTCCCGGGTCTGCCAGCCGTCCACAAAATCGTACTGCTCCAGCTCCGCGGCCAGAGCCGCCGGGTCCTCCCCGGCCAGATAGAGGGTAGTGGGGGCATAGGCCTGCCCCAGGCTCCGCCAGAAGCTCCGCCCCACATACACACCGGATACACAGCGGTTTACCTGGGCCACCCGCACCGCGTAAAAGCCGGGGTCGCCGGTGAAGCGCACCCACAGGGTGTCCCCCTCCTCCGCTCCCAGCTGGCCGGCCAGGGCCTGTTCCAGAATGATGCCGTCCTCCGGCAGGTACTGCACGTCCGGCCCGTAGGGGTCATACAGGTGGAGGGAGACGGCGTCCTCAGCCACCGTAACGGCGGCGGTGGTCAGGGCATCCCTGGAGTACAGCCAGCAGGCGGAGGTCTGCTCCAGCTCGGCCTCCCGCCCCGGGCCCTCCCGGGCAGCCCGGCTGTACTGGGCCTGGGTCACGCCGGCGGACAGGTCCGCCAGGATGCTGTACCGGTTCTGCCGCTCCGACAGGGCGCCGGCGTAGTGGTCAATGGAGTCCTTCAGGGCAAAGGCCAGCAGCACCAGGGCCATGCAGAAGGCGATGCCCACAATACAGGTGAACATGCGCACTTTGTTGCGGAAGGTGTTGCGGATAATATACTTCTGATTGAAGCCCAGCCGCCGCCAGAGGGGAGGAATCCGTTCCAGCAGAACGGTTTTAGCGGTTTTGGGGGGCTTGGGACGCATGCACTGGGCGGGGTTTTCCTTCAGCAGAGACCGGACCACCAGCCAGGCGCTTCCCACACAGCAGACGGCGGTAATTACCAGGGCCTCCCACCAGGAGGAAAAATCATGTGTCACCGTGTAGGCGGGCAGGTCGCACCCGATGGCCAGGGTATCCATCACCAGCCCCGCGATAAAGCGCCCGAAAAAAGCTCCCGGGGGGAACCCCACCGCCACCACCAGCAGGGCGTGGAGCAGGTAGTAGAGCAGAATCGTCCCGTCGGAGTACCCCAGCGCCTTGAACGTGCCCACCTCCATGCGGGCGCTTTCAACCAGGCGGTTCATGGTGCTTACCATCATCAGCACAGCGCACAGGAAGAAGAGCACCGGGAACACATCCAGAATCGGCTCGATATTATTCTTTGTCTCGGTAATAAAAGAGGCCCTGGCGTTGTCCTTCCGGGCCAGTATGTTGACCACCTTGTCCCCCAGAACCGCCTCGATATCCGCACGGAGTCCGGCGGCCTCCGTGCCGGGAACGGTGGTGATGCACACCTGATTATAACGGTTGGGCCCCATAAGGCGGCTGAGGGTCTCCTCCCGGCAGTAGCCGAATCCGTAGCGGCTGTAATCCGGAGAGGGGGTGGTGGCGTTGATGTGGTACAGGCATTCGGGATTTTTTACCAGGCCGCAGACCAGCAGACGCAGATTTTCCCCGGTGGCTGTGAGGGTGAGCTCATACCAGTCCCCCACGGAGATGCCATGGGCCCGGGCGAAAAGCTCGCTGAGCAGAATCTCCCGGCTGCTGCCGGGCAGGGTCCCGGCGGAGAGGTAAGGGGTGTTGACAGAGGAGCCGTCCGGGACGCCGTAGAGCTCCAGAGTGATACCGCTGTCTCCCCGCTGCTCGGCGTCGGCCACCACCCGGGGCTGAACGCCTGTGACCCCGGGCAGCTCCGACAGGACGCGGCAGTCCTCCCGGTCCAGGTACAGCCCCGTAATCCAGTAATCCGCCAGATTCTGGGCGTCAAAATACCCGTTGCAGATTAAGTCCACATTATAGGGAATGCCGCTGAGTCCGGTGTACACCGCCACGGCCAGCAGGGTAATAATCATCACTGAAATAAGCCGGGAGGCGGTGTGCCGCAGGTCCCGGATGAAATTCCTCCAGATCATGCCCCTACCACTCCAGCTCCGCCACGGGCACAGGGGACGGATTTTCCTGAAAAGACTCAATTCTGCCGTTTTTCATGCGGATAAGCACATCTGCCGTGGGAGCCAGAGCGCCGTTGTGGGTGACGACCACCACCGTTTTCCTGCTCTGCTTGCACAGGTCGTAGAGCAGGGCCAGAATCGCCTTGCCCGTCTGATAGTCCAGCGCCCCGGTGGGCTCGTCGCACAGGAGCACATCCGGATTTTTCGCCAGTGCCCGGGCAATGGCCCCCCGCTGCTGCTCGCCGCCGGAGCACTGGGCGGGGAAATTACCCATGCGGTCCCCCAGGCCCACTGTCCGGAGCACCTCCCGGGCGTCCAGGGGATTTTTGCAGATCTGGCTGGCCAGCTCCACATTTTCCAGCACCGTGAGGTTGGCCATCAGGTTATAGAACTGAAACACAAAGCCGATGCTCTCCCGGCGGTACTCGGTAAGCCGGCGCTTATTGAAGCTGGAGATCTCTTTGCCGTTGACGCTGACCAGGCCGGAGGTGGGAGAGTCCATTCCTCCCAATATGTTGAGCACTGTGGATTTTCCCGCGCCGCTGGCTCCCAGGATAATGGTGTACTTCCCCTCCGGGATGGTAAAGCTGATATCATCCACCGCCCGGATGACGGTTTTTCCCATATGATATTCCCGTACCACGTGCTCCAGCCGCACCCCTGCCATTGCGCTGTCCCCCCGAATTCTCCGGCTGCTTGCATGCCGGTCTCCCGCAGGGGAGAAAACATTCCCCGCTGTCGAAAAAGGCACGCTTGAAAAAAGTCTGTGATTCTCTTTAAGGTATTTCCTTATAATGATACTGTATCAAAACCACCCCGGGATTGGCAACCGACAATTTCAGACATTCTGTTGGAGAAAATACATATTCCTGTAAACTGTCCAAATTGCAGGAAATTTCTCACCTGCCGGACGGAGCGGCCGCTGCCGGCGGACACAAAACAGCTGCGCGGCACAGCTTCCGATGAACTGCGCCGCGCAGTCTGCGCTGACCGCTTTTCCGCTGACGCCGTCAGACGGGATCCACCGCGATGGAAATACTTCCTTTTATATCTCCCAGCGGACCGTCCGCCGCCCGAAGAAACATCTGATAGGCTCCGGGCTCTGCCGGAGGCGCAACAGTAAAATCCGCGGCACACCTCAGCGGTTCACCCGGCTGACGCAGGTTATGCACGGACCAATAGACTACATTCTCCTGCCCGTCCCTGGTGAAAAAAACCTGCATTCCGGCTCCTGTTCCCGCGGAGATATCGTAACAAATTTTATCCCCGTCGGACAGAATATATTCCCCCAAGAAAATGGTCTCCCCGGCCGCCGCAGTTTTCCAATCAACAGGGGTCGTTTCCGTGTCCGCCTCCGGGTCTTCCATGTCGCCTAGCAGTTCCGCCGCTTCCGCTTCGGTCATATAGGCGGCGCCTGTGATCTCATTCGTTTCATTGCGGACAATTTTGATGTTGACGGTTCCACTGGGGTTCATATTCAGCGTATAAAAGGATTTGTTGGGCCGGATATCCAAAAAAATACGGACAAGCTGTCCTTGGTAGTAATAGTCCTTGCCGTCCATTGTAACGCCGGCGGCCCGATATTCCGCCGCCTGCGCCTCTTCCCTCTCCTTTTCCCGCTTTTCCTCCAGCTTGTCAAATTCATCGTCCCGGTCCAGCTTATCAAAGAGCATAGACTGAACTGTCCAATTTTCATCTTTCAAAGCCCGGTCCAGCCAAAGCTCCAGCTCCGCGTCCTCCATGCAGTCCGTCAAAGTGGAGAAAAACGCTGTTTCTTCGTCGGCATACGCTTTTTCAGCAAAATCAGCGGGCAAGGTGGAATTTGCGTCAAGTCCGCGCACAGCGACGGAAAAGAACACAAACTCCCCGTCCTCATAAAACGTTTCAAGCCATTTCTCCTGCGCGCTCTCGTCCAGCCGGGAAAACACAATTTGGAACAGCGGCAGGCTCCCGGCTTCATAGTACCGCTCCGCCCGGGCCGCGTAGTCCCTGCGGCACGCGGCCGCAGGATAAACGCCGACGAAAACCGCTCCGAAAACCATGCACAGCGTCAGTACGCCCGTCAAAAGCCCCAGAGCCGGCGATTGTTTTTTAACCTTCATAATTGCGTCCAGCCTTTCTTTCAATAACTGCTTATTTTCGCTCAGAGTGACCGCTCCGAAATGTTCCCGATATGCTCCGACTGCCGCCATCGCGTCAAGCAGGGTCTTTCCATAGTCCCGGGCGCCGCAATATCCCGCTCTTGCAAGGACCGCTTCATCACAGGAGAATTCACACGCTTTTGTAATTTCCCGGCTCATCAAATGCACAAGCGGGTTAAACCAGTGCAGGCAGACCGCAACCTGCACCAGCCATTTATAAAGCATATCCCGCCGCCTGTAATGCGTCAGCTCATGCAGGACAATATACCGGACATTTTTTTCAGGAATATCCCCACTCGGCAGTACGATGCACGGGTGGAAAAAGCCGATCAGCATCGGTGAGGAGACCAGCGGATTGAGGCATAATTCCACCGGCTTTTTTACACCCGCCTGCTCCGCGGCGGTGGAGAGCCGGTCCAGCAGCCCGGTGTCGGAAACCGGAACCAGCCCGGCGCGGATATACCGTATAAAGCTCTGATAGGCCGTCGCCTTTCGTATCAGCAGACCCAGCGCGACCGCCAGCCAGAGCATCCAGACGCGGCCGGTCAGCGCCGGCGTGATGCCCCAAACTGTCCGGGCAGCCGCCGTCTCCTCTGCCGAACTGCCCGCGTTTTCCCCGTCTCGCTCCAGGCCAGCAGGGACGGAGCCGCCGCCCTGCGTATCCGGCGGGAGCTGCCGCGGCAGGGGCGCGGCCTGGGCAACTGCCCGGTCGAGAGTCTGATAGGTCTTTCCCAGCAGGCTTGTCTCCGGCCCAAAGGGGAGCAGCAGCCGCAGAAGAACCACAAGCCAAATGTAATACTGCCACTGCCGGCTGAGCTTATTGCGGAAAAACGGCTTCCCGCAGAGCAGCGCCAAAGCGAGCAGCCCGCCGGAACAGGACATGGACAGGAAAATTTTAAAGACTGTGTCCATTGCTTTCTCTCCCGTTCTCCAGCAGGTTTTTCAGCTCCTCATACTCCCCGTCCGACAGCAGATCACCGGAAATCAGCGCGGAAACCAGCCCCTTCGCGCTTCCCTCATAAATCTTATCCAGGAAGTTTCTGGTCTGCGCCGTCTGATACTCCGCCTCTGAGACAAGCGCGGCGTATTCGTTGCGCCGCCCGATTTTCCTGGCGCTCAAAAAGCCTTTGCGCGTCAGCCGTGACAGGAGCACAATCAGGGTGTTTTTCTGGCATGGCCTGCCTCTGGCCGCCAGTCCGTCCATGACGTAGGAAAACAGCGTCACCTTCTCCGGGTTTCCCCAGATGATTTTCATAATCTCAAGCTCGGCGTCGGATATCTGCTGTGCCATCGTTCTGTCCTCCTCAATGTATAACATATTGTCATCTATTTAAGTATAACACGTCGTTGTCCTCTTGTCAAGGTGAAGCAAGCCGGGGATGAACATGGCGCATAAACGGGCGGCCCCTCCGCGGCGCAAATTTTTCTTTTTCTCCCTCTGTCTTTGTGCTATAATGGTCCCGGCATTGTTTAACCCCTTCTGCCCCTCTTCTCGTCCGGAGCCGGGAAACCGCCCGTTCCGGCGCTTTCCTCATACATCCTACCTTTTCAGGAGGGAACACCTATGCGCGCAGGATTGATCACCTTTCACTTTGCCCACCACTATGGGGCCCAGCTCCAGGCCTATGCCACCATGCGGGCCGTCCAGTCTCTGGGTCTCCAGTGTCAGATCATTGACTACCGCCTGCCCCATACGGTGGGCTCCAACCGCCTGTTCAAAAGCGGGCTCTCCCCCCGGGCTCTGGCCGCCAACGCCCATACCGGCCTGCACTATTCCGCCTTCCGGCGGCGGTTTCAGCGGTTTGAGGACTTCGTCTCCCGGGAGATGGAGCTCTCCCCCCGGCGGTACGCCTCCGCCGGGGAGCTGGAGGCCGACCCCCCCGTCTACGATGTGTATTTGGCGGGCAGCGACCAGATTTGGAACCCCTATATTTTTCAAAACAGGCAGTTTGACCCGGCGTTTTTCCTCACCTTCGCCGGGGAGGGCCGCCGGGCGGCCTATGCCCCCAGCCTTGGGGTCCCGGAGCTGCCGGAGGACAAAGCGGCGGAGCTCCGCGCCTTATTGAAACCCTTTTCGGCCCTCTCTGTGCGGGAAAAGCGGGGACAGGCCCTGCTCCGCCGGGCCGCCGGTCGGGAGGCCCAGGTGGTCTTGGACCCTACCCTTTTGCTTACCGGGGAGCAATGGGGAGAGCTGGCGGCGGCGCCCGGCCGGAGAGGACCGTATATCCTCTGCTATTTCGTCTCAGAGCCCGGAGAGACCGTCCCCTACGCCCAGGAGCTGTCCCGGCGCACCGGCTGGCCCATCGTGCAGCTGGCCGGCGCCCGCCGCAAAATTCCCGGCGCCGCGGAGGTCGTTTTTGACGCCGGGCCCAAAGAGTTTTTGGGACTCTTCCAGCATGCGGCCTGCGTTGTCACCAACTCCTTTCACGGGGCAGTGTTCTCCCTTCAGTTTCAGCGGCCTTTCTTCACCTCTGTCTCCCCCAGGGAACGCAGGGAACCCGCCTACTCCCGCATCTACAGTCTGCTCTCCCGGCTGGGCTGTCCGGGGCGCGTCATCGGCCTGGACACCACCGACGCCGTGGACGCCCCAATGGATTATGCAGTAATCGGGGCCCGGCTGGAGGAGGCCCGAAAAGACTCTCTGGATTATCTCGGTTCCGCCTTGTACGGCCGGCCCCTGCCCCGGCCGGCGGAGGAAGAGCCCCCGCGCCAGGGGCCCGTGCTCTGCCGCCGGGAGGACTGCACCGGCTGCGCCGCCTGCGCCAGCGTGTGTCCGGCAGACACCATTACCATGGAGGCCGACCACGAGGGCTTTCTGCGGCCGGTAATCGGGGAGGCCTGCGTGGACTGCCGCAGGTGCGAAGGGGTTTGTCCCATACTCCACCCCTATGAAAAGGGCCCCGCGCCCGCCTGTGCCCATGCGGTGTGGAACACCGATGAAGCCGAGCGGATGAAAAGCTCCTCCGGCGGTTTTTTCTCCCTGCTGGCCCGGCACGTGCTGGACCAGGGCGGCGCCGTGTTCGGCGCTGTGCTGGAGCCGGACCACAGGGTCCGCCACGTCTGTGCCCGCACCATGGACGAGCTGGCCCCCATGCGTGGCTCCAAATATGTCCAGAGCGAGATTGGGCCGGTTTTCCGGCAGGTGAAGGACCTGCTGTCGCAGGGCGCTCCGGTACTCTTTTCCGGCGTCCCCTGCCAGGTGGATGGGCTCCTCCACTACCTGAACGGCCCTCAGGAGGGCCTCCTCACCTGCGACCTGGTCTGCCACGGGGTGCCCTCTCCTGCGGTTTTCCGGGCCTGCCTGGACCATCTGGAGGAAACACAGGGGGCCAGGGCCGTTGACGTACGCTTTAAGGACAAATCCAGCGGGTGGTCCCACCCCCGTTTCTCTGCCGCCTTCGACGACGGCGGAACCTATTCGGAGGATTTTAACCGCACTCCCTTTGGCCGGGGCTATGGCATGCAGCTGTTTCTGCGGCCGGCCTGCGCCGTGTGCAGATACACCAGCACCAGCCGTCCTGCGGACTTCACCCTGGCGGACTACTGGGGACTGGACCCGGTGCTCAAGCTCCCGACAGAGCGGGACAAGGGGATCTCTATGGTACTGGTGAACACTTCCAGAGGACAGGCGGCGTTTGATGCACTCTCCCCCCGGCTGGGACAGGTGGAGCGCCCGCTGGCCGAAGCCGTCAAGGGCAATCCCCGGCTGGCCTCTCCTCTGGCGGCCAACCCCCGCCGGGAGGCGTTTTTTGCCGCCCTTGCCGCCCGCCCCTTCCCGCTGGTGGAATCGGATTTCCTGGCGCTGCCCTCCCTGCCCTACCGGGCGGCGGCCAAGGTGCTCACGCCGGAGATGAAGACCCTGATTCGGAAAGTTTTGAAGTAGGCGCGGCGGCTGTCTGCCATCTCTGATTGAAAAGAAAAGTTTACAGTTTGTTTGGGAAATTCTGTTCAGACTTTGCTAGACTGGCTATAATACCACCGGGAGGGGACCTGCTTTGAAATCAATTGACAGTCTGTTAGACCGCTTCTGCCTCAACCATCCCAAGCTGGGGATACCCAATCTGATGCTCATCATCTCCGCGGGCAACGTAATTGTGCTCCTGCTGGATGTGTTCAGCAATTACACCTTCAGTTACCTGCTCCGGTTCATCCCGGGGGCTATTTTCCGGGGGCAGGTCTGGCGGCTGGTGACGTTCCTCTTTGTCCCCGTCAACGAAAACCTGCTGTGGTTTGTATTCTCGGTCCTGCTGTACTACTCTATCGGCACCAGCCTGGAGCGGACCTGGGGCACCACCAAGTTCACCGTATACTACCTGCTGGGGGCGGTAATGAACGCCGTTGTGGGGCTGATCATGGGGCTGCTGGGGTTTGCCTGGCTGGAGACCGCCAATATGTACTACCTCAACATGTCGCTTTTCCTGGCCTACGCCACCCTGTACCCGGACGCCGTCTTTACCATCTACTTCATTATTCCCGTTAAAGCCAAATGGCTGGCATGGATCGACGCGGCGTTTCTGGCCCTGGCCGTTGTCGGGAACCTGTTCCGCCTGAACATCCCCATGGCGCTGATGCCGGTGCTGGCGGTGCTCAACTACCTGCTCTTTTTCTGGTCGGACATCACCGCTATGGCGGGACGCACCCGAAACCGCGCCCGACACCAGACCTCCCGGCAGACGGTGAATTTTAAGCAGGCCACCCGGAGGGCCCAGCAGCAGAAAGGCTATATTCACAAATGCGCCGTGTGCGGAAAAACGGACACAGAATTCCCCGACGAGGAATTCCGCTACTGTTCCAAGTGCAATGGATACTATTGCTACTGTTCGGAGCACTTGAATAATCACGTCCATATTCCGTAAAAAGCGATGCAAAAACGGTCCGGATTCCCTTTTAAGGAATCCGGACCGTTGAGCCTGTCGAAAAAGGCCAGAGGCCTTTTTCGACAAAGGGGATACGGCCTGCCGCGCGCACCCTTTGGGCACACTTGCAGGCCGAGATGTGTCATTTTCGAGGCACATGTCCCCGAAAATGATCAATTTTGACTTTATTTTGCCGCCCTCGGGCGGCAAAACTCTGCGAGGCTTTCCCGTGGGGGGAAGTTTTCCGATAGACTGAACGGTTCGGATTCCCTTTTAAGGAATCCGGACCGTTCTATCCATATCATGCGGGCCTTTCCGCGCAAAACCCGTCAGACGATGCGCAGGAAGCGGAGGAAGGCCGCTTTTCCCTCATCGGTGCGCTTGTACACTCCGGCGTGCTCCAGCACTTGGGCAAAGACCAGCCCGGTCTCCTTCTCCACGATGTCCAGCGCATTTCCGGCGCCAATCGCGTACTTGTCCCGGAATCCCTCCACCCAGTCGGCGTGTTTGGCGGTGCGGGGGTCGCCGCGCAGGTCTGCCCCGGAGACCAGCGCCTCCGCCACCGCGGAGAGCTCGTCCTTCAGCCGGGCAGGCAGCACCGCCAGGCCCATTACCTCAATCAGACCGATATTTTCCTTCTTAATGTGGTGGAGCTCCGCGTGGGGGTGATAGAGGCCCAGGGGGTGCTCTTCGGTAGTCAGGTTGTTGCGCAGAACCAGGTCCAGCTCAAAGTCTTCCCCCCGCCGCCGGGCGATGGGGGTAATGGTGTTGTGGGGAACGCCCCCCGTCTCGGCAAAAATCACGGCGTCGGCGTCGGTATAGCCCCGCCACGCGGTGAGAACGCGGTCGGCCAGCGCCGAAAGCCGGCCGGGGTCTCCGGATGTCAGGCGCACCACCGACATGGGCCACTTGACAATCCCAGCCGCCACGTCTTCAAAGCCGGGGAAGGAGAAGGGTGTCTCTACCGCGGCCCGCTCCATGGCGAAGGTATACCGTCCGCCCTGGAAGTGGTCGTGGGCCAGGATCGAGCCGCCCACGATGGGCAGGTCGGCGTTGGAGCCCACAAAGTAGTGGGGGAACTGCCGGACAAAGTCCAGCAGCTTGTCAAAGCAGGCCCGGTCGATTTTCATGGGCACGTGGGCGCTGTTCAGGCAGATGCAGTGCTCATTGTAGTAGACATAGGGGGAGTACTGCAAAAACCAGGGGGAGCCGTTGATGGTGATGGGGATCATCCGGTGGTTCTGCCGGGCCGGGTGGTTCAGCCGTCCGGCATAGCCCTCGTTTTCGGCGCAGAGCTGACACCTGGGATAGTCCGAGGCGGGCAGGTCCCGGGCGGCGGCAATGGCCTTGGGGTCCTTCTCCGGCTTGGACAGGTTGATGGTAATATCCAGCGCTCCGTACTCGGTGGGGGCCTTCCACTGCATATCTCTGGCGATGCGGTCCCTACGGATGTAATTGGTATCCTGGCTGAACTGATAGTACCAGTTGGTGGCCTTGACCGGGTCCTGGGCATAGAGGGCCTGGAAGCAGGCTGTGACCTGAGCCGGGCGGGGAGTCAGGCGGCCCATAAGCTCGGTGTCCAGCAGGTCCCGGTAGACCACGGAGTTTTCCCGCAGAACCCCCCGGGCATAGGCGTCGTCCAGCAGCTCCTCCAGCACGGGGGCCAGCTGGATTTCACCGGGGAAGTTGACCTCCGGGTCGGTATAGCTGTCCAGCTTCAGCACATCCAGAATGGTATTGACCGCCCATATGTACTCGCTGTGGTCAATCAAACCCTTGCGCAGGGCATAGGCGGTGAGCTTGGAAACGGCTTCATCAATCATGCTCTGTCCCTCCTTGTTACGCGAAAACCACGCATCCGCCCACGGGACGGATATGGAGCACATGGCATTTCCCCGTCCCCAGCAGCTCCTCCATGCCGGAGCGGAAGCGCTCCAGCCGTTCCTCCGGCACAAATGCCTGAATGGTGCCGGCAAACCCCCCGCCGTGGACCCGGACGGCCCCCGTGCCGTCCAGCAGCTCCGCGGCTACGGCCAGGGCCAGGGGAACGGCCTGCCGCCGGGGGTCGGCAATGGACCAGGTGTTTTGCAGGAGCAGGGAGGAGGACTGCCCGGAGGCGTTTATCAGCTTCAGGAACCGCCCGGCAAAGTCGCCCTCGCCCAGGGCGGCGGCCTCCTCCGCAGCCCGCCGGTCGTCGTCATAGAAGTGCATAGCCCGGAGCACCGCCCGGTCTCCGCATTTTTCCCGCAGGGCCGGCAGGGCGGCCCGGAACTGCTCCCGGGGCACCTCCCGCAGGACGGTTTTTCCAAAACAGGCGGCTACCGCGCCCATCTCTTGGGTAATCGCGGCGTAATCGCCGGTGAGGTCCCCGTGACTGGAAGCGGTGTCCACAATGCAGAGAACGTGGCCTGACCGGGTAAAATCGTAGTCCACACGCTCCACCACCGGATTGGCGGGGTCGGCAAAATCAATAGCCACCGCCCCCCCTACGGAGGAGCCCATCTGGTCCATCAGTCCGCAGGGCTTGCCGAAGTAGACATTTTCGGCAAACTGCCCGATTTTGGCAATTTCAATGGGGTCCAGTGCGCCGCCGCACCAGAAATGATTGAGAATATTGCCCAGAAGCACCTCATAGGCGGCGGAGGAGGACAGCCCGGAGCCGGAGAGCACATTGGACACGGCGTACACGTCCACGCCGGAGAGCGGATAGCCCCGCCCGGCAAGCTGGGCGGCCACCCCCCGGACCAGCGCGGCGGAGGTGTTCTCCTCCTCCTTTCGGGGCTGGAGCTGGTTCAGGGACACCTCCAGAACAGGATATCCTTCGGAGCGGACCCGAATCACCTCCAGACCGTTGGGGGCGGCGCAGGCCAGCATGTCCAGGTCCACGCTGCCGCACAGCACGCGGCCGTGCTGGTGGTCGGTGTGGTTGCCGCCAATTTCTGTCCGGCCGGGGCCGCTGAACAGGGCGGCCGGGACCTCAGACGCGGGAGAAAAGGCCGCCTGGAAGGAGCGCACCACGTGGAGGACCCGGTCACGGGCCGCCTTCAGACTGGCAGGGGCGCCGTCCAGCGCATACAGGGAGGCCAGCGCACGGTCGCACGCGCCGCCTGCCGCCGCCTGGAGCAGCTGTTTACAGGTATGCATTGCCATCACCTCTGTTTGGTTTGTCACAAAGTATAGTCCACTTTTTCTGGAAATTCAATAGCCCTGTTTTCCTCCTTGCGCCCCCGCCGGATATCGGGTATACTGGATCAGCTCCGAGTTTTATCCGGGTACGGTTCAGGCCAAAAATTCCGCCACGCGGGTCCGGAACGCCTCCTTGTCCTCCGGGGCGCCCCGGACGCTCACACCCACGGGCTGGGACAGGTCCAGAGAGAACAGTCCCATAATGGATTTGGCGTTGACCACATAGCGCCCGGAGGACACATCCACCTCGCAGGAGCAGCGGCAGGCGGCGTCTACAAACTGTTTGACCTGGTCAACTGAGGTCAGGGATACAGAAAAATCTGCCATATCGGTCGTTCCTCCTCATTTTGGCCCCGCACACTGCCGCAGGGCGGTATTCTCCTGTCCATTATAGCCGCCCCGAAAGGCGGAAGGCAACGGGAAGGCGTACTCGCGTCTCAGAATCATGAAAATGCACAAAAATCCTCTTATTTCAGGGAGCTTATTATGCGTGTTGCTGTTTACACTCTGGGTTGCAAGGTCAACCAGTACGAGACCCAGGCCATGGAAACTGAGCTGAAACGCCGTGGGCACCTTCTGGTGCCCTTTTCGGAAGCCGCCGACGCCTATCTGGTCAACACCTGCACCGTCACGGCGGTCAGCGACAAAAAATCCCGTCAGATCATCCGGCAGGCCCGCAGGCGCGCCCCCGGCGCGGTGGTGGCCGTGTGCGGCTGCTACGGCCAGACGGTGCCGGAAAAGGCGGCGGAGCTGGGGGCGGACCTGGTAATGGGCTCCGCCGGGCGCATAAGCTTTCTGGACGCGGTGGAACGGCTGGCCTCCGCCCGCCCCGCCGCCCCACTGGTGCAGGTGGACGAGGCTCTGAAGCGCCGGACCTTTGAGCGTCTGCCTGCCGGAGGGCTGGAGGGCCGCACCCGGGCCATGCTGAAGGTGGAGGACGGCTGCGTCAATTTCTGTACCTACTGTATCATCCCTTATGCCCGGGGGCCTGTGCGCTCCCTGCCGCTGACCGAGGCCGCGGAGGAGGCGGTCCGTCTGGCGGAGGCCGGCTTTCGGGAGCTTGTGCTCACGGGCATTGAGCTCTCCTCCTGGGGAACCGACCTGGGGGAGAAGGCAGGCCCGGCCGGCCTGATCGAGGCGGTATGCAGCGCAGCGCCGGGGCTGCGGGTGCGCCTGGGAAGCCTGGAGCCCCGAACCGTTACGGAGGAATTTTGCCGCCGTCTGTCCGGTCTGCCCAACCTGTGCCCCCATTTTCATCTGTCCCTCCAGAGCGGGTGCGACGCCACCCTCCGCCGGATGGGGAGGAAATATGATACCGCCCGGTATTCTGACAGTGTAAAATTACTGCGCGAATTCTTTTTCCGGCCCGGTGTCACCACCGACCTGATTGTGGGATTTCCGGGAGAGACAGAGGAGGAGTTTGCAGAAACCCTGGCATTTGTCGAATCCTGCGGATTTTCGTCCATGCACATTTTTCCCTACTCCCGCAGGAGCGGGACTCCGGCGGCGGCCATGCCCAGCCAGATTCCCAGGCACGTCAGGGAGGAGCGGGCCCGCCGGGGTGCGGAGACGGCGGCGCGCCTGCACCGGGCCTGGCTGGAGAGCTGGCTGGGGGAAACTCTGCCTGTGCTCTTTGAGGAGGAAAAGGACGGCCTGTGGCGGGGTTACACGCCAAATTATATAGAAGTGCTCGTCCAGGGCGGCGCGCTGCATAACCTCGTCCGCCCGGTAAGGCTGACGGCGCTGCGGGAGAATGCCCTGCTGGGCGTTTTAACAGACGGGGACCGTTGAATCCTTCCGTGCCGTTTCCTCAGGGAGAGCGTTCTCCCCTCTGGCCTCCTGTACCGGGCGGCGGCTCCAGAGGCCGCAGGTTGCGATTGCCCTTTTGTAAAAAAGCGCATATAATAGAGGCCGGAATGAGAAAGGAAGGCGGCTGTATGATCTGCAATATTTTAGCGGTAGGGGACGTCGTAGGGGACAGCGGACTGGAGTATCTGGACCGCCATCTGCGCTCTGTGAAAAAATTAAAGGATATCCACTTTACGGTGGTCAATGGGGAGAACGCCTCCGGCGTGGGCATCCATCCCCGGCAGGCCAGGGCCATTTTTGCCGCCGGAGCGGACGTGATCACCCTGGGAAACCACACCTGGAACCGCCTCCAGATCGCGGACTTTCTGGAGGACGACCGCTACACCCTCCGTCCGGCCAACTACACCGACCGGGTCCCCGGCCGGGGGTGGGGGGTCTTTGAGGGACCCCGCGGCCTGCGCATCGGCGTGATGAATCTGATCGGCCGGTGCGAGATGGACAGCAATTTTGAAAACCCCTTTACCACCGCAGACCGGGCTCTTCTGGAGATGGAGGCAGACCTGGTGGTGGTGGATTTTCACGCGGAGGCCACCAGTGAAAAGGGGGCGATGGCCTGGTATCTGGACGGCCGGGTGCAGGCCCTGTGGGGAACCCACACCCATGTGCCCACCGCCGACGCCCAGGTGCTCCCCCAGGGACTGGGCTTTATCACCGATGTGGGGATGACCGGCCCCGCCCAGAGCGTGCTGGGAATCCGGCCGGAGCAGGCGATTAACCGCTTTTTGGGGGGGCTACCCCGGCGGTTTGAGTCCGCGCCGGGCCCCTGTAAGCTGGAGAGTGCGGTGTTTTCCATTGACACGGAGACCAGACGCTGTGTCTCCGTCGAGCGGGTGGATTTGGCGGAATAGCCCAGATGGACAGTGGAAACAGCACCAGCACTCCCATTTGCCCACCGCTGTCTGACGGGGCCAATCGTGTAGTGCCGGCAGGAAAGGAGGACCCCATGCTGAAATTTATCCACGGAGCGGACTTTCATCTGGACGCTCCCTTTGCGGCTCTGCCGCCCGACCTGTCCCGCCTGCGGCGGGAGGAGCAGCGCCTCCTGCTGAACCGGCTGGCGGAGACGGTGCAGACGGAGCGGGCGGAGCTGGTACTTTTGTCCGGCGACCTGCTGGACTCCGGCGAGACTTATCAGGAAACCGTCCAGGCTCTCTCCCGGACCCTGGGCGGCCTGGGGGTCCCGGTGTTCATCGCGCCGGGGAATCACGACTTCTGGGCGGCCCGCTCCGTCTATGCAGGGATGGAATGGCCGGATAACGTACATATTTTCTCCACCGTGGCGGTGGAGGCGGTGGAGCTTCCGGCCCTTAACTGCGTGGTCCATGGCGCGGCGTTCACCACCCCCCGGGCGGACCGTTCCCCGCTGCTGGGCTTCTCTGTCCCCCGGGACGGCCGCCTCCACCTGATGGTCCTCCACGGCGAGGTGGACGGGCGGGGGCGGTACGGCCCCATTTCCACTCAGGACATTGCGGGCAGTGGCCTGGATTATCTGGCCCTCGGCCATGTCCACACCTGTTCCGGCCTTCGTCGGGCCGGGGAGACCTATTGGGCCTATCCCGGCTGTCCCGAAGGCCGCGGCTTTGACGAGCTGGGAGAAAAAGGCGTCCTGTCAGTAACCCTGGACGGCGGGGAGGCGGAGGCCCGCCTGGTCCCCCTGGCCGGGCGGCGGTATGAGGTCCTCAATGTGGACCTGACCGGAGCGGACAGTCCCGAAGGGGCTCTGCTGAACGCGCTGACGCCGGAACGGGAGCGGGACTGCCTGCGGGTGAACTTCACCGGCGCCTGGCCGGAGCCTCTGGACCTGCCCGCGCTGGAGCGGCTGGCCGCCCCCCGGTGCTTCACCGTCTCCCTGCGGGACCGGACCCGTCCCCGGCGGGACCTGTGGGAGCGCTCCGGGGAGGACAATCTGACCGGCCTTTTCCTGCGGGAGCTGCGCCGCCGGATGGAGGGGACACAGGATCCGGAGGTCCTGGAACAGCTGACCCTGGCCGCGCAGTTTGGGCTGGCGGCCTTGGAAAACGGGGAGGAGTGCCGCCCATGAGACTGAAGAAGCTCCAGGCCAGCTTTGGCGTGCTGGAACACCAGACCCTGGTGCTGGAAGACGGACTGAATATCATTCAGTCCTCCAATGAGGGAGGGAAATCCACCTGGTCGGCCTTTCTGCGGGCCATGCTGTACGGAATCAACACCAAGGAGCGGGACCGGCAGGGCTACATTGCGGAAAAAAACCGTTACCAGCCCTGGAGCGGCGCGGCTATGGAGGGTACGGCGGAGCTTGTCTGGCAGGGCAGGGAGATCACTCTGCGCCGGGGCCCCAAAGGGAGCGCCCCCTTCGGCAGGTTTGAGGCGGTATATACCGATACCGGAGAGCCGGTGCCCGGTCTCACCGGGGAAAACTGCGGCGAGACCCTCACCGGGGCCCCCCGGGACGTGTTCGAGCGCTCGGCCTTTGTGGGCCAGGGACGCGCGGCGATTGACAGCTCCCCGGCGCTGGAGTCCCGGGTATCCGCCCTGGTATCCAGCGGGGAGGAGGACGTATCCTTTTCCCAGGTAGAGCGGCGTCTGCGGGACTGGCGCAACCGCCGCCAGCATAACCGGACCGGGCTGATCCCCAAATTGGAGGAAGAGCTGTCCGCTCTGGAGGAGACGCTGGCCCGGCAGTCCAAGGCCCACCGTCTGGCGGAAGAGGCCCGCCGGGAGCAGGTCCGCCTCCAGGCCGAGCAGCACCGCCTGGAGGCAGAACGGGATGCCTATCTGCACCAGGCCCAGGAGGAGCGCCGCCGCCGCTATGCGGCTGCGGTAAAGGCCCGGCAGGAGGCACAGGAGCAGGTAGAGCGTCTTCGGGGGGAGCTGGACCGCTATGGTACGCCTCCCGACAGGGAGACTCTGCGCCGGGCCCAGGAGGAACTGAACTATCTCAACACTGTCAACGCCAACCGCAGGCTGGCCCAGCGCCAGGCGGAAGAGGAGGCGCAGGCGGCGGAAAAGGCCCGGGCCGCCGCCGCAGATCCCCTTTTCCCGGAGACAGACCCGGAGGAAGCGGTCCGCCAGGCCCGCCAGGATGCGGAGGAGCTGCGGCGGCTTCCCGCTCCCGCCCTCTGGCCCCTGGGCCTTGCGGCCGCGGGAGTGCTGCTGGCGGTGCTGGCCGGGCTTTTGGGACCCCTCCGTCCGCTGATGCTCGTCGGGGCTGTGCTGTCTGTAGCGGGGCTTGTATACCTTGTGCGGAACTTTATGCAGCGGAAGAGGACCCAGGACCGCTGTGCCCGGCTGCTGGAGCGGTATGGAGCGGAGTCTGCCGACGGAATTCTGGAACGGGCTGACCGCTATCGGCAGCACTGCGCCCTGGCAGACCAGGCGGAGCGCCGGCGGGACGCCGCGCAAACCGCGCTGGCGGAGCTCACCGCCCAGCAGGAGGACATCAAAACCCGGCTTCTGGCGCTGGTGCGCACCTTTGCCCCAGCTGCGGCGGACACGTTTGGGGTATCCGCCGCCATCAGCCGTGCCCTTGGGCTCATGGAGAAGCTGTCCACCGCCCAGGTGCAGCTGGAGGGAGCCGTTCAGCTGGTGGAGAATCTTCCCCGCCCGGTAGAGGGCTTGGACGCCGCCACAGATGTAGCGCCCCGGTTTGACCCGGTGGAAACCGCCGCCCGGCTCGACGCTGTCGGAGGGGAGCTCCAGCGGCTCGGTTCGGCCCTGGCCACCGCCCAGGGGGAGCTGAACAGCCTGGGGAGTCCGGATGCGCTCCGCCTGCGGCGGGAGGCCCTGCTGGAGGAGCTGACCCGCCGCAGAGAGGAATACGAGGCCCTGACCGCCGCGCTGGAGGCTTTGGAGGAGGCCCGCTCCTCTCTTCAGGCCCGCTTCTCTCCCGCCCTGAACCGGAAAGCGGGAGAAATTCTCTCCGCTCTCACCGGCGGCAAATACGATAAAGTGACCCTCACCCGGCAGTTTGAGGCTCTGGCCCAGGAAGCCGGCGGCCTGACGCCCCGCCGCGCGCTGACGCTCTCTCAGGGCACCGCAGACCAGCTCTATCTGGCGGTGCGGCTGGCGGTCTGCGCTCTGGCCCTGCCCGGCGGCGAAACCGTGCCCCTGGTGCTGGACGACGCGCTGGCCAATTTTGACGATGCGCGCTGCGCTCTGGCTCTGGAATACCTGGCTCAGCTCAGCAAAGAGCGGCAGGTGCTTCTCTTCACCTGCCACAGCCGGGAGGCGGCGCTGCGTAGGGCCGGAAGTCCTGTCTGACCGCCCGGCGGCAAATTGGCGGAATTTTCCGTCATTTGGATGCTGCCGGGAACTTCCTGGTGGTATGTAACCGTTCTGTAATTGCTTTTCCATGGAAATCGTTCTATAATATAATATGAGGTTTATTGAGCAAAAATAAAGACCCGTATTCCTTTCGGGGAATACGGGTGTCGAATCGGGTCTTTTCCTGACCCGGCTCCGGGAACTGGCCGCCCAGGCCGGTCCACAGAGGTTTGATTGGGAGTGAGAGCAATGGAACATCGGGAAGGAAAGCGCCTGGCCAAGAGCGCGGGCATGTCCGGCGGGGCGAAGGCGGCGATAGCGGCAGCGGTCATCGCGGCGGCGCTGCTGGCCGGGGGTTACGGCGCGCTCTGTCTGTATGTGGACCGGGCGGCGACATTTTTACCCAATTCAGCCATCGCGGGCGTTGCGGTCGGCGGCATGACCCAGGGGGAGGCTGCCGAAGCGCTGCAAACCGGCCTGCCGGCGCGTCTGGCGGAACTGTCCGTGCCCTTTTTATGCGGCGCAACGGAGTACGCCGTCTCCGGTCAGGAGCTGTCCTTTGACGCGGGCGAGGCGGCGCGCGCGGCCATGGCAGAGCAGCAGGGGCACCCGTTCACCGGCGGCGTCCGCTATCTGGCCGCGCTCACCGCCGGCGCGGACTACCCGGTGTCCCTGACGATGGAGAAAACGCCCCAGCCTGTAGCGGAAGCAGTGGAGGCCAGTACCGATCCGGAGGCCCAGACCACGTGGGAAATTGTGGACGGCACGCTTCTGCTCCACAAGGGCCGCACAGGGCGCACCGTAGATATTGGGGCTCTCACCGGTGCTCTGACAGAGCGGTTCAACGCGCTGCTGGCGGGCAGTCAGGACAACGGGTATATTGAGGCCCAGGTTGCCACGGCCCCTCCTGTGGAACCGGATTTTCAGGAGATTTACACTCAGGTTCATGTAGAAGCCGCCGATGCCTACTTAGATCCGGACACCAAGGAGATTGTTCCGGCTGTCACCGGCATTGGCTTCGACATGAGCGCGGCAGCGGCGGCTCTGGAGCAGACCCAGGAAGGGGGTGACTGCGCGGTCCCCTTGGAATACACCACCCCGGCACTGACCACTGAGGCCTTCACCGCCAAGCTCTTTGCTGATGTGCTGGGCACATCCACCACCCACTGTGCGGCGGACAATGGCACCAACCGCTGGTACAACATTGACCTGGCCGCCTCCCGCTGCAACGGGATCATTCTGCTGCCGGGTGAGGTCTTTTCTTATAACGAGCACGCAGGCCCTTACACCAAGTCCAGCGGCTACAGGGATGCGGGCACTTATCAAAACGGCCAGAGCATCGACGCCACTGCCGGAGGCATCTGCCAGCTGTCCTCCACCCTCTACTGGACCACCCTAAAGGCCAATCTGGAGATTGTCGAACGCAACAAGCACGCCTTCAACGGCGGCTATATGCCTGTGGTGGGCACCGACGCCACCGTCTACAGCGACCAGCTGGATTTCCGCTTCAAGAACAACACGGACTACCCCATCAAAATCGAGTGCTACCAGGATAAGAGCCACTATCTCCACGTGACCCTCTACGGTACCGACACCACCGGCATTCACGGAGAGCCCCACAGCGTCGTCATCTCCACCAACCCCGCCAAGCGCATCTATGTGGCGGACGCCACGGTTCCCGCGGGCAGCGCTCCTGTCCGGGACCCCAACTATCCCTATTATAACGGAATTACCGTGGATGTATACCAGAAGCTGGTGGATAAGAACGGGACTGTAATCAGTGATACCTTCCTGTACCGGAATACCTATAAGGTGTCCAATCCCCGCTACCGCTATAATCCCGCAGACGCGGCCCGCCTGGGCATCGACCCCTCCACAGGACTGATGTCTCTCACCCCGGTGACGCCCACACCGGAGCCCACACCAGAACCCACGCCCACTGTGGACCCCACGCCAGCCGTCACCGAGGACCCCGGCGCAGTTACACCGGAGCCCACCCCGACCACGCCTGTCTTTGTTCAGCCTGGGGACCCCTCCACGCCGGAGCCTCCCCCCGCACCTACTCCTGTACCGGACCCAGAGCCCACCCCGGTGCCCACGCCGGACCCCTTCACCGGCATTGGCCCCGGTATGGAACCGGAAGACCCTGCCGGCGTCCAATCCGTCGCGGAGGAGTAGCCCCGTCTGTGTTCCCCCCGCCCGGGCGGGGGGAACTTTGGAGTTTTCATGTTTCAGAAGAGAGAAGGTCTCAGCCATGTTTCAAGGCTTTTCCCAGGAATCCGTTGATTTCATGTGGGGCATCCGCTTCAACAACGACAGGACTTGGTTTGAAGCCCACAAAGACCAGTATAAGGCCCACCTGTACGGCCCTATGCGGGCCTTGGGGGACGAGGTTTACGAGCGCTTTCAGGAGAAGCACGCCGACCTGAACCTGGTCCGCCGAGTGTCCCGCATTTACCGGGACGCCCGGCGTCTCCACGGAAGGGGTCCCTATAAGGACCACCTGTGGCTGAGCATAGAGCGTCCTGCGGAGCAGTGGACCGCCCAGCCGGTATTCTGGTTTGAGCTGACGCCGGAGAACTACTCCTACGGCATGGGCTTCTGGATGGCTCCGCCCCAGACCATGGCCAGGCTCCGGGCCCGCATTGACCAGGCTCCCGGTCCCCTGGAATCTCTGGCGCGCCGTTTGAACCGCCACCCCCGCCTCCGGCTGGATGGCCCCGACTATAAGCGTCCCAAGGGTGAGGCTTCTGCCCTGTTGTCCCCCTGGTATAACAAGAAGAGCTTCAGTCTGGGTTACGAGGGCCCCCACGACTCTCTGCTCTGGTCTCATGCGCTGGCGGACCGCCTGCTGGAAGACTTTGCGTTTCTTCTGCCCTACTACCGGTACATGCTCTCTCTGGAGGGAGATCCGGCCCCTTCGTCGCCGTAATCTATACAGTATGTTCCCCTGCGGAGGCCCGCTGCCGGGCCCCGCAGGGTTCTTACATGCTTTTCCAACTATAACGCCCCATACGCCGCACATACTATCTTCAACGAAACTGAAGCGGAAGGGCGGCGGGAATATGGAGCACAGGCGGTGGGGGAGATCTCTCTGGCTTTTGCCGCTGCTGGCGCTGGCCGCGGGGCTTCTGGCCCTGCCCCCGGCGGCGGTGGAGGCGGACCTGGGACTGGAGGGCATTGCAGAACCCCGGGAGAGCGCCGCCCCCGGCGGCGGAAATCCGAAATATATTGCCCTGACCTTTGACGACGGTCCCCGGCGCTCCACCACCACCCGCCTGCTGGACGCCCTGGCAGAGCGGGGCGTAAAGGCCACCTTTTTTCTCATCGGCTCTCAGGTGGAGGACAACCGGGACCTGGTCCGGCGGATGGACCAGGAGGGGCATCAGATTGGCATTCACACCTATGACCATGTTCTGCTCACCGGCTTAAACCGCGCGGATTTCAGCGCACAGGTGGACAAATCCCGCGCGCTGCTGAAAGAGACGCTGGGGCACAACGACTTTCTGCTCCGCCCGCCCTATGGAATTCTGGACGAGAGCGTCAAACGCTGGGCGGGGTGTCCCATTATCCTGTGGTCCATTGACCCGGAGGACTGGAAGGACCGGAATACCCCGCGGGAGACAGAGCACATTCTCTCTAACGCCCGGGACGGGGCAATCATCCTGATGCACGACATCTTCCCCGAATCCGTAGACGCCGCTATTCAGGTGGTAGACGCCCTTCACCGGGAAGGATATCTGTTCTGTACTGTCGATGAACTCTTTGACCTCCGGGGTATTCCCCTGGAGCCGGGAGCCGTCTATTCCGACGCCTGCCCATAGCCCCAATCCAATAGAGCGTCGGCGCCTCCCAAGGTCCATTCTGCGGGAGGCTCTTTTTCTGTCTGCTGGCCGCGCCTTTTTCCTACAGGACCAGCTTCTCCAGCTCCTCCCAGGACAGCTTACGCGCCTCCAGCGCCCTCCAGGTGGAGAAACGTGCTTCCATCATGGCCCAGGTGATGAACCAATAGACATAGGTAATCTCCAAATGGCAGGGAAGAATATCCTCAATAATGGAGCGCATTTCCTCAAAGCCCGCCGGAACTCCCGGCACCTCCGGAAAGCGCACCTCCACCTGTCCCGGCCGTCCGGTCTCGCTGGCTACGGCGTTGAGGCCGCAGCCCTTCAGGTTGTCGTTGATGGCCTCGAGGGTAAAGCTGTCCCCTCCGGTCCGCAGCAGGGCGGCCAGCGCTGCCCGCCGCCGCTCCAGGGTATGGGTAACGGGCCTGCGGGCCAGAAGGCTTTCGACGGCCTCCAGTCCCGGCCCCTGGGCGGTGGAAATCAGCATCTCCCGCTGAACCTCTTCCAGCCGCAGGGCGCATTTATCCAGGGCCTCTCCCTGGGCGGTCAGCTCTCCGCCGTTATAGCTCCCCTCCAGCTTATAGACCCGCAGAGGGCGCAGCAGGTCCTTCAGATAATCCGTGTATCCCATCACACCGTCCCCGTTACCGACAGGCTCTCCAGCCGGGGCAGCTGTGTCCTATCCACTGTTACATCGGCGGCCGGAGCCGTGATGGTGTAATTCTCCACGCCGTCCACGCCGTAGATCAGCGCTCCCAGCTTAGCCCGCAGGATATTCTGCCCCAGCAGCCGCCCGTCAAACCAGGCCCGGAGCCGGTTTTCCACGGCGGCCAGCACCGCTTTCCGGTCTGCGCCCGCCCTTGGCGTAACCGTCGCCGTCACCTGGACCGGCTTCACTTCCGGGGCTTTTACCTGTACATCCACGGCGATCTCCCGCCTGGTCCGGAAATACTCCGTCAGCTCCGCCAGCAGTCCGCTGTCCGGCGCTCCCGCGGCGGTGGAGACCACCACATCTACCGTCCCTATCCCCCGGGGCCGCGGAATGACCACCGCCGCGGCCACCTCCGGAAAGGACATGGCTCCCTGCTGGTAAAAAGCGGCGTTGGCCCCGTTGGGCATTCGCTGAAACGTCTCCAGAATTCTGGCCCGCAGCGCTTCGTCTCCCTCCCGGTCCAGCCCTCCGGAGAAGGCCTCCGGATTGCCGCACCGGTTCACCCCCACCGGAGGTACTGCCATCACCCGCACGGTGCCCGCCGCCGCGTTGCCCGCCGCTCCCGGCTCCAGGGCTCTGGCCCGCACCTCCACAGCCGTCTCCCCCGCCGGAAGCACTGCATCCTCCTCCGTTTCAAACCGGAGCTGTCCCGCCGTCAGGCATACGGTGCCTGATGGAATGGTCAGGTCGGTTTTGGAACCGCTTTCCCGCTCGAAACGCAGTACTCCCCGTGCGGCCACGGCTTCCCGCCGCTCCAGCCCCCGCAGCTGGGCGTGGCGGTCCAGAAACTCCCCCTGCGCTGTCTGGGGAAAGCACTGCCGCCCCACCCAGTCCGCCTGCACATAGAGACTGTAAACCTGGGCGGCCACGGCGTAGAGCCGCACCGCCATGTCCCCGTCTCCGGCCAGGGCCGTCCCGGTCTCCCGCTGAAAGGTCCGCGCCATCTCCTGATAGATCTCCTCAAGGCTCACTTACTCCACCTCCGCCGTCACGCGCAGCGTCTGCCCCTTCCACAGCAGCTCCACCTGCATATTCCCGTCCCCTTCCAGCCGGACTTCCGCAACCTCCAGGTCCTCCTCCCCAGCCAGGGCCTCCGCCGCGTACTGCCGTGCCAGCCCTTCCCGCCGGCCCGGGGGCTGGCGGCACAGCAGATACAGCCTGCTCCCCAGTTCGGGCAACAGGGGAAAGCATCCCCGGCGGACGGACAGCTTCCACAGCACCCGCTGCAACAGCTCCTCCCGCCCCTCTGCCCGCCGGAAGCCCCCCTGCCCGTCGGGGAGATAATCCCCGTCCCGCACCATCAGCTCCACGTTACTCCTCCTCCACCACCACGCGTTTTCCGTTGACCCGCACGTCGCCGCTCATGGCGATAACGCCGCTGTTGCTGAGATAGACCGAAGCCCCGCCGCTGTAGAGCAGCAGCTCTCCCGGAGCCAGGTTCCAGTCTGCCCGGCATCTGACTCCCGCCACACAGGGCTGCTCCCCGTCGGTTCCGGCCTTGACCACCAGGACCTCCTGACCCTGCGCTGGCCGCCACACGCAGCCGCCCGGCCCGTATACCGGCATGTCCCGCCGTTCGCCGTCCAGCACCGCCCCCGCCGGGTCGCCCGGCAGGGTTACGCTGCCTACCTGAACTGCGGCCTCCCGTCTCCGGCCCGCCTCTGTCCTTCTGGAAAGCCACATGACATCATCCCCTTTTTTGTCATCCGCCTGTCTCCGGCGCTCCCAGGGTCAGGGCGGTATAGGCGCCCCGCCCGTCCAGCCCGGAGACACTCTCCGTCACCCGCCAGAGCCCCCGGCACACATCCTGGGCCAGGGCCAGCTCCACCAGGTCCCCCGGCCAGGCCCGGAACGCCCCCGGCAGGGTAAGCTCTACCTGCCTCCAGGTCTCGGCGGAGCGCTGGAGCTGATATTCCCCGGAGTAACGCATGGCCTGATAGCTGCTCCGGCCCGGCATGGTCAGCACACGGCGGCACCGGCCGCCCCGCCGGGCAAAATTCCGGTCTGTCACCTGCTGAACCTCCCCGGTGGTCCGGTCCCGCACCAGCACCTCCGAAAGCACCCCATACCGCCTCTCCCGCCAGGTCAGGGCCGTCACCGCCGCGTCCGCCCCCAGCCGCAGCCGCTCCCCATCCCGCCAGGGGGCGGCGCACAGCCGTCCCTCCCGGTCAAACCTGGGGGTCACACCCCCGTAGTACCGGCAGAATTCATAGAGCACCTGCCACTCGCTGCTGCCCGCCGCCACGGAAAACCCCGGCACAGCGGGAAGCTGCACCGTCTCCCCTGTCCGGATGCCGTAGGGGGTTACATGGTCTCTGAGGATATCGGCGAAAGTCGCCGCCTGGTAATCGCAGCCCAGGGCCTCGTTGTCCAGCAGCAGGGCGGCCATGCCCCGGCCGGAGAGCTCCAGTTTTCCGCCGTTTTCATCCCAGCCGCAGGAAAACTCGTCCACCACGCCGGTAAAAACCCGCCGGCCATCCTCCTCGGCGGCAAACCGCACAGCCTCGCTGAGGGCCCCGGCCTCCCCCGGGTTCCACAGGCAGGTGACGGAAAAGCTGTCGCAGGGCACGCCGCAGGCGTATTCCATTCTCCAGGCAGTTATATCAGGCAGAGCGATGGTGCGCCCGTCCCAGCATTCCAGGGTCCCCTTCATCCCAGCCGCACCTTCTCTCCCGTCAAAATCAAGTTGGGATTTTTAATCTGGGGATTGAGGTCGATCAGGGCGGTGAGGCTGAGCCCGTTGTCCCTGGCGATGCCCCACAACGTCTCTCCCCGGCGCACGGTGTGCCATACGCCCCCCGTGCTTTCGCTTGTTCCGGCGGATTCCGCCGCCGGCGCGGGCTCCACCCGAATTCCCGCGCTGTGCCCCTGAAACCCCTCCCAGAAGGCGAACGTGTAGCGCACATAGTCGGCCCTGGGCACCTGCTTTAGGGAGAGCTCCACAAAATAGGCGTTGGAGGTCTGCCATACCGGGTGGACCAGCAGCCCCGGCCCGTCCTGATAAAAGACGGTGGCCAGTTTCTTAAACTCCTGATAGGCCCCCTGTCCCACGAACTCCCCCTCGCCCCGCATAATCCGCTTCGCGGGTCCCAGGTCCTGGAGGAAATAGCGTCCGAAGGGCACCTTCCGCTCCCCCATCGTCCGCTGGTAGTCGATGGTGTAGACCCTGGGGTTGTGGGGCCACACATAGTCCTTATACCGCATTGCCGCCAGTTTCACCGGCATCCCTCCCCCTCCGAACTCAATCACACCTAGAACAGGGTAAATCCCCTGTCATACCGCCGGGCGTCCCGCTCCAGGGCCCGGTCCAGCTCCGCCGGGGTGAGCACGCCTCCGGCGGTGAGCTCCGGCTGTTCCGGCCAGGTCCCGCCGCCGGTCTCCCGTCGGGCGTAGTCCGCCGCGGCCGCCCCCTGCCGGAGCTCCCGGTAGAGCCAGGCCCCGCCGTCCTCCGGCGGAAACCGTCGAGGGACGGCGGCGGGTGGCAGGGCTCCCTTTACCGTCCGGCTGTCCCACGCCCCCCAGAGCTCCGGCAGCTCCCGTTCCTCCCCCCGGTTCTCTGTGCCGCCATTCTCCGCCGCCTGCCGGTACATCTCTTCTCTGTCTCCCGGCGGGGTTCCCCGTTCCACAGCGGGGACGCCCAGTACAGCCCTTTCCCCTGGCCAAAGCTCTGCCAAAAGCGGCTCCGCCGCCGTGCCGCCCCGCCCCGGCGCGGCCTCTTCCGGCGCCGGCCGAACCTTCCCGCCGTACTTCTGCAGACCGGAGGTCTCCTCCCCGCGCCTTCCCGCCGGCGCCTGCCCCCCGCCAGCCGTTCCCCGCCGCCGGATTGGGCCGCTCGCCGCCGGGAGCAGCGCCTCGGGACTGTCCTCCTCCTGTTCCCGCGCCTGTTCCTCCAAAAGCTCCTCCAGATAGTCTCTCATTCCGTCTCCCCCCGGGCCAGCCGCTGAAACCGCTCCCAGTCGAAGGCAGCGTTTTCCCCGGCTGCGGATTCCACAGCCAGTCCGCCGCAGATGGGGCAGCGTCCTCCCGCGGCCTCAGAGCGGCAGGCGGGGCAGAGCCGTTCCAGCTCCTCCTCCTGGTCCAGGGCCATGTGGAGCGCGCACCACAGGTAATCTCTGGGCTTCATTTCCCGGACCCGCTCCTCGGTGGGCAGGGCTCCGAAGGCTCTGAGCACGCGCCAGCGCAGGCGCTCCTCCGGCGCGTGCTCTAGGCTTTTTTTAGCTGCCGGCAGCGCTCCTCTCCGTCGTCGGGGCCGGGGTCCTCCGCCCGGTCGAAGTCCGCCCAGCGCCGGGCCAGCGTTCCAATCTGCCGGGAGGTCATCCCCTCCAGCACCGCCGCCCCGTCTGGAAAGACGGCCTGCTTCTCCCGCTCCAGCGCTCTGGCCAGCAGGCAGGCATTGGCGCAGAGGGCCTGCTCCCGCTCCCCCTGGGCCAGCGCCCGGGCCTCTCGCCGGGTCTCCAGCACCTCTCTGGCGCTGAGCAGGCGCAGGCTCATCCCATTCTCCAGCTCCAGCCGCTCAGCACCGTATAAAAAGAACCGTTCTTCCATGCCGCGCCCCCTTAAACCGCCGTTTCAATCCGTCTGGCGGCTACCACTGTAATTTTCTCCACCACCATGGCCCCCAGCGTGCCCACCTCGCTGATCGTGCTCCACTGGCAGCCGGAATAGATAATTCTTCGGTCCGGCTTGCAGATCACCAGGCTGAAATCCTCCATCTCGTGGAAATTCAATCCGTCCCGGATGGCCTCGTCCGTAGCGTACAGCCGGGTGAGCTCCACCACATGGCTGCGGGGCCCCGGAATGGTGGCCACAGGTTCATCCTCGCCGAAGGCCTCCACGTTCTGGCTGCTCCGGGCCGCCCGTGCGCTGTAGCTCTGGACTACGGCCACCTTTCTGCCGTCCACCTCCAGATAGATATCACAGCTGGTTGGAAATCCTGCAATTTTCACACGCCGTCCCCCTTTCGTTTTTTCCTCCGCGGCACGCCGCCATACTCCTGCCGCCGCTTTTCCGTGTGGCGTCCCGTCATACGGTGATATGGGCGCTGATCCAGATCTGATTAAGGCCGTAGGCCACAGTAAAGGAGAAGTCTACCAGACAGACGGTGGGGTTTTCCGTGTCAGCGGCCACCCGCACCCCGTCGTACCCGGTAATAATCTCCCGGGCCAGCTTATTTTCCAGCTCCAGCACCACTTGGGAACGGATCGCCCCCCTGCTCTGCTCGGTGTTTTTGGCCCGGCGGAATTTGGAGCGCAGGGCATTGCGCACGGCGGGGATCACGTCGTCCACAATGCGTATGGTGGTCAGCTCCCGCCAGGTGGCGTCGGCTGCCTCGCCGCTCCTGGTGCGGGTGGTAACGCCCCGGACCACGCTGACCTGTCCCCCCGTCTGTTCCAGGGGAGTCACGCCGCCCCGGACCAGCAGGTCAATTTCGCTGTCGCCATAGTTCTGGGTCAGCTCCTCCAGTCCCCGCAGCACCGCGCCTCCCAGGGGCACAGCGGGGTCGTTCTCTCCGGCGATGGCTCCGGCCGCCGCCGCTGCTGCCAGCCCGCCGCCGGCGCCGCCGGGGGCGAGCAGTACCACCCGCTCGCTGTTGACGGCCTCCGCCCGCTTCACCAGCTGGCTGACGGTCTCACCGGGGGAGCCCTGGACCACGGCGATCCGCTCTCGCCGGGCGGCGGAGGCGGCCTCCACGCTGTCCCGCAGCTTCTGTTGTATGGTCAGGTCGGCGCTGTCGCACACCACCAGGGAGAGCTCCTCCTCCTGCAGGCGGGCAAAGGCGGCCTCATATCCGCTCTCGCCGGCCGTCGGCACGGCCTTTACCTGGGCCGCGCCGTTGAGGAACAATATCCTGGCCAGCCGTGTCAGCCCGTCCTCCGCCCCGAATTGGCTGACCGCGTCCTCATAGCGGCTCAGCTCGTACAGGGTACCCGCCGTCCCCTTTCCGCTGGCGGCCGCCAGACCCACGGTGCCGCCTCCGCCTCCGCCGCTGACCACCGCAGAGGCGTCATAGCTGGAGTAGACCCCCGGCCGTTCGTGTCTGATTGTGTTCAAGCTCTGCCCTCTCCTCTCACCATAAAGTCCAGGAACGCGCCGCCCTCCTCCGCCACGGCGTAGAGGAAGCCCTCGCAGAGGGCCTCTGCCGGACAGCAGAACAGCCCGCTATCCTGTTCATACCGGATTGCGCCGCAGGAGAGCTCTTTTACCCTCAGCCCCTCCGGGCCGGAGCGGCGGAGGGCCTGGACCAGCCGGTCAAAGGCCGACCGCAGGCCCTCCGCGCCGCACCCCTTGGGGGCGTACAGGTCCAGCCCGAAGGTCAGCCGGACCCTGCGCCCGTAGAGCTCCTCCCAGCGCCCGGTCTCCCGGTTGTACCGCTCCCCCAGGTAGTCCTGGAACCCGCCCGGTCCCCCTTGGCAGGCCCGCAGGGATACCGCCGCGGCCACATGGTTCCGGCGAACCCTGGCCTCCTCCGGCCAGGCGCACAGGGCATCGATGTCCTGTGCCCGCAGGAATTCCGCCATCCGTTCCCTCGCCCGGTCCAGCGTCATAGTTCCGCCACCTCCCGGTCCCGTCTCCGCAGAACGGCCCGCCAGTGGTTCAGCTCCTCCCCCAGGCAGACCGGCTGAGCGGCAATCACCTCATACTCCTCCCCCCGCCAGCGGACATATCCGCCCTCCGGGGAAACCGCGGGGCTGCCCAGATAGCGCCAGCGGTCCTGCCGCACCCGTCCCAGGGGGGTGGGCAGCTCCTGCTCCTCCCGGCGGGGCAGCGGCTGCACAAAGGCCCGGCAGGGAATGCCCAGCGGCTCCCCCGGGACGAGGATCTCCACCCTCTGTCCATACCGCTCCAGCAGGGCGGAAAACACCTTTGCGGGGCTCAACCGGGCACCCCCCGAAAGATAAAGCCGCTGTCCCGAAGGAAGGGCGCCAGCACTTGCCTGGCCTGGCGGCGCAGATTCTCCCGCCGGGCGGCGTCTCCTCCGGTCCTGGTCTGGACGGAGACGTCGCCGGCGGCAAAGCGCTCCACGCCGTCCTCCCGGCCCGCCGTCAGCGCGGCCAGGGCCAGCCACGCGGCGGCCAGGGGGAACAACCCGCCGCACTCCTCTGGGGAGAGGCCCTCCTTCAGCCACCCGGCGGCCTCCTGCCCGGCGGCGGCGCAGAGGACTCGGAGGGCGGCCAGCTCGCCGGCCTCCACCCGCCCCAGGGTCTTGGCCAGCACAAAGATCTCCTCCTCCATCACAGGGCCAGCACCCTGGAGGCCCCGTTGAAGAGCTTGGCGAAGCCGCTGACGCTGGTAATCGCCGCCCGCTCCAGCTGGCGGTCGATGAGCTTGTCGTACTCCACCAGCACGTCGGAGCCCTGTACCATCTCCAGGGCGTAATTCCGGTCCAGCCCGATGAGCTTTCCGCTCTCCAGGGCGGAGGTGCGCAGCAGCGTGGCGCCCAGGGGGGTGGCCAGCCTGCCGGTGCCCTGGAAGTTGAGACCCGTCAGGGGATTCTGGAATTCGGTGAGCTTGAGCATCTGAAGCATTACGTCGCCGGACACCAGCAGGGTATTCATCTCATAGGGGTCGAACTGGGCCCAGAAGTCCACCAGGTCGCTGTAGGTGAGCTTTTTCCCGGCGCTCTCCGGCAGGGCCGTGACCTGGGCGGGGTTGTCGTTGCCGTCGCCGTGGAGCAGCACGTCAATGGCGTCCTCCAGATGCATCCGGTTGATGTGCGCACCAATCTGCCGCAGAGTGACGGAGAAGAGGTCCAGCTTCTGTCCCCGGATGGCCTCATAGGAGGCCACCAGCATCCGCCCCCGCTTGTGAAGGCGGACCAGATTCTCCTGGGTTTTTACCTCAGTCTGCGGGATGGCCGCGCCCTCTTCCACCCGGCGCAGCGCCTTGTCCTCATCCCCGGGGACCGAGGCGATAGAGCGATAGTCCATGCCGTCGAACCGGGTGACGGCGGCGGTAATATGGGGCAGCAGGTCGCTCTCCTCCATGCCCTGCCGCACGGAGCGGGCAATGTATTCCGGGAAGAGCACCGCGGACTGAGAGGTGCGGAAAAACTTCTCCACCGTGTCGGACCCCGCGCCCTTAACCTTGATATCAAAGCGCTTCAGCTGCCGCTGATAGGCGTCCAGGCCCTCCAGAGGCGTGCCCTTATAGGCCTCGGAGGGGTCCTCCCGCTCCAGGGTCTGGGTAAAGGAACGTCCCGCTTCGCCGTACATGCCCTTTTCCAGCTTGAGATTGTCATACCGGTAAGCCATATGCCTTTCCCTCCTTACAGTTTTACGACGGCCTTTCCGTCCTGGGCGCTGACCACCAGATACGGATTTCCCCCGCTCTCGTCCTTCTGCACGCCGCCCCTGCCGTCGGCGGACAGCTTGATCCATCCGGCCGCAACGCCGTCTCCCGCGCCCACCTGGACCAAACCATCCAGCTGAACGCTGGTGTACCCGTCCCTGACGCACAGGGCCGCGCCGCAGAACCGGTCGCCAGCGGCGCAGGGTCCCACGGCGCCGCTGCCGGTGAGCTTCACCATTTCGCCCTCTGCCACCGCTCCCTCACAGGCGAAGGTAGCGGCAGTCTCGCCAATTCCCTCAAAAGAAATGTTGTTCATGCTTCAAGCTCCTTTCTCCAGCTTTTATCCCAGCTGCAGGGCGCGCCCGCGCCCTGTCAGATCAGGAACGCCCTGTTGGAGGCCTGCGCCGGCTGTTCTCCGCCGTCGTAGTGCAGCTGGGTGTGGAGGGGAAACCGACTGTCCAGCTGCCGCTGGTAGGCTTTTTTCAGCGCGGCCAGCTCCTCCTCCTCCAGCTTTGCGGCAATCCGTTTTTGCACATCCCCGTCCAGCTCCGGCTGAACCAGTCCCCCCAGCCGCGTAACCTCCCGGCGGAGCTCCTCCAGATATTTCCGCCCCAGGGCGGCCTCCCGCTCCAGCCGTTCCATCCGGTTCTCCGGCCGGAAGCCCTTGAGCACCCCGGCATTGGGCTGTGCGGGCACAGCCACGAAAGACCACTCATAGGCGTCGGAAGCGTCAATGAGCTCCGTCCAGCAGAGCTTTTCTCCGTACAGCTCCCCATTTACATGGGGACAGGCCCCCTGCTCCCGGACCTCTCCGCCGCAGATGGAGCACCGGGCGTTTTTGACGGCGCAGCTGACAGAGACCTCCCGTTTAATCCCCGCCTCAATTTCGGCAATCAGGTCCCGGTTGGTCTCGGTGCGCAGCATATAGGCGTAGCCCTTCAGATAGCAATAGGGATCTCCCGCCCTGGTAAGCCGCTTTTCCCGCACCAGCTCGGTCCGGTAAATCCGGGCGGTCTGCCCCCGCGCGCTCCACTGATGGTCAAAGATACCGCTTTTTCCCACGAAGAGCTTGGCCAGCTCCTCCAGTGTCTCCGCGGGGAAGCGTTCCCCGTCCCGGTCGATCTCGTTGTCGCACAGCCGCACGCTGAAGGTATAGAGCTCCTCCGCCCGCAGGGGCCTGCGGCTCAGCTGATTGATGAGGCCCAGCTCCGTTTTGTCCGGCGCTGTGCCGGCGCTGATATCCGCTTCCTTGGTAATCCGCATCATTTTGTCTCCTTTCCTGCCGCAGGGCAGATCACTGGCCGGCGCTCCCGGGATGCGCCTCGTTTTCCAGCCGCACCTTCCGGGCCTGTTCCCGGTAGAGCTCCGCCCTGGCCTCCTCCACCAGGTCCTGAAGGTTGATATCGACCCAGTCTATCGTCACACCCCCGCCGTATCCGTGCAGGCGCAGCCACAGCTCGCAGATGCGCTCCGCCACGGGGGTCAGATTCCGCCGAATAGCGGTAATCTCACTGGTCATCATGTCGGCCTGCTGAGCACTCATGCGCTCGGTGGCGGACCAGGAGAGCCCCAGCAGGAACGGCGGAATCCCCGTTCGGGCGATGAGCTGCTCCAAAATCTGCCGCACGGGGACCTGGCTGTCCAGAACCTGGTTGTCGGCGCCGATCACCTTGATGTCTACGTCGCCTACGGCCACGAAATCCCGCACGCTGCCGTCCTTTCCGGCCTGCATTGCGCTGGACCACTCCTGGGCGATCTGCCGGCTGCGCTCCTGGGCCCAGACGCCGTCCATGCCGTCGGAGCCGGGCTTGCAGACCACGGCGAAGCGGACGTTGCCCATGCGCTCCCAGTTCATGCCCACAGCCTGATAGATTTTCAGCAGAATTCCGGCCAAAAAGGGCATGGACCGCAGAAGGCTGACCCCGTAGGGACTGCCCACCTCCGGCTGAAAGGGGGTAAAGAGCAGCAGCTCCTGCCAGGGCAGGGGGCTCAGCCCGCCGCTGCTGTCCCGGGCGCACAGGGTAAACTGCAGGGGGGAATCCCCCTCCCGGATCTCCACACCGGCGGGGTCGCCGCACAGCACAGCGGCGATCTCCCCGCGTCTCCGGTCCAGCACAATCTCCCCCACCGCCCTCCCGCAGGTAAGCATGGTATCCAGGTACTGGTCCAGAAAGGACTGAATCCCCCTTTGTCCCCGGCCGGTGCTGACCTGTTTCAGAAATTGCTCCAGCCCCTCCTGGGCGGCAGGGTCCCGGCACTGGACCTGAAGTCCTCCGGCCAGCCGGACCAGCTTCCAGATAGCGGCGTCCACCAGGGGCACGGCTTCCCGGATGCTGCGGTAAAGCTCCATCTCCCCGCCGCACAGGGGCACATACCCGTCCAGTAGTCCGAAGGGATGTCGTATGCCGTCCCGGAGCTGGACGGCGGCGCCGGCCGCCGTCGGTTGTTTTTTGTTTCGCAATCCCACGATTTTCCTCACTTCCTCAACAAAATACGCTGCTCCGCTCCTGTCAAACGGGCCGGGGCGCCTCAAAATCTCCGGCGCTCCACGGCGGATGCGCCCAGGCCGCCGCTCCGCTGCCGGGCGGCCACCGTCACGGCAAAATAGCGGATGTCGTCCATAGCGTGGTCGTGCACTTTTTTCACCCGGTCTCCCACGGCCCTCTCGTCCCAGCTGTACATGGAAAACTCCCGAATCGCGTCCGTACAGCCGGGGCAGATGATCAGCCGTCCGCTTCGGAGCAGCTCCGCGGTGATACGGATACCGGACAGCACATTATTTTCGGCCCCCACCACCCGCCACCCGTCCCGGCGCAGGGTTTCGATAAAACTGGCGGCAGAGGGGTCGGCCACCACCAGTCCCACCGGGCGGTCCCCGGCCAGCTCCCGCAGGTCCCGGGCGTATTCCCCGTCGGTTTTCTGCCGCCGGTGGCGTTTGGAATCGTAGTAAAACTCCTTGACCCGGTACCAGACCCCCTCCTTCTTTCCCCACAGTCCGAAGGAGGCGGGGTTCACCGTCCCGTAGTCGCAGGAGATGCACCACTGTTCCATCTCCCCCGGGGGAGGGTCCCGGATACAGTGCTCGTCAAAAAAGTCGTATACCCGCCCCTCTGCGGCCACCCACTCCCCCAGAACGAATCTGCGGTAAAAGGCTCCGCTGAAGCTGCCCGCGTACCGCCGGATCATCTCGGGAGAGAGCGACGGATTGTCCTCCATGGTAAAGTGCAGATAAAGGGCGTTCCGCTCCCTGCTCTTTTGGATCCACTCCTGAAAGAACCAGTGTCCGGGCCCCTCCGGGTTGCAGGAGAACCAGAGCCGGCTCCCCTCCACGGAGCACCGGGCGCAGGCCTGTTCCACAAAGGATCTGGGCATCAGGGCCGCCTCGTCCAGCAGGACGCCGGCCAGGGTCATGCCCTGGATCAGGGCGGCGCTTCCCTCGTCTCTGCCGCCGAAGAGGAAGAAGGTGTTGGTCCGTCCGCCGAACTCCACCCTCAGCTGATTTTTGGATACCTTTTCGGTGCAGGAGAAGCCCAGCTCCCGAAGTACGGGCAGCAGCCGGTCCAGCAGGTTCCGCCGCAGGGCTCCGGCGGTCTTTCCGCACAGTCCGAACTGCTCTCCCTGAAAGCGCCGCATAGCCCAGCAGAAGAAGGACAGGCCCATGCACAGGGTTTTCCCGCTCCGCACGGCTCCATCACAGATGATGGCGCTGCGGCTGCGGGTTTCCGCCCCGTCGCACCACCAGGTCAGGACCTGCTTCTGCTTATCGGAAAAGACTTCAAACTCCATGTTCCTCCCGTTCCCCCGCCTTCTGTTCCAGCGCCCGGAAGAAGCGCTCCGCGTTTTCTCTCCGGCTGTCGCCGGACAGGGCGGCCAGCTTCTCCAGGGCGGCCAGGCGGTCCACCAGTTTAATTTCCACGCTGCCGTTGCCGCTGCGCTTGAATTCCGCCAGGGCCCCCAGCTCCAGTCCGTCGATCTCCTCCATCTGTCTCCGGTCCAGTCCGCTGTCCAAAAAGGCCAGCTTAACGGCGTCATTGACGCGGCTGTCCGCAATCCGGCGCATCTGCCGCAGGACCTTATCTCTGTCTGATTTCCCGCCGTGCGTATCTTTCATAGCGTCCCACTCCTCATCCCGGAGCCGCCGCCGGTCAAATGTTTCCCGTTTCCGTACACCGGGCGGAGTGTTTTTTGTATTTGATTTCAAAACCTGTTCAGCGCACGCCGTCCGTCCCGGAACCGGAGGCTCTTTTCCCCGCTCCGGCGGTCAAAAGACCCAACCGTCCCTTCTCCGCCGCAAATTTTCAGAAAAAGGCCGCACCACCGGGCTGGCGGCGCATAGTATGAAGTGAGACCGGGCCGGACGGCGGGCTTCACCGCCGGAGCCGGATCAGGTTTCCATCATCATAACCAGGAGGTATTTCATCATGGGGTGTAATGGTTCCGGCTGGGGCGGCAATGGCTGTCTGTGGATCATCCTGATCATTATTGTGCTGGTCTGCTGCTGCGGCGGCGGCTGGGGCGGCAACGACTGCTGCTGTTGCTGCTGCAACAACGGCTGCGGCTGCAATAACAACTGCGGCTGCGGCAATGGCTGCGGCTGCTGCTGAGCTTACACAAGACCGTCCGGCAGGAGGCCCCCGGTCCGGTGTTTCGCCGGACCGGGGGCCTCAGACTGTCAAAAAGGCCTTGCAGAGTTCCCGCCCGCAGACGGAAAAAATCCAAGTCCGTTTTCTACGGCGGCACGTGCGCCGGGGAAAGCACAGCTCCGCCCGCAAACGCGGACATTTTGCCGCCGGGCTTATGCAGGGAAACCTGCAAAAAGTCCGGAAAGTTTCCAACAAAACCCTGAACCTCTCTTGAAATTCTGGACAGGGATGATATAATAGCCACAGTGCGGCTGTTATATCATTTTTTGGTACGATTCGCCCCCGGCTCAGCTGGGAAGCGCGAGCGAAGCCAATCCCAAAGGCGGTGTCTTTGGGATAGCGTAACCGCAGAGCGGCGGCCCCTACGGATGGGCGCGGCGCACCTATGAATCGCGGACAAAAAATCTAGGAGGAATGTTCAATGGCCAACGCGCACAAGTATGTATACCTGTTTTCGGAGGGCGACGGCTCCATGCGGGAGCTGCTGGGCGGCAAGGGCGCTAACCTGGCAGAAATGACCAGACTGGGCATGCCCGTACCCCAGGGCTTCACGGTCTCCACAGAGGCCTGCACCCAGTATTATAACGACAACCGTCAGATCAATGGGGAGATTCAGGCCCAGATCTATGACGGCCTGGCCAAGATGGAGGAGATCTGCGGCAAGAAATTTGCCGATCCTGAAAATCCCCTGCTGGTCTCCGTCCGGTCCGGCGCGCGGGCTTCCATGCCCGGCATGATGGACACCATCCTCAACTTGGGTTTGAACGACGTGGTGGTGGAAGGTCTGGCCAAGTTTACCGGCAACCCCCGTTTTGCCTATGACTCCTACCGCCGGTTCATCCAGATGTTCTCCGACGTGGTCATGGAGCTGTCCAAGAAGCGCTTTGAGGAGATCATCGACGCGCTGAAGGAGAAGCGCGGCGTCAAACAGGATGTGGAACTGGACACCGACGATATGAAGGAGCTGGTCCGCCTTTTCAAGGATTTCTATAAGGCCGAGAAGGGAGAGGACTTCCCCCAGGACCCCAAAGTCCAGCTGATGGAGGCGGTCAAGGCGGTCTTCCGCTCTTGGGACAATCCCCGCGCCAACGTATACCGCCGTATGAACGAGATCCCCTACGACTGGGGCACTGCCGTCAACGTGCAGTCCATGGTGTTCGGCAATTCCGGCAGCAATTCCGGCACCGGCGTGGCCTTTACCCGCAACCCCGCCACCGGCGAAAAGGCCCTGTTCGGCGAGTACCTGATCAATGCTCAGGGCGAGGACGTGGTGGCCGGTGTGCGCACCCCCTCCCCCATCTCCAAGCTCCATGAGGAGATGCCCGCGGTGTACGAGCAGTTTGCCGACATCGCCAATCGGCTGGAGCAGCACTATAAGGACATGCAGGACATGGAGTTTACCATTGAGAACGGCAAGCTCTATATGCTCCAGACCCGCAACGGCAAGCGCACCGCGGCGGCCGCCCTGAAAGTGGCCGTGGACCTGGTGGACGAGGGCATGATTGACGAGAAGGAAGCGGTCCTCCGGGTGGAGCCCAAGCAGCTGGATTCCCTGCTGCATCCCCAGTTTGACGCCGCGGCGCTGAAGAAGGCGGAGGTTGTGGGCAAGGGTCTGGCTGCCTCTCCCGGCGCGGCCTGCGGCCGGGTGGTGTTCACCGCGGAAGAAGCCAAGGAGTGGCACGCCCGGGGCGAGAAGGTTATTCTGGTCCGCCTGGAGACCTCTCCCGAGGACATCGAGGGCATGCAGGTGGCCCAGGGCATTCTGACGGTCCGCGGCGGCATGACCTCTCACGCCGCCGTAGTTGCCCGCGGCATGGGGACCTGCTGTGTGTCCGGCTGCGGCGAGATTGCGGTGGACTATGACAATAAGCTCTTCACGCTGGGCGGCAGGACCTATCACGAGGGCGACTGGATCGCCATTGACGGCTCCACCGGCAGCATCTACGGGGAGGCTGTAGCCACAGTCCCCGCCGACCCCTCCTCCGGTCCCTTCGGCCGCTTCATGGGCTGGGCGGACCAGTACCGCCAGCTGAAGGTCTATACCAACGCCGACAACCCCCGGGATGCCAAACAGGGCTTTGATTTTGGCGCTCAGGGTATTGGCCTGTGCCGTACAGAGCATATGTTCTTTGAGGGAGAGCGCATCAAGGCCATCCGCGAGATGATTGTTGCCGATAATGTGGAGGACCGCAAGAAGGCGCTGGCCAAAATCATGCCCTACCAGCAGGGCGACTTTGAGGGCATCTACGAGGCCATGGAAGGCCAGCCGGTGGTCATCCGCTTCCTGGATCCCCCTCTGCACGAGTTCCTGCCCACCAAGGAAGAGGACATCAAGGAGATTGCCGGTGAGATGGGCATCACGGTGGAAAAGCTCCACAATGTCATTGCCTCCCTGCATGAGTTCAACCCCATGATGGGTCATCGCGGCTGCCGTCTGGCGGTCTCCTATCCGGAGATTGCCGAGATGCAGACCACCGCGGTAATCAGCGCGGCCATCAATGTCCAGAAGAAGCACCCCGACTGGACCATGGTGCCTGAGATCATGATCCCCCTGGTAGGCGAGGTAAAGGAGCTCAAATATGTAAAGGATGTGGTGGTTGCCACTGCGGACAAGGTTATTGCCGAGGCGGGCGTGTCCATGAAGTATGAAGTGGGCACCATGATTGAAATCCCCCGCGCGGCCCTCACCGCTGACGAGATCGCGAAGGAAGCGGAATTCTTCTCCTTCGGCACCAATGACCTGACCCAGATGACCTTTGGCTTCAGCCGCGACGACGCGGGCAAGTTCCTGTCCTACTACTACGACAAGAAGATTTACGAGTCCGATCCCTTTGCCCACCTGGATCAGAACGGCGTTGGCAAGCTGGTAGCCATGGCTGCGGAGCTGGGCCGGAAGACCCGTCCGGAGATTCACCTGGGCATCTGCGGCGAGCACGGCGGCGACCCCACCTCTGTGGAGTTCTGCCACAAGGTAGGCCTGAACTATGTCTCCTGCTCTCCCTACCGCGTGCCCATCGCGCGTCTGGCCGCAGCCCAGGCCGCGATCAAGAGTCCCAGAGCATAACGGCAAAACCAGTAAGCAGATTATAAATCTCCCTGAGAAGCCCCCTGGCATAGCAGGGGGCTTCTCAGGCTGTCGAAACACTTCCCCCACGGGAAAGCCTCGCAGAGTTTTGCCGCTCTTGGGCGGCAAAATAAAGTCAAAATTGGTCATTTTCGGGGACATGTGCCTCGAAAATGACACATCTCGGCCTGCAAGTGTGCCCAAAGGGTGCGCGCGGCAGGCCGTATCCCCTTTGTCGAAAAAGGCCTTTGGCCTTTTTCGACAGGCTGAGAAGCCCCCCGGCATAGCGGGGGGCTTCTTTCATAAAAATACAGCTTTGAGCCTTGCCACTTCTCAGATGTGCTCATACTGTTCCAAGCTCCCCGGAGCGGCGGCGCTGAGCGCACGTTTCATTGAAAAATCGCGTTACGTGGTCAAAGCAATCATCAAGATCATGCTAAAAGAGTGAATAAGCTATGCGCATAACTGCGGTATGCAGATGAACAGAGGGGGAAGCGGAAATGGAAAAAGAACTTTCGGGGCTGTCTTTGACGGAGTTATGGGAACTGTTTCCCGTTTCTCTTGTTCCACATAATGATAAGTGGAATATATATTATGATGAAATGGAAATTTTTCTGAAAAACATATTGTCTGAGTGCCAGATTCAGAGAATCAGTCACATTGGAAGTACCGCTGTGCCTTGGATATGGGCAAAAGATATCGTCGATATACTGATTGAAGCGTCAGAGAATTCCGATATTGAAACTATTGCAAGTATCATTGAGCAAAACGGATTTGTCCGGATGTCAACGGAGGGGGACAGGATATCCTTGAATCGCGGATATACAAAAAACGGATTTGCTGATAAGGTGTTTCACATACACCTTCGCTATGCTGGAGATAATGATGAATTGTATTTTAGAGACTATTTGAAGGAGCATATAAAAACAGCCAAAGAATATGAAACGATAAAATTGCGGCTTTGGAAGCTGTTTGAACACGATAGGGATGCTTATACCGGCGCAAAGACAGAGTTTATCCGAAAATGGACATCCGAAGCAAAAAGGGTTTACGCGGGAAGGTATTGATCATCCCCGTTTGCCAGAAACTGCTTGTAAAAGTCGGCCCGCACTTGCGACGTTCTGACAAATAAATTTTATAATGCAGCGCCCGGCAGAGCCGCTCTGACATGGGAAAGATAAAATCAGCCCTTGTTTTTTTCGTCGCCGGCAGGTATAATTATTATGGTATTGTGTTGCCATCCCGCCCCTTGGGAAAATGGCCGACGTCCAGGGGGGAGGATGGAAAAAGCCATTTTGCAGGGGTGTATAAATATGAAGCAGAATGAAAAAAGGTCTGCGCAGTCCGGCGCGGTCCGGCGGGGATGGGGCATTACGGGAAAGCTTGCGTCTGCCATTGTTGTGAGCGTTATCATTGCTGTAGCAATCCTGTTTGCCGTGGTTTATTTTCAGATGTCCCACACGCTGCTGGATAAGAGCGAAGACCTGCTGCAAACGACCACTGACCGGACGCTCCAGGAGACCAGGGCCTGGATGAACGGTACGCTGACCATGCTGGAGGCCCAGCGGGATACCATTGAATATGAGAACATGGATGTGTCTGATATGATGGATTATATCCGACATACCGTGAATCAGAACGACGCCTATCCCGCCGGCCTCTATGTGGCGCTGACGGACGGTTCGCTGTACCACGCCTCCTTCGTACCGGGCCCGGATTATGACGCCACGGTGAAGAGCTGGTATCAGGATGGCCTTCAGTCGGATGCGTTTATTTTAGGTGACGTATATTTTGACGAGGACAGCCAGTCCTATGTAGTGGGCGCTTCCGGTGTGCTAAAAACGCGGGGCGGCGCCGTGCGGGGTGTTGCCGCGGCGGATGTGTATCTGGACTCCATTTCCAACATTGTCAGCAAGGTCCGCATTGAGGACAGCGGCGGCATTTTTCTGGTGGACAGGCGGACAGATACCATCATCGGACATCGGGACAGCGCGTTTGTGGGACAGCGCCTGGCTGAGGTGTCGGAGGATATGTACAGCTATGCCAGCAGTCAGATCCGCAGGGGAGCGACAGGGCTGTCCACTTACGGCAATACATATATTCAGGTGGAAAATGTGCCCGGCAGCGACTGGATGGCAGTGGCTTATGTCTCCCGTGGGGAGGTTCTGCAGGAGCTCCACCAGCTGACAGTCAATATGCTGCTGGTGGCGGTGCTGGCGGTGCTGGTGCTGATCCTTCTGGTTGTGATCCAGGTCCGCCGGGTGATCGGCCGCCCGGTCAAGGAGCTGAGCCTTGCGGCCACTCGTATCGCCGGAGGGGAACTGGATCAGGCGATCCACTATCAGTCCAATGATGAGCTGGGCGTGCTGGCGTATGACTTTAATCAGGTCACGCTCCGGCTCCGGGACTATGTGGCTTATATCCAGGAAATATCGGAAAAACTGCGTGAAATTGCGGGGGGCAATTTGGCCTTTACCCTGAAAAACCAGTACACAGGCGAGTTTGAAAAGATCAAAACCGCTTTGGACGAGATTTCCAATTCCATGAATGACACAATGGGGCGGCTGCGTGTTGCCTCCAGGGAGGTGGCCTCCGGCGCGGAACAGGTGGCCAACGGTGCGACGACGCTGTCCCAGGGCTCTACTGAGCAGGCGGCGGAGGTGGATGCTCTGGCGGGGCGCATCAGTACTGTCTCAGACAGCGTCCACAAGGTTGCCAAAGGCGCTCAGGAGGCCAGCCGCATCTCCCAGGAGGTTAAGAGCGGGCTTCTGACCAGCAATGACAAAATGCAGAACATGACGGTGGTAATCCAGCAGATCAGCGACAAATCCTCTGAAATCCACAAGATTGTCAAGACCATTGAGGACATCGCGTTTCAGACAAATATTTTGGCCCTGAACGCGGCGGTGGAAGCGGCCAGGGCTGGAACGGCCGGAAAGGGATTTGCGGTGGTCGCGGACGAGGTCCGAGCCCTGGCCGGCAAATCCTCTGAGGCGGCGCAGGAGACCACAGTGCTGCTGGGCCAGACCGTGGAGTCTATGGAAGAGGGTGTGCGTGCGGCCCGGGATACGGCGGATTCCATGCTGAAAGTAGTGGACTGCGCGGACGAGATGAGCAGGCTCATTGACAATATCGCGGACTATACCAGGCAGCAGGACGCCAGCGCGGAAGAGATCACGCATGGAATTGAGCAGATCTCCACAGTGGTTCAAACAAATGTAGCCACGGCGGAGGAGAGCGCTGCCGCCAGTGAGGAGCTCTCCGGCCAGGCCGCCATGCTGCGGGAGCTGGTGGCAAAATTCCAGCTGCGGGACGAATAAGGCTCCGGGATCCCCGGCAAAACGTCGGCAAAAAGTTGATGGATGTCAGGCTGTCGTGCGCTTTTTTGTGTGCTTCACAAAAACAGCAGGCACAAACTTCAGCAAAAGTCACAAAAAGGGCTTGAAATCGAAAGATTTCAAGCCCTTTTATGGAGTGCGTACCCAGTTTAGAAGTACCAGTTTACGGGTTCGCATACAAAACCAAACCGCAACCCAGCAAAGCGGTTGCGGTTTGGAGAGGAGCCGCGATAAAATGAGTAAAAGGTGATTTTTGCAAAAAGTCGCCGCGAACGATAGGACGTCCGCAGCGACATGGTCCGAGTGACTGGATTCGAACCAGCGGCCTCTTGAACCCCATTCAAGCGCGATACCAAACTTCGCCACACCCGGATATTGCTAACTATTCTGGATTACTTCGTTATAATACCACATCTTTTGAATAAATGCAAGTCTTTTTTGGCAGACGTTAATGTTCCGTCGATAAATTCCAAAATTATTACAAAGATCTGTCCATGCGAGTGAAAAACCGGGAAGTTGACCTGCTAATTGTGGTCAATAAGTTCCTGACCGGCTTCGACGCCACTACGCTAAACACCCTATGGGTGGGCAAAAACCTGAAAATGCACGGGCTGATCCAGGCGTATTCCCGGACAAACCGCATCCTCAACTCCCGGGACTTGCAGCAGGCCACCAATGACACCGTCGCTTTGTTTGGAGATAAAAGCGCCAATGGTATCGCACTGCTCAGAAACTTCTCGGATTATGATAGCGGCTATCAGGATGAAAAAGGCAGATATCACCCAGGCTATGTGAATTTGATTGCAAAGCTGGAACTGAAATTCCCTCTGGACGCGGAAATCGTTGGAAAACAGGCAGAAAAGGACTTTATCCGGCCCTTTGGCAATATTTTGTCTCTGTGGAATATTCTGTCCCCGTTTGACCAATTTGAAGAAATGCAGACTCTTGCCGCACGGGATTTGCAGGATTATCAACGCCAGTACATCGACCTGTATGACAAATACCGCAGTCAGGATATCAGAGACAAAGAAAATATCAATGATGACATTTTCTTTGAAACCGAACTGATCAAGCAGCTAGAGGCCAATATCGACTATATCCTGATGTCGGTGGAGTACGGCCTGTCCGGCTGGGATATGACCTATATCCTTCCGGCGGACAAGGCGCTGCATGACAAGATCAAGGAGAAAGAGGAAAAGTAACGGTTACTTACATGTTACTAACAAATCAATTTTACACGGGGACGAAAATCCCCTAGAACCGTTGCGGCTCTAAGGGATTTTGGTGGAGACAACAGAACTCGAATCTGTGACCTCTCGCGTGTGAGGCGAGCGCTCTACCGGCTGAGCTATGCCTCCATATTGGTGACCCGGACGGGAATCGAACCCGTGTTACCGCCGTGAAAGGGCGGTGTCTTAGCCGCTTGACCACCGGGCCGAGACGCCCGCAGGCCAGGCGTTTCCGAAGCTGGATCCCCCAAAAGACGGAAAATCCGTCTTTTGGGTTCTGGTAGCGGCACCTGGATTTGAACCGGGGACACTGCGGGTATGAACCGCATGCTCTAGCCAACTGAGCTATGCCGCCAAGATTTGCCCTCTTTGAACGAAGGCAATTGTTAGTATACCTGATAATGTTCGGTTTGTCAATCCCTTTTCCCCATTTTTCCACAGGTAAAAAGATTGAAAAAACAGTTGCAATTTCCCAGGGCATGTGATATGATATCAACTGCGTTTATGAGGGTCTGCGGGCCCATACGTATGAATCGAAAGAAAAAGAGGTGAACACAGCATGAAGGACGGCATCCATCCCAACTACGCTCAGACTACCATCAAATGCGCCTGTGGTAATGTGATCGAAACCGGGTCTACCAAGAAGGACATTCGCGTGGAAGTTTGTTCCAAGTGTCACCCCTTCTTCACCGGCAAGCAGAAGATGGTGGATACTGGCGGCCGTGTCAGCCGCTTCAACAAGAAGTTCGGTCTGGACAAGAAGTAAGTTGGAGTTAAAAGAGCCCGTACCGGTTTGGTACGGGCTTCTTTTCATTTCGGGCGCATAAGAATAGACAGGGAAACGACGTTCCGGCGTCTTTCACCTTATTTTATTGTATCAGGAGGACGATATCATGTTCAAGAGGACGGACCCCAAAGCCCTGAATCAAAATGTCTTTTCCGCCATCGGGAACCAGTGGATGCTCATCACCGCCGGCGCCGGGGACCGCTGCAATACCATGACTGCCAGCTGGGGCGGCCTGGGCGTGCTGTGGGGAAAGAACGTAGCCACCGTCTATATCCGCCCCCAGCGGTACACCTATGAATTTATGGAGAACGGCAGCTGGTTTACTCTGTCTTTTTTCAGAGAGGAGCACCGGACAGCTCTGAATTTGTGCGGCTCCAGGAGCGGCCGGGACACGGACAAAATCGCGGCGTGCGGCTTTACCGTGGCCAGCGGCGCCGGCGGTGCGCCCTACTTTGAAGAGGCAGAGCTGGTATTGGTCTGTAAGAAGCTCTACTGGCAGGATTTGGACCCCGCCCACTTCCTGGATCCGGATATCGACCGGGCAAACTATCCCGGCAGGGACTATCACCGCATGTATATCGGCGAAATTGTGGAAGCCCTGGTAAAGGGCTGAATACAGTCCGCCTCCGGAGTCACAGATGGGGCAGGGCGGCACGGTACTGCCGCAGCTCCGCCTCGTCTGTGGCCCGGCAGACCCGGTCCAGCTCCGCCAGCAGGTCCGCCCGGTCCTCCGGCAGTCTGCCCTGGAATTGAAACGCGTTGGATGCGCCCAAGGCCGCGAAAGTCACCGGAATTTCCAGGTGCGAGATGAGCGCCCTCAGCTCATACAGTTTCTCCAGCGCACCGTACTCTCCCCGGCCCGCGCCGGAGATTCCGGCCAGATAGAAAAAGTGGAAGATTCTGATTTTATGGTATGTATCCGCCTACCGGGTGCAGCGGTTTGGAGAGCTTCTCCGCCGGCTGGAGGGGGTCACGCACTCCACCCTCCCCCAGCAGCTGCGGGAGCTGGAGGAGGACGGCTTTCTCCACCGCCAAGTCTACGGCCAGGTGCCGCCCAAGGTAGAGTATAACCCTGACCCCCCCGGGGGAGAGCTTTGCCCCTTTTCTCCACGCCATGCAGGAGTGGAGCCAGGCCCATTTGGAGGAGCTGGGCGGCGAAATCACACAAGGAAACGAGGAAAAATAGACCTATGCAGGACAGCCATACGGAAGAACGACAAAATCTGGCGGTGCTGGCGGGCCTCTCCGCCCACAGCCTTCCCCGGGAGGAGTGCGCCACCGAGGAGACCATGGAGGAGCTGGAGGCCCTGCTGGAGACGGCGGGGGGAACCTGCGCGGGCGTGGTTCTCCAGAGCCGGGATACGCCGGACCCCAGGACCTTTCTGGGGGAGGGCAAGACCGCGGAGCTCAAGGAGCTGGCGCACCACACCGGCGCGGATATGGTGATTGTGGACAACGCCCTGTCCCCCTCCCAGCAGCGGGTGCTGACCGAGGAGCTGGGGGTCCAGGTGCTGGACCGCTCCGCCCTGATTCTGGATATCTTTGCGCAGCGGGCCCGCACCCGGGAGGGACGGCTTCAGGTGGAGCTGGCCCAGTATCAGTATCTGCTGCCCCGGCTGACGGGCATGTGGGGCCACCTGGTCCGGCAGACCGCCTCCGGCGGCAAGTCCCCCATCGGCACCCGAGGTCCTGGCGAGACCCAGCTGGAGACCGACCGGCGGCACATCCGCCGCAAAATTTCCAAGCTCAAGGAGGAGCTGGAGGAGGTCCGCCGGGTGCGCTCCACCCAGCGCCAGCGCCGGGAGAAAAACGAGATCCCCGTGGCGGCCATTGTGGGCTATACCAACGCGGGCAAATCCACCCTGCTCAACCGCCTGACCGGGGCGGATATCCCCGCCAACGACCGGCTGTTTGACACACTGGACACCACCACCCGCACCCTGGAGCTCTCCGACACCTGTACGGTGCTCCTGTCCGATACGGTCGGCTTTATCCGCAAACTGCCCCACCACCTGGTGGAGGCATTCAAAGCCACTCTGGAGGAGCTGACCTACGCGGATGTGCTTCTCCATGTAATCGACGCCTCCAACCCCCAGTGGCGGGAGCAGGCGCAGGTGGTAGAGGAACTCATCACCGCCCTGGGGGCCGCCGGAACGCCCCGCATTGACGTGTTTAACAAGTGCGATCTGTACACCGGAGACATTCTGCCCCACGGAGACGGCATTGTCTCTCTCTCCGCCAAAACCGGCCGCGGCGTGGAGGAGCTTTTGCAAAAGCTGGAGGACCGGCTGGATACCGGCACCCGCCGGGTGGTTCTGCGCATCCCTTACGACCAGGGGGGGCTGGTGGACCGGCTCCACCGGGAGGCAAAAGTGGAGCGGGTGGACTACGGGGACGCCGTAGAAATCGAGGCCGTCTGCACCCCGGTTCAGCTGGGGCGGCTGAAGGAATATATTGTCTCCGGCTGGACTCCCCCGAAGGAGTTCTGGGAGGAGTAACCGCGCGATAACGAGAGGAGACGGTTTTCATGTCCATCCTGATAGAGACCCCCCGCCTGCTGCTGCGGCCTTTTACCGACGGAGACGCGGAGGCGGTGTACGCCTATGCCAGTCACCCGGAGGTGGGGCCTCCGGCCGGGTGGAAGCCCCATGCGGATGTGGCGGAGAGCCTGGAGGTAATCCACACCATTTTTCAGCCCTCCAACGCCCTGGCCATGGTCTTAAAGGACAGCGGGCGTCTGGTGGGCTCCGCCGGGTTTGTAGACCGGCATGAGCCCGGCCTGGGCCTGCCCAGCGAGGAAATCGGCTATTCCCTGGCCCGGGACCTCTGGGGACAGGGACTCACTACCGAGGCGGTGGGCGCAATTATCCGGTACACCTTTACAGAGATGGACTATACCGCTCTGTGGGCGGAATATTATGAGGACAATCTGCGCTCCCGGCGGGTGATGGAAAAATGCGGCATGACCTACCGCTTTTCCAGAAAAGAGACCATCCCTCAGGGTACTGAGGAGCGCATGGGGCACTATTTGGCCATTACCCGGCAGGAATGGCTGAACCTTCAGAAAAAATGGGCGGAGGAGGCGGGCTGACGCCCGGCCGCAGACCGCAGAGGATGCGGGAGGAATTAAAATGACCGAGTATTACGTACCGGCCGGGATATCGGAAACCGAGCTTGTGGAAAAGCGCTCCCGTTTTCTGGGCCATGTGTTCCCCGCCGCCACGGAGGAGGAGGCCCGCGCCTGCATTGAGGCAGTCAAAAAAAAGCACTACGACGCCCGGCACAACTGCTGGTGCTTCCGCCTGCATACCGGCACGGAGCGTTATTCCGACGACGGAGAGCCCCAGGGCACGGCGGGACAGCCCATGCTCAACGTATTCCAGAGGGAGCGGCTGGAGGATGTGTGCTGTGTGGTGACGCGGTATTTTGGCGGCATTCTGCTGGGGGCCGGGGGTCTGGTGCGGGCCTACAGCCAGAGCGCCAAGGACGCGCTGGACGCCGCCGGACGCGCTGCGGTGCGGCGGTGGGTGGTCCTGTCGGTCCCCTGCCCCTACGCCCTGTTCGAGCGTGTCAAGCTGGGGCTCCAGGACCGGGGCGGAGTGCTGGAGGATGTGGAATATGCCGCCGATGTGACCATCCGGGCCCTTGTGCCCGAGGCGCAGGCGCAGCCCTTTTCCGCGTGGCTTGCCGAGCTGACCGCCGGGGGACCGCCTCCTCAGGTGTGCGGGGAGACGTTTCGGGCGGTCCCCTGTGCCTGACGGCGGAGAAAGGAAGCGGTTTTATGAGGCGCAGTGACAGAGAGCTTACAGATTTAGAAGAAATCGTCCGCGTTATGGAGCAGTGCGACGTATGCCGCCTTGCCTTTCACGACGGCGGGTATCCCTACATACTCCCCCTGAATTTCGGGCTGGAACGGACAGGGGACCAGGTCATCCTCTACTTCCACGGGGCTGCGGAGGGGAAAAAGTACCGGCTTATGGAGCTGGATAACCGTGTCGGCTTTGAAATGGACTGCGGCCACCGCCTCCACTACGACCGGGAGCGCGGCTACTGCACCATGTCCTACCAGAGCGTCGTCGGGCGGGGCCGGCTGGAGTTTGTCCCCGAACGGGAAAAGGCCCGGGCGCTGGGCATTCTGATGGCCCGCTATCACGGCGGGGACACTTTTTTCCACCCGGCGGCCATCCCGCGGACCACAGTGCTCCGCTTGTATGTGGAGGAGCTCGCCGGCAAGGTGAAGGCCGCCCCCAAGCCTCCGGCACAATTGTGAACAAACTGTGAATATTCCCTTGAAAAAGAGGGTTTTGTACAGGAAACACGTATATACATATTGTATTTGATTTACCCGGCAAGAGATGAAAGGAGATGGTCCCATGACCCTCACGGAGCAGACCTGGGCATGGGAACGGACCACGCTGTCCCCTGACGCCTGTCTGTCGGAACAGTCCAGGGGGCGGGACCGGCCGGAAGCGCCCTGCCCCATCCGCACCTGCTTTCAGCGGGACATCGACCGCATTGTCCACTCCAAGGCCTTCCGGCGGCTCAAGCACAAGACGCAGGTATTTCTGGAGCCGGAGGGGGACCACTACCGCACCCGCATGACCCACACCATTGAGGTGGCCCGTATTGCCCGGACCATCGCCCGGGGCCTGCGGCTCAACGAGGACCTCACCGAAGCCGCCGCTTACGGCCACGACCTGGGCCACACCCCCTTCGGCCACGCCGGAGAGCGGGTGCTCAATGAGATTATGCCCGGCGGCTTTGCCCATAACCGGCAGTCCCTGCGGGTGGTGGAGCGGCTGGAGCAGGGAGGCGAGGGCCTCAATCTCACCTATGAGGTCCGCCGGGGCATTCTCTGTCACACCGGACTGGAACAGGCTGAGACTCTGGAGGGCCGCCTGCTCCGTTTGGCGGACAAAATTGCCTACATCAACCATGACATCGACGACGCCATCCGCGGCCGGATCATCTACCCTATGGACCTCCCCCTGGCAGTCTCTCAGACGCTGGGCTTCACCCACTCGGAGCGGATCAACTCCCTGGTGCGGGACATTATTGAGACCAGCGCCGGAAAAGGGGATATCCTTCAGTCTCCCCCCTTTCAGGCGGCCATGGGGGACCTGCGGGACTTCATGTTTGAATTTGTATACCACAACCCCGTCGCCAAAGGGGAGGAGGGCAAGGCCCAGGACCTGCTCCGCCGCCTGTTCGAGGCATATCGGGCAGACCCGGACAAGCTCCCGCCGGAGTTTCAGGACATCCGCGCCAAAGAGGGCGTGGAGCGGGCGGTGTGTGACTATATTTCCGGCATGACCGACAAATTCGCAGTGGAGCAGTTTGGGGAACTCTTTATTCCCAAAGCCTGGAGCGTAAAATAACCCTGTTCGGGCGCAGCGGCGCCCTGTTTGCCAATAAAACCGTATGAAACCGGGAAATCAAGGCAAAGATAGTCGGAAAGGAGAACGCGCATGCCCATTCCCGACCAGTTCATCGACGAATTGACCGCCCGATGCGATATTGCCGACGTGGTGGGGCAGTACGTCCACCTGAAGCCCAAGGGGGGAAGTCTTTGGGGCTGCTGTCCGTTCCACAATGAAAAGACCCCCTCCTTCCATGTAGTGCCGGAGCGCCAGCTCTACAAATGCTTCGGCTGCGGCAAGGGCGGCGGGGTGATCTCCTTTATTATGGAGATGGAGCATCTCCCCTTTCCTGACGCAGTGCGCCTGTTGGCCCAGCGGGTGGGTATGGAGGTTCCGGAGGGGGACGACAGCGGGCAGAGCCGCAAAAAGCGGGCCCGCACCCTGGAAGCCAACCGGGAGGCCGCCCGGTTTTACCACAACTACCTGAAAGGGCCCGGCGGGGCGCAGGTGCGGGCATATGTGGCTCAGCGGCAGATCACCCCCCGCACCGCCACCCGGTTTGGACTGGGGGCCGCGCCGGACGGCTGGGACACCCTGATTCAATATCTGGGCGGAAAGGGCTTTGACAAACTGGAGCTCATCGAAGCTGGCCTGGCAGTGGCGGGGAAAAACGGCAGCATCTACGACAAGTTCCGCTCCCGCCTGATGCTCCCCGTCATTGACGTGCAGGGGAATGTCGCAGGTTTTACCAGCCGCATTCTCCCCGGGCTGGAGGGGGCCAAGTACCTGAACACCCCGGAAACCGCCGTATTTAAAAAAGGGCGTCTGGTGTACGCTCTCAACTTCGCCAAGTCCACCAAGCGGCCCAACCTGGTGCTTGTGGAGGGCAACATTGACGTAATCACGCTCCACCAGGCGGGCTTTGACAATGTGGTGGCCACCATGGGCACCGCCCTTACCGGGGACCACGCCCGCCTGCTGGCCCGGTACACCCACGAGCTGGTTTTGTGTTACGACAACGACCCGGCGGGGAAGAAGTCTACCGACCGAGTGCTGGAAATTTTAAAGCATGCCGACCTGAAGGTGCGGGTGCTTCAGCTGCCCAACGCTTACGACGGGCAGGGCGCCCCGCTGAAGCAGGACCCGGACGATTTCATCAAAAAATTCGGCCCCGCGGCCTTTGAAAAATGTCTCAACGGCAGCGCGGAACAGAACGACTACCGGCTGGACACTTTGCTGCAAAAACACGACCTGTCGGGAGACGAGGGCCGCATGGCCTATCTGCGGGACGCTGTGGAGACGGTAGCCTCCCTCCAGAGCCCCATTGAGCGGGAGGTTTACGGGACCAAGGCCGCCGCCGCCGCGGGCGTCTCTCCGGAGGCCATGGCCCAGGAGGTGGAGCGCTTCCGGAAGCGGCAGACCTGGCAGGCCCGGCGGAAGCAGGAGCGCAGAGACCTGACCCCCGCCATTCAGCTCCAGCCCCGGGCCCGGGAGCTGCGCTACGGCAGCACCCGCTCCGGCCGGGCGGAGGAGGGCCTGCTGCGGCTGCTGCTTCTGGAGCCCTCCCTTTTTCCGGAGGCGGAGCGGGTCTCCCCGGAGCAGTTTTCCTCCCCGGTGCTGGGAAAGATTTACGCCCTGCTCCTGCGCCGCCGTGGGGCGGGCTGCGCCATCCAGCTGGACGCCCTGGCCGGAGAGCTGACGGCGGAAGAGATGGACTATCTGGCCGGAATTTTAGACCAGCCCGCCGACCTGTCCCATGGACAGCAGGCTTTGCGGGATTACATAGAGAAAATAGAGACGGAAGCGCTCAAGCGGACCGGCGGGGCGGAGACCGACCCCCTACTTGCGGCGCGGGAGAAGTTCAGAGAGAAAAAAAGCTATGGAGGATAACCGCATGAGTGAAAAGCAAAACATCCCCAAAACGGCCCGTGCCCTCATTCAGGAGGCCCGCAAAAAGCCCCAGCTGAGCAATGAGCAAAAGATGGAGCAGGGCAAGATTGAGATTATGAAGGTACTGGAGGGCGTCCAGGGGGCGGAAAAGCTGGCCGAGCTCATTGAGCGCGGCAAAAAGAAGGGCAAGCTCTCCGCCAGCGAGCTGATGGATGTGCTGGAAAATCTGGATCTGGAAACCGAGCAGATGGACCGCATCTACGACACTCTGGAGAACCTGGGCATCGATACAGTGGGGGAGGACTATCTGCCCGAGCTGCCCGACGAGGTGCCGGCGGCGGCGGAGCTGGAGGACATCCCCGAGGAGGAGATTGTAGACCCCAACACTCTGGTGGATTCCTTCAGCATCGACGACCCGGTGCGTATGTATTTAAAAGAGATTGGCAAGGTCAATCTGCTTACGCCGGAGGAGGAGATCGACCTTGCCCAGAGCATGGGGGCCGGAGACGCCGCCCGGGAGCAGCTGGACGAGATTCTGAACGGCCTGGACCTCCGGGAATTCCGGCGGGGGCTGGCCCAGGAGCTGCGGCGCTCCCCCACCGTGGGAGACATGGCCGAGGCCCTGGAGATCTCCGAGGCGTATATGCAGGAAATTCTCAAGCTGGACCGGACGGTCAAGCAGGGCGAGCGGGCCAAGCAGCGCCTGGCCGAGGCCAATCTGCGCCTGGTGGTCTCCATCGCCAAGCGGTACGTGGGCCGGGGGATGCTCTTTCTGGACCTGATCCAGGAGGGCAATCTGGGCCTGATCAAGGCGGTGGAAAAGTTTGACTACACCAAGGGCTATAAATTCTCCACCTACGCCACCTGGTGGATCCGACAGGCCATTACCCGGGCCATTGCGGACCAGGCCCGCACCATCCGCATTCCGGTGCACATGGTGGAGACCATCAACAAGGTCATCCGGGTAAACCGCCAGCTCCTCCAGGAGCTGGGCCACGACCCCACCCCCGAGGAAACCGCCGCCGAGATGAACATGCCGGTGGACAAGGTGCGGGAGATTTTGAAAATCGCCCAGGAGCCGGTGAGCCTGGAAACCCCTATCGGCGAGGAAGAGGACTCCCACCTGGGGGACTTTATCCCTGACGAGGACGCCTCCGAGCCCTCCGAGGCCGCCAGCTTTACCCTTCTCAAGGAACAGCTGGTGGATGTGCTGGGCACCCTGACTCCCCGGGAGGAGAAGGTCTTAAAGCTCCGCTTCGGCATTGAGGACGGCCGTACCCGCACTCTGGAGGAGGTGGGCAAGGAGTTCAACGTCACC
>CANDFO010000003.1 GCA_947384055.1 uncultured Flavonifractor sp.
CCTGGACACCCCCGGCCACGAGGCCTTTACCGCCATGCGGGCCCGGGGCGCCATGGTGACGGATATCGCCATTCTGGTGGTAGCCGCCGACGACGGCATTATGCCCCAGACCGTGGAGTCCATCAACCACGCCAAGGCCGCCAATATTCCCATCATTGTGGCCATCAACAAGATGGATAAGCCGGAGGCCAACCCGGACCGGATCAAGGAACAGCTCACCGCCTATGAGCTGGTGCCCGAGGAGTGGGGCGGCGACACCATCATCTGTCCCATCTCCGCCAAAACCGGTATGGGCATTGATTCCCTGCTGGAGATGGTCACGCTCACCGCCGAGATGCGGGAGCTGAAGGCCAACCCCGCCCGTACCGCCCACGGCGCGGTGATCGAGGCCAAGCTGGACAAGGGCCGCGGCCCGGTGGCCACGCTGCTGGTGCAGAACGGCACCCTCCACCAGGGGGACGTGATCATCGCCGGCACCGCCGTGGGCCGCGTCCGGGCCATGACCAACGCCAAAGGGGAGAAGCTCACCGAGGCGGGTCCCTCGGTGCCCGTGGAGATCATCGGCATGAGCGAAGTCCCCGGCGCGGGCGACGACTTCCACGCGGTGGCCGACGAGCGCATGGCCCGGGAGCTGGTGGAGCAGCGCAAGCACGAGCGCAAGGCCAAGGCCGCCGGTCCCCAGAACCAGAAGGTCAGCCTGGAGGACCTGTTCAGCCAGATCAAGCAGGGCGAGATGAAGGACCTGAACCTGATTGTCAAGGCCGACGTGCAGGGCTCCGCCGAGGCGGTGAAGGCCAGCCTAGAAAAGCTCTCCAACGAGGAGGTCCGGGTGCGGGTCATCCACTCCGCCGTAGGCGCCATCAGCGAGAGCGACGTCATGCTGGCGGCCACCTCGGGGGCCATCATCGTGGGCTTCAACGTCCGCCCCGACGCCAACGCCAAGGAGAACGCCGCCCGCAGCCATGTGGATATGCGCATGTACCGGGTCATTTATGACGCCATCAACGAGATTGAGTCCGCCATGAAGGGAATGCTGGCCCCCAAGTTCAAAGAGGTGGACCTGGGCCGGGCAGAGGTGCGCAATGTCTTCCGCATTACCGGCGTGGGCATGGTGGCCGGCTGCTACGTGTTGGAGGGCAAGGTCCAGCGGGGCGCGCAGATGCGCCTGCTGCGGGACAACATCGTCATCTACGACGGGGCCATCGCCTCTCTCCAGCGCTTTAAGGACAGCGTCAAGGAGGTGGCCGCAGGTTATGAGTGCGGCATCACCTTTGAGAAATTCCAGGATATCAAGGAGGGCGACATCATCGAAGCCTTCCTCATGGAGCAGATTGAGGTATAACGGCACCACCACAGCGGGGGCGGGCGATTCTCGCCCGCCCCCGCCTGTTTTTGCCCCGCCGCACACAACGGAACAAATTACAGCAAAGGAGAACGCTATGCCAAGCAATCGTATTGGACGCATCAATGAAGAGATCCAGCGGGAACTCTCCGCGCTGATCCGCACGGTAAAGGACCCCCGCGTCCACGGACTGGTGTCGGTTACGGCGGTTGATACCACACCGGACCTGCGTTACGCCAAAATATATGTCAGCGTCCTGGACAAAGGCGATGGAAACGAGGTAGTCAAGGGCCTTAAATCCGCCGGGGGCTATCTGCGGCGGGAGCTGGGCCGGGCTCTGTCCCTGCGGTATACACCGGAGCTGAGCTTTGAATGGGACGACTCCATTGACAAGGGGGCCCATATTCTGGGCCTGCTGCGAAATCCGGAGGTTGTCAAGCCGGCAAATCCGGCCAACGCCCACATTCGCCTGGATGAGGAGGAGGACACTTGAACACAGCAGAGACCGCCGCGCTCCTAGCGGCGCAGGACAACATTCTGATCATAACCCACAGGCGTCCCGACGGTGACACCACCGGCTGCGCCGCCGGGCTGTGTGCCGCCCTGCGGCGTCTGGGAAAGCAGGCCTGGGTCCTGCCCAATCCGGACATCACGGAGCTGTTCGCCCCCTATCTGGAGCCCTATCTGGCCCCGGCGGAGGTCCGCCCCGCCTTTGTCGTCACCGTAGATGTAGCGGCCCGGAGCCTCTTTACCCCCCAGGGGGAACTGTGGCTGGCCCGGGGCATCGACCTGGCCATCGACCACCACCCCTCCTATGAGGGCTTTGGCCGGGAGAGCTGTGTGGACCCGGGGCGGGCCGCCTGCGGGGAGCTTATTTACGACATCGCGCGGCAGTGGGGGCTGGTGACGCCGGAGACCGCCCTGCCTCTATACGTAGCGGTGTCCACTGACACCGGCTGCTTCCAGTATGGCAACACCACCCCCGCCACCCACCGTACAGCCGCCGCCCTGATGGAGACCGGCATCGACTATACCGCGCTGAACAAAAAACACTTCCGCACCAAGTCCTTCAAGCGTCTGGCCCTGGAGGGCCGTCTGACGGCGGATATGGAATTTTATGACGGCGGAACAGTCGCCATTGCCGCGGTGCCTCTGTCCATGGCCGCGGAGCTGGGCGCCTCCGCCCAGGATATGGAGGATATTGCCGCCTTTCCCGGCCAGATTGAGGGGGTGGAGACCGCCATTACCATCAAGGAGAGAGAGGGCGGCGGGTGCAAGCTCAGCGTGCGGACCACCGGCGGGCTCAACGCCTCCCGGGTCTGTGCTCTGCTGGGCGGCGGCGGACATGCCGCCGCCGCCGGATGCAGCACTTCCGGAACCCTGTCGGAGGCCAGAGTCGCCGTGCTGGAGGCCATTCGGACGGTGCAGCGGGATGGCTAACGGAATTCTGGTGGTAGACAAGCCGGAGGGCTGGACCTCCATGGATGTGTGCGCCAAGCTGAGGGGTGTCTTTCACGAAAAGCGCGTCGGCCACGGGGGAACCCTGGACCCTATGGCCACCGGGGTTCTGCCGGTTTTCATCGGGCGGGCTACCCGGGCGGTGGAGTTCGCCGCGGAGTCCCGAAAGGAATACATTGCCGGGCTCAGGCTGGGCGCCGTTACCAACACCCAGGACACCACCGGGGAGGTGCTGGAAGAGCACCCCGTCTCCGTCACCCGGGAACAGCTTCTGGATGCGCTGGAGCGTTTCACCGGCCCATTGGAGCAGATTCCCCCTATGTATTCCGCCGTCAAGATTAAGGGGAAAAAGCTCTACGAGCTGGCCCGGAAGGGCCAGGAGGTGGAGCGCAGGCCCCGGCCGGTCCACATCTACGCCCTGGAGCTTTTAAACGAGACGCCCCCGGCGGGAAGCAGCTGCCTTCTGCGGGTGGTGTGCTCCAAGGGCACTTATGTGCGCACTCTCTGTCACGACATCGGGCAGGTCCTGGGCTGCGGAGCCTGCATGAGCGCTCTGCGCCGGACTCAGGCGGCAGGCTTTACGCTGTCTGACGCCGTTACCCTGGACCAGATTTTGATGGCGGAGGCCCCCTCGTCTCTGCTGCTGCCGGTGGACCGGTTTTTTGCCCGCGGCGGCTGGAAGGGAGCCGTTACTGTCCGCCCGGCGGCGGAGAAAGTCCTGCGCAACGGCGGCGCCGTGTCAACGCCCGGTGTGGAGGGTGAGTGGCGGGTTTACAGCGAGAGCGGAGAATTTCTGGGGCTGGGGGCCAGCCAGGGAGCCCGCCTGCGCCTGATTAAGAGCTTTTATGAGGTGTAAACAGGATGGAACAGACAAAACGCATCATCGCCCTGGGCTTTTTTGACGGGGTACACCTGGGTCACGGGGCCCTTTTACGGCGCGTCAGCCAGCTGGCCGCCCAGAGGTGGGCAATTCCGGCCGCCGTGACGTTTGACACCCACCCCGCCAATCTGATTCTGAAAGCCCCCATGCCTCTGCTGACTTCCCCCACCGACCGGGCAGACCTGATGATCCGGCACTACGGTATCCGGGAGGTTATCATCGCCCGCTTTGACCAGGCCATGATGCAGATGCCCTGGCAGGACTTTGTCACCGATTACCTGGTGAGGGAGCACGGGGCGGTTCACCTGGTGGTAGGCCACGACCACCACTTCGGCTATCGGGGAGAGGGCACCCCGGAAAAGCTGAAAGCTCTCTGCGGGGAGCTGGGTCTGGGCTGCGACATCATCCCCAAGGTGGAGCGGGACCACATCACCATCTCCTCCACCTATATCCGCACGCTGGTGGCTCAGGGGGAGATGGAGCTGGCCAACGAATTCTTAGGGCACCCCCACACTCTCACCGACACAGTGGCCCACGGCAAGAAGCTGGGCAGCACCCTGGGCTTTCCCACGGTCAATCTGCGCTTTCAGCCGGGGGTGCTGGTGCCCGCCCACGGCGTTTACGCCACCAAGGTCTATTTTGAAAACGGGGACAGCCGCCCTGCCGTAACCAACATCGGGGTGCGCCCCACGGTAGACGACGGCAGCCGGGTGACGGTGGAGGGTTTTATTCTGGACTTTCACGGGGACCTGTACGGGCAGACCCTCCGCATGGAATTTTACAAGCGCCTGCGCCCGGAGGAAAAATTCCCGGATCTGGAGTCTCTGCGGGCGGAGGTCCTGCGCAACACCGAGCAGACCCGCGCCTATTTCCGAAACTTCTCCTCCTGAGTGGGAACTCATGATTTCTCAATAAAATGTGCCATATCACCGCCGTGCGGGAATTCAAAAACCTGTATTCATAACCGGGGAATGCTGGATGGGCGAGGATTTTTCCCGCCAGACAAGGAGATTTTTCGCAGCCATTCTGACAGATGGCAAGGGAAAGCGCCCCAGTATGGCGGAAAAAATCCGCTCAGACGGCGTTTAACGGTTGTGAATCCAGGTTCTAGGACCAAGGGTTTGAAGCGCGAAAGGAATGTTCTTTCCAGACCTTTTTCGGCCATATTACATAAGATAAGAGGGGGATCTGCCGTGCGCTATAAACGAATGTATCCAGCCCTGCTGTGCTTCGCGGCTTTCTGGGGCGCCTTTGGCATTTTGATGGACAACCCGGCCAATATCCTGCCCGGTCTTTGGAAGATCATCCTGACAGAAGACGCGCTCATTACCGATTACGTGGAAATTGCCGGCGTAGGCGCGGCCTTTGTGAACTCCGCTTTGGTTATCCTGATCAGCATTGGCATTCTGTACGTATCCAAGGACCCGCTCAACGGCTATACCCTGGTGGAAATCGGCCTTATGGCCGGGTTCTCCCTCTTCGGCAAAAACATTGTCAACATCTGGCCCATTATTGCCGGCACCTGGCTCTATTCCCGGGTAGTCAAGGAGCCCTTTTCCAAGCATGCCTCTATCTCTCTGCTGGCCACCTCACTGGCCCCGGTGGTCAGTTATATCAGCCTGGACAACGGCTGGGGCAGCCCGCTGCTGGGAATTCTGGTAGGCCTGGCGGTAGGGTTTGTCCTGCCTCCGCTGTCGGGCTATACCTACAAAATTCAAAACGGTATGAACCTCTATAACATGGGCTTTGCCTGCGGCCTGCTTGCCATGATGCTGGTGCCCCTGATGAACTCCATGGGCGCCCAGATGGAGACCGCACACCACTGGGCTACCGGCTATAATCTGCCCTTTGGGATCATGATGGTATTCCTCTGCTCCGTCCTGATCATCGCCGGGCTCTTTTTCTGCGGCCGGCCGCCGTGGGCGGCCTGGGCGGGCTACCGGCGGCTGCTGCTCAGCACCGGCCGGGCCCCCAGCGACTACCTGCGTATGTTTGGCTCCGCTCCGGTGCTTATCAACATGGGGGTGGACGGGCTTTTGGGCACCGCCCTGATTCTCATCACCGGCGGTGATCTCAACGGCCCCACTCTGGGCGGAATTTTCACCATCATCGGCTTTTCCGCCTTTGGCAAGCATGCCCGGAATATCCTGCCCGTTATGGGCGGCGTCGTGCTGGGGGGATATTTCATGAAGTGGGGCATCAACCACAGCTCGGTTCAGCTGGCCATGCTCTTCGGCACCACCCTGGCCCCCATCTCCGGCTACTTTGGCTGGCCCTTCGGCATCATCGCCGGATTCCTGCACTCGGCGGTAGTGCTCCACGCGGGCACGCCGGTAGAGGGCATCAACCTCTACAACAACGGCTTTTCCGGGGGACTGATCGCTATCGTCCTCTTTCCCATCATCACCTCCGCCATCAGCCGCCGGAAGCCCGAGCTCCAGGATGAGGATTACTTCGATGCCTTTGAGCACGATACCCCCATTCCCCCTCCCCCCTCCAAACCCAGGCAGGACTGAGCTCCCCCTGTAAACCGTTTCCCCCGCGGCCGTCCTCCTGTAGGACAGGCCGCGGGGGAACGTTTTTCGACAGTCAGTGGGTCCGCTTTTATGCGGACCCTGTTATTTTTGGAGAGAAACGCGCAGCAATCTTACCAATCTGTCAGGATTATTGCGGCTGTACGCCAGAGGCCAGACGCCCGTACAGCTCCGTCTCCCGCCGCAGTTTTTGGGCCAGCTCTGGGCTGTCAAAACCCGCCGGCGCCCGCCACCGCCAGTTTTCTCCCACTGTAGAGGGCGTGTTCATGCGGGCCTCGCTGCCCAGGCCCAGCAGATCCTGCATCTGGACCACGGCGGTATCGGCTACACTGGCCCATACCGCCCGGAGCAGCCCCCAGGCCTCCCCCTCCTCCCGGTTCAGGCGCAGGTATTCCCTGGCGTAGGCTACGTCCCCCCGGCCAGCGCTGTTCAGCCACCCGAGGGCGGTGTCGTTGTCGTGGGTGCCCACATAGGCCACGCAGTTGCGGGGATAGTTGTGGGGCAGGTACACGGAACCGCTCCCGTCCCGGCTGTCAAATGCGAACTGGAGTACCTTCATACCAGGGAACCCTGTCTCATCCCGCAGGGCGTGAACCGAGGGCGTTAAAAACCCCAAATCCTCCGCGATAATCCGCCGGGGCCCCAGGGCGGCCTCCACCGCCTGGAAGAGGCGGACACCGGGACCCTGCCGCCAGCGGCCCTTCTGGGCGGTGGCCTCCCCGCGGGGAATGGCGTAGTAGGAGTCGAACCCGCGGAAGTGGTCAATGCGGAGAATGTCATAGATCCCACACTGATAGGCAATGCGCTGAATCCACCAGCCGTATCCGTCCGCCTCCATAAAATCCCAGTCGAACAGGGGATTGCCCCACAGCTGGCCGTCGGCGGAAAAGCCGTCCGGCGGACATCCGGCCACCTCTACCGGCCGGTGCTCCTCATCCAGCTGGAACTGCTCCGGGTGAGCCCATACGTCCACGCTGTCTCCGGAGACGTAGATGGGCAGATCACCGATGAGACCCACGCCCCGGTGATTGGCATATTTTTTCAGCCTCCGCCACTGGCGGAAAAAGAGGAACTGCACACATTTCCAGAACACCACGTCCTCCGCCAGGCTCTGCCGCGCGCGGGCCAGGGCCAGCCCGTTCCGGTCCCGCAGGGAGGGGCCCCACTGGGTCCAGGGAATGCCGCCGTGGGCCTCCTTCAGCGCCATAAACAGAGCATAATCCTCCAGCCAAAAGGCATTTTGGTTGCAGAATACGGCAAACTCCGCCGGAGGAGCAGCCCGCAGCCGGCCGCAGGCCAGGCGCAGCACCGGAAGCCGCTGCCGGTACAGCAGACCGTAGTCCACCGCCAGCGGGTCGTTTCCCCAGCTCAGGCCGGCGTATTCCGCCCGCTCCAGCAGTCCCTCCTCCGCCAGGTCGTCCAGGTCGATCAGATACGGATTTCCGGCAAAGGTGGAAAAGCTCTGATAGGGGGAATCCCCATAACCGGTGGGGCAGACAGGGAGAATCTGCCACCATGCCTGCCCCGCCGCCTGGAGAAACTCCACAAACCGCCGGGCCTCTGCCCCCATGGTCCCGATACCCCAGGGGGTGGGCAGAGAGGTAATATGCATCAAAATACCGCTGCTTCTCAAATCGGATCAAATCCTCTCCCGCTCCCTTTTCCCCGGAAAAGGGGAGCAAACAGAACTTCCAGCCGGCAACACCCGGACCATCCCGCGGCAAAGAGTCCGCTCAGACGGCGGCCGGCGGCATTGAATCCTTTTATATCAAGGACGACGCCCGGCCTGCGCTCTCTCCGGGGACAAAGGTGTGGGGAACCAGCTCATGGACCGGGCCGTTCCCCGTCTCTATCTGCTGGAGCAGAAGCGCAACGCTCCGCTTTGCCAGCAGCAGTTCATTCTGCCGTATGGTGGTCAGCCGGGGGACCACATAGTCTCCCAGAGCGATGCCGTCAAAGCCGACCACGGAAATATCCCGGGGCACTTGCAGCCCCCGGTCCTGTAGGGCCCGAATAGCTCCCACCGCCTGAACGTCGGACATGGCAAAGACAGCGGTCAGGTCCTTCATTCTGTCCAGCAGACGGCCCATGGCCTCATAGCCGCAGGACATGGAAAAATACGTGGACTCATACTGTCGCTCCAGGTCCAGTTCCAGCCCCCGCTCCCGGAAAGCCGCCCGCACTCCCTGGAGGCGGGTGCGGGCCGCGTTGGGCATATCGGTGCAGCCGCCCAAAATTCCGATCTCCCGGTGCCCCAGGTCCATAAGCCGCAGAACCGCCTGCCGCGCGGCCTGTACATCGTCGGTGCTGACGCTGGACAGGTTGGGAAAGCCCAGCCCCGCCGCCGAGTTTGTCACCAGCACACAGGGAACCTGAATATCCTGAAACTGCGCCCGGAACAGCTCCAGATTGGAACCCAGGAAGAGAATACCCAGGGGACGCCGCTCCCGGCACAGCCGCCGGGCCTGCTCCACCTCGTTGTCGTCTTCCTCCAGATAATAAACCATGCTGGGGTGCCCGCTGTCCCGGATTAAAACCTGAATGTGCTCTACAATGGCCGCAAAAAGCATGTTGCCGGAGCCCTTGATGATAATCGCAACCCCGCTGTTGTAGTGCTGCTTCAGGTGCTTGGCGTTGCTGTTCAGCTTAAAATCCTGGGCCTTTACCACCGCCATTACCCGCTCGCGGGCCTGCTCCGAGACGTTAGGATGGCCGTTGAGCACCCGGGAAACCGTGCCGACCGCATAACCGGACAGCCGGGCAATATCTTTGATGGTCATCTCCACCACCTCGTCGTCGCAAAGTGCATTGCATTCGGTCCGCCCGAAGGGGCAGACCTCATTCCATTCCCTTGCTCCTCCTCTCCCCGGCGGACCCGCTGCGCTGGGCTCCGCCGGGGCCCTGCGGGGGACGGGAGTATTTACACGGTGCATTGCAAAAGAAGTGTTCTGTCAGTTCTCTTTCTGGCGTATGCCGCTTGAACAGGGCCACATACTTCTCTTGTAGTGCCGCTTCGCCCGTTACGGAGTAAGGGCGAAGCGCCGGGAAGCGGAAACAGAACAGCCCGGGGACTGTCGAAAAACTTCCCCCACGGGAACGCTTCGCAGAGTTTTGCCGCCCGAGGGCGGCAAAATAAAGTCAAAATCGGTCATTTTCGGGGACATGTGCCTCGAAAATGACACATCTCGGCCTGCAAGTGTGCCCAAAGGGTGCGCGCAGCAGGCCGTATCCCTTTTGTCGAAAAAGGCCAGAGGCCTTTTTCGACAGGCCCCCTTCCCTGGTCGTTTGGGGAGGGTGGGTTGTCAGGGAGGGAGGGAAATCGAAATCCCTCCCTCCCTGACCGGCTCTTTCGCCCCTTTCTGTCCACACAGAAAGGGGGCCGCCGGAGGCTGGACAGCCAAATCTCAGCAGAGACCAACACGGGAAAAGTACCCGTCTCTCCAAACGGACAATGATTCAACCCCTCGCAGGAGCCGGAACAAAACTTGTCAGTCTGTATTTCAGGACAGCCGCTCAGCCCTTGACGGCTCCGGCGGCCACGCCCTTGATGATATATTTCTGGCAGGACAGGTAGAACACGATAATGGGAATAATCGCCATCACCAGGCAGGCCATAATTGCTCCCATATCCACCCGTCCATAGGAGCCCTGCATATATTGAATCGCGATGGAAATTGTCTTGTAGTGCTCCAGATCCAGGGTAAGATAGGGCAGAAGGAAGTCATTCCAGATCCACATGGTCTCCAGGATTCCCACAGAGATATAGGTGGGCTTCATAATCGGGAGCACCACAGAGAAGAATGTCCGCAGGGGAGAGCACCCGTCCATCATGGCGGCCTCTTCAATTTCCAGGGGAATGGATTTTACAAAGCCGCAGAACATAAACACCGCCAGTCCCGCGCCAAAACCCAGATAGACGATAATCAGACCCCACGGGGTGTTCAGGTGAAGGGTGTCGGTCGTTTTTGAAAGGGTAAACATGACCATCTGGAAGGGCACCACCATGGAGAAAACGCATAGAAGATAGATCCCCTGAGTCAGGCGGCTGCGCACCCGGGTGATAAACCATGCGCACATGGAGGTGCACACCAGAATTACCACCACCGAGCATACCGTGATGAAAAGCGTCCACCCTACCGCTTTCAGGAAGCCGTATTTCTCAATGCCGTTCATGTAGTTCTCAAAGCCTACCAGTGTCTTTTCGCTGGGCAGGGCAAAGGGCTCCTTGCTGATAAACGCCTTTTTCTTGAAGGAGTTGATGAGCACAATAAAGAGAGGGGAGACATAGAAAATTGAAATTACGGTAAACAGAATTGTGGCAAACCAGCCGCCCCGTGCGCGGTTCTTTCTCATTGCTGCACCTCCTTAGAGCGGGTGAATCTCAGCTGTAACAGGCCGATGCCCACCACCAGGATAAAGAACAGCACCGCCTTGGCCTGGCCGACACCCTCAAATCCCACCCGGCCGTAAAATGTGCGGTAGATATTCAGCGCCATCAGCTCCGACATGCGGGAGGGCTCGCCGGCGGTGAGGGAGAGGTTCTGGTCAAATAGCTTAAAACCGTTGGTGATGGTCAGGAACGTACAGATGGTGATGGAGGGCATCATGTTGGGGATGGTCACATGAATCAGCCGCTGCCAGGCGTCGGCGCCGTCGATCTCCGCCGCCTCATTCAGGGAGGGCGGGATGGACTGGAGGCCGGCAATGTAAATAATCATCATGTAGCCGATCTGCTGCCAGCAGACCAGAATGACCAGTCCGGCAAATCCCAGCTTCTCGCTGAGCTTAAGGGCCGTGTCAAACTTTTCAAAAATACCGTTGAAAATCAGCTGCCAGACATAGCCCAGCACAATTCCGCCGATGAGGTTGGGCATAAAGAACACCGTGCGGAAAATATTGGTACCCCGGATTTCCCGGGTGAGCACCAGGGCCACCGCAAAGGCCAGCACATTGATGAGCACCAGCGTCACCACCGCAAACGCCACAGTGAACAGGAAGGAGTGGCCAAACAGTGGGTCGCTGAACGCCTTGATATAATTGGTTATGCCCACAAAGCGGGCATCGTTGACGGTGGTAAACTCGCAGAAGGACAGGTAAATTCCCATTACAAACGGGATTACAAAACCGATGAGGAAAGCGGCCATGGTGGGCAAAATGAACACGGGCAGATAGCGCTTAATCGCTTTTTCCACAGGGGTCCCCCCTTATCGCTCAATTTCTCCCGGCGTCTGTTTGGAAACCATCGGAGACTTTCCGGTCCTTTTCAAGCAGACGCCGGCTGCATGCTCTGCCTTATGAAAGCGGGGTGGGCGGCGCGCCGCCCACCCCGCCGCGTCAGATGCGCTGGGTCAGTTTCACATCCGCTGGTCTTCAGCTCTTGGTGGCCGCAGCCTCGGCAGCCCAGCCGTCCACAAAGGCGGAGACAACCTTCTCCCAGTTGGCGTCGCTCTGGTCGGCGGCGTAGCCGGTCAGGGCGGAGCCCACGCCGTTCTTCCATTCCTCAGAGGGGATATAGTTAAACGCCCAGTCCACAGCGTAGGTGCCGGAGGCAACCAGCGCGTTCATCTTGTTATTCAGGACATTGGCGGTCTCTTTGGCGCTCTTGAAGGGGCAGATGAAGCCCATCTCGCTGGCCATGGCAGTGGTGCCGGCCTCGCTGGTGACGCACCAGTACATAAAGTCCAGGGTGGCCTGGATGTCCTCGGGGCTGGCCTTGCCGTTGACGCACCAGTAGTTCTCGGTGCCGATGCACAGGCCCTGGCCCTCGTCCTTAACGCCTGCGTAGATGGGCAGAATATCCAGGTTCTCGTCCCCGATGTCGGAGGCGATATCGCCGTAAGCCCAGGTGCCGTTCTGATAGAACACGGCTTCTTCGGTCACAAAATCGGCGATGGCGTCGTCGCCGGTCTTAACGGAGAGCTGGGAGGGAGCGCACACAGAGTTGTTGATGTACAGATCCCACAGTGCGCGGTATTTGTCCAGATAAGTGCCCTTGATGGCGTCGGGAGTGCCCTCATAGCCCTCGTCCTCAAACTCGTAATACAGGGGCATATTGGCCAGATGGGTCTTGAAGCGCCAGTCGGAGGAGCCGTCCATACCGGCGGAGGTAAAGGCAGAGAAGCCCAGCTCGCCGGAGCGGGCGGTGATATCCTCGGCCACAGCCTTCAGCTGGTCAAAGCTCTTAATGTCGTCCATGGTATAGCCGGCCTGCTCCAGCAGGTTGGTGTTGACAATGATGCCGTAGCCCTCGTACACATAGGCTACGCCCAGCACGGCGGAGCCATCCTTCAGGGTGAAATCCTCGCTGGTCAGCTCGCCGTAAAAGGCGGAGCCGGACATATCGTAGCAGTAGTCCTTCCACTTGGCCAGACCCACCGGGCCGTTGACCTGGAAGAGGGTGGGAGCTTCGCTCTTGGCCATCTCGGATTTGAGGGTGGTCTCATACTGGCCGGAGGCGGCGGTCATCACCTTTACAGGCACACCGGTCTCGTCGGTATAGGCCTTGGCCAGGGCCTGCCACTGCGCGTCGGCCTCGGGCTTGAAGTTCATGTAGTAGACGGAGCCGGAGGCGGTATTGCCGTCATTGGCGGGAGCGGGAGTGGCATCGCCGGCAGGAGCGGGGGTGGCGGGAGCGGGAGTGGTGGCAGAGCCGCCGGTGCTGTTGCCGCAGCCGGCCAGCAGACCTACGAGCATAGCGCCGGCAAGGGTAAGTGCAAACAGACGTTTCTTCATGAGATAGTTCCTCCTGTTTTCAGTGTGGTGTGCTTGGAAACGTTTCATGGAAACGTTTCCAAGCCCCTGTGTCATTATCATACGCTTCCCCGCAAAAAATAGCAAGCGTTTTTTGTCCCCCGGCGGCATTTTCAACGTTGTGCTGAAAATTTACCGGGTATAATTGTACAATTCGCCTGGAAATATAGAGTCAGCGGTATGAGATGCTGCGTACACAGTTTTCCACAAGCTTTGAACGCTGCTGTAAAGTCTCTCCCTGAGAGGTTCTTTTTATTACCCATCCATACCTGTTATTCCTGCCGGGACGGGGCACCCCTTTTTCTTTTATATTGCCGCATTTGGGCATCGGCAATTTCACTCATTCAGGATTGAAACGCAAAGTTCTCCATGATATCATCAGTATAGCAAGCTGAGCTTTGCAGAGGAGTTGTGAATGACGTGAAATGCGGAAAACTGGTCTGGAAATTTTTGTTGCTTTTGGGGACCTTTCCATTTTTAATTGCGTTTGGCTATTGTTTTATCAGCAGCCTGCTTGATGGCGGCGGACTATTTAAGCTGACTTTGGGAGACTATTTGATCTTATACAGTTTTTTGTATTGGCCGACGTATATTGCAGGAATTGTTTTGATTCTACTATCCATTATAAAGCTCAAGAGGAAATAGTTATCAGGTAATTGCCGCCTCGGTACTTTGAAGAAGTACTTCAAAATTCGGCTTTAAACAGCACAGACGGTGACAGAGACAGGGCGGACGCGTCCCAAACGTAGCGCTCCTATCTGTGTTTCCCCCCGCTTTCAGAGGGGGAAACACGTCAATAAGCCTTCTCTGCGGACAGCTCCCCCATGGGGATCTCCGTTGACAAATCCGGCATTCTGTGATACATTGGGCAAAACCGTTATGACGGGGCATGAGTACCCCCCACACCGCCGGACAGAGAGGAGCGCCAGAGGCTGGAAGCGCCCACGGCAAGGAGCGGGGGAAAGACAGCTCTACCAGCGGGCCCGGAGACGGGCGCGGTCTTTCTCCCGCAACAGAGGAGCTGAGGGGGCGGCTTCGCCCTGAACATGGGTGGCACCACGAAAGCGCTGACGCTCTCGTCCCGTGACCGGGGATGGGAGTGTTTTTTTTATCCCTGACAACCAAATACAAAGGAGATATGACAATGGCAAAGTTGAAACCCCGCACGCTGTCCGGCTTTATGGAGCTGCTGCCCCGGAGACAGGCGCAGTTTGACCGCATGGCCGAAATCCTCCGCCGCACGTATGCCCTGTATGGCTTTACTCCCCTGGACACTCCTCTTGTGGAGGCCAGCGAGATTCTGCTGGCCAAGGGGGGCGGGGAGACGGAAAAGCAGATTTACCGTTTTACCAAGGGGGACGCCGACCTCTCCTTACGCTTTGACCTGACGGTGCCTTTGGCCAAGTATGTGGCGCTCCACCAGAATGAGCTGACGTTTCCCTTCCGGCGATTCCAGATCGGCAAGGTCTATCGGGGTGAGCGGGCCCAGCGGGGCCGCTTCCGGGAGTTTTATCAGGCGGATATCGACGTCATTGGCGACGGCGCTTTGGACATCATCAACGAGGCGGAGATCCCCTCTATTATTTACCAGGCCTTTACCGCACTGGGCCTGAAGCGGTTCAGAATCCGCCTCAACAACCGGAAGGTGCTCAGCGGCCTTTTCGCCGCCCTGGGACTGGAACAGCGGACAGGGGAGATCATGCGCGCCATCGACAAGCTGGAGAAAATCGGCCCGGAGAAGGTGGCGGCCATCCTGACCGAGGATGCGGGCGTCCCCATCGAAACCGCCGACCGCCTGCTCGAACTGCTGTCCGCCCCGGAGCCCCTCTCCGCGCTGGCTCCTTACCGGGGCCGGAACGACCTGCTGGACCGGGGCATCGAGGAGCTGGAGACGGTCGTGCGCTGTCTGTCCGCCTTCGGTGTGCCCGAGGATCACTTTATTATCGACCTGACCATTGCCCGGGGGCTGGACTACTACACCGGAACCGTCTATGAGACGGTAATGCTGGACCATCCGGAGATCGGATCCATCTGTTCCGGCGGGCGGTATGATAACCTGGCGGAATATTATACCGATAAAAAACTTCCCGGCGTAGGTATCTCCATCGGCCTGACCCGCCTGTTCTTCGTTTTGGAGGACCAGGGATATCTGAATGAGGACCTGCCCTCGGCCCCGGCGGACGTGCTGGTGCTGCCCATGACGGAGGAGCTCTCCCCCGCCATTGCCGCCGCCACCGCCCTGCGCCGGCGGGACATCCGGGCCCAGCTCTACACCGAGCCCAAAAAGTTTAAGCAGAAAATGAGCTATGCGGACAAGCTGGGCATCCCCTTTGTGCTTTTGCTGGGGGAGGACGAGATTGCGCAGGACAGGGTGTCCCTGAAAAATATGCGCTCCGGTGTCCAGTCCCTGCTGACCCTGGAGGAGGCTGCCGCCGCAATCGCGCAATCTCTGGCGGTCTCTGCCGCCCCTGTCCGGGAACCGGAACAGGAATGAATAAGCGCTCCCCTCTGTATAAAACGCTTTGAAAATAAAGTTTTGTAGTTCAATTGCAGCGGGCAGGTGTGGAATATTTCTCTACGCACCGCGGTCGGGCGGGGGGAATTCTGCCGCCCGTCTGTGGCAAGTGCAATTCCTTAACATACACCGGAACAGAGACCGGCCCCCCTGTGAAACCCCAAGAAGTTGAAATATTCAGGCAAAATAATACGAATAGGAGTAGGTTTTATGGAGAACACAAAGACCGCATACCGCACCCACAGCTGCGGAGAACTGCGCCTGACCCATGTGGGACAGACCGTCACACTGGCGGGCTTTCTGGAGAACATCCGGGAGGTTGGGGCAAATCTTGCCTTCGCTGTGCTCCGGGATTTTTACGGCGCTACCCAGCTGGTGCTGGAGGACGCAGAGACTCTGGCGGCCTTTAAGGAACTCAATAAGGAATCCACCGTAGCCGTGAAGGGCGTGGTTCGGGAGCGGGACAGCAAAAATCCCAAGCTGCCCACCGGAGAGATTGAGGTAGTTCCCAGCAGTGTCCGGGTGCTGGGCCGCTGCCGGCACAACGAGCTCCCCTTCCCCATCAACCGCAGCCGGGACGCAGATGAGAGCACCCGCCTGAAGTACCGCTATCTTGACCTGCGCAACCCCCAGGTCAAAGAGAATATCATTCTGCGGTGCAATGTAGTAGCCGCTCTGCGGCAAGCTATGACGGAGCAGGGCTTCCTGGAGGTGACGACCCCTATCCTCACCGCCTCCTCCCCCGAGGGGGCCCGGGATTACCTGGTGCCCTCCCGCAAGCATCCGGGCAAATTCTACGCCCTCCCCCAGGCTCCTCAGCAATTTAAGCAGCTGTTGATGGCCTCCGGATTTGACCGGTATTTCCAAATCGCTCCCTGCTTCCGGGATGAGGACGCCCGGGGAGACCGCTCTCCCGGCGAGTTCTATCAGCTGGATATGGAAATGGCCTTTGCCGGGCAGGAGGATGTGTTCGCCGTCCTGGAGCAGGTCCTGCCCCCCATTTTCGCCCGGTACGGCAAGTACAGCTCCGCTTCCTCCGCCCCCTTCCGCCGCATCCCTTACCTGGAGGCCATGGAGCTCTACGGTTCCGACAAGCCGGACCTGCGCATTGACCTGACGGTGACGGACGCCACGGCGCTTTTGGCGGACTGCGGCTTCCCGCCCTTTGCCGGGAATGCCGTAAAAGCCGTGGTGGTGTCGGATTTCTCCGGCACCCGCAAGCAGATTGACCAGCTCTGCGCTGATGTGGAGGTTCAGGCCGGCGAGAAAGCCTACTGGTTCCGTCTGGATGAAAAGGGCGAGCTGGTGGGCGGCATATCCAAATTCCTCCAGGAGAACAAGGCCCGGGTGGTGGAGGCTCTGGGGCTTGCCCCCAACAGCTTTGTGGGCCTCACCGCCGGAAAGAAACCGGCCGCTCAGAAAACGGCGGGCGTCCTGCGCAACAAGCTGGGAAACTTCTGCCCCAACCACATGGACAGGGAGAAATACGAGTTCTGCTGGATTGTGGACTTCCCCATGTACGAAATCGGCGAGGAATCCGGCCAGCTGGAGTTCTGTCACAACCCGTTTTCCATGCCCAACGGCGGGCTGGAGATTTTGCAGAAGGCCGCGGCCGGAGCGGTGGACCCTCTGAGTATCACCGCCTTCCAGTATGACCTGGTGTGTAACGGCGTGGAGCTCTCCTCCGGCGCCGTGCGCAACCATGACCCGGAGATTATGATTGAGGCCTTCCAGCTGGTCCGCCTGGGCGAGGCGGACGTCAAGGCCAAGTTCCCCGCCATGTACAGCGCCTTCACCTATGGCGCGCCGCCCCACGCGGGCATCGCCCCCGGCGTGGACCGTATGGTGATGCTTCTCTCCGGCGAGGATTCCATCCGCGAAGTCATCCCCTTCCCCATGAACAAAAACGCCCAGGACCTGATGATGGGAGCTCCCGGCCCGGTGGAGCCCAGGCAGCTTCAGGAGCTGAACATCGCCTGTGTGGAGCCCGACTGAAAAAACACCCGCGGCGCAGGATACCTGCGCCGCGGGTCAGCGTTTTCCAAAAATCTTCCAAAGCGAAGGCGGGCCTCAGCGGAAGTAAGCCGCGCCGCTCTCAAACAGGGGCTGGTTATGCTCTCCGGGAACATTGACACCCACCCACCGGCCCCGGCGCTCCGAGTGGCCCATCTTGCCGAACACCCGTCCGTCCGGGGAGAAGATACCCTCGATACAGGCGGCGGAGCCGTTGGGGTTGACGGCAATATCCATGGAGGGGACCCCATCCGGGTCCACATACTGGGTCGCCACCTGGCCGTTGGCGATCAAACCGGCGATAACCGGCCCGGGGGCCACAAACCGGCCCTCTCCGTGGGAGACGGGGATGGTGTGCAGGTCTCCCACCTGGCTCCTGAGCATCCAGGGGGAGCGCACCGAGGCCACCCGAGTGGTGACATAACGGCTCTGATGACGGCCGATCTCATTGTAGGTGAGGGTGGGGCAGTCCGCATCCATGGGGCGGATCTCCCCAAAGGGGACCAGTCCCAGCTTCACCAGTGCCTGGAAGCCGTTGCAGATGCCCAGCATCAGTCCGTCCTGCCGGTTCAGCAGCCGGTGCACCGCGTCGGTGAGCCGCGGGCTTCGGAAGAACGAGCAGATAAATTTGGCGGAACCGTCGGGCTCGTCGCCGCCGGAGAAGCCGCCGGGGAGAATAACCATCTGGGCATTTCGGATGGCCGCCTCCAGCGCCAGGGCGGACTCCTCCAGGGCCGCGGCGGTGAGGTTGCGCACCACCACAATCTCCGGGTCAATCCCCGCCCGGATACAGGCTCTGGCGGTGTCATACTCGCAGTTGGTGCCGGGAAATACGGGAATCACCGCCCTGGGATGGGCGGACGGATGCCTGCACACCGCCGGAGAGCATTCCGGCCACGAGATTGGCTCCACTGCCCCCACCGCCTGGGTACGGGTGGGGTAAATATCCTCCAGCACGCCCTCGCTGAGGGCAAGCAGTTCCCGGATGGAGGCGGCGTCTTCTCCCAGTACGATATCCGCCTCAGCGGTCGTGCGGCCGATTCTGGCCCAAAGTCCCTCCGGATGGCAGTTGTCCAGCTCCTCGGTCAGCTCGGCGACAATGGCGCCGGGCCGGGCCCTGTGCCATGCCGGGCCGCCCTTATCCAGGGCCCGGAAGCCGATCCGGTTGCCGAAGGACATATTCATCACAGCCTCGGCCAGGCTGTGCTCCACCGCGTAAGCGGCGGCAATTTTCCCCGCGCGGGCAAGCCGGAGGAACTCCGACCAGACCTTTTTCCGGTCTTCCGCACCATTCTCCGGGAACAGGTACACGGGATGCCCCGCCTCCTTAAACTCCGGGGAGAGGACCTCCCCGGCCTGGACAGGGGCAATGGCAAAAGAGATCAGCGTAGGGGGCACGTCTCTGTCCAGGAAGGAACCGGACATGGAATCCTTGCCGCCGATGGCGGCGCAGCCGTAATCCAGCTGAGCGTCCATGGCCCCCAGCAGGGCAGAGAAGGGCCTGCCCCAGCGCTCCGGCTCGTCCCGGAGCTTTTCAAAGAATTCCTGAAGGGTCAGATAGGCCTTTCGGTAGTCCGCGCCCGCCGCCACCAGCTTGGCAATGGAGACCGTCACCGCGTCATAGGCCCCCGGGTAGGGGTCGGCGGACAGGGCCTCCGGGTCGCAGCCCCAGGCCATTACGCTGGCCTGCTCCGTCTCCTGTCCCGGAAGGACGGGCAATAGCGCGGCCATTGCCTGGGCGGGGGTAGCCTGATATGTTCCACCATAGGGCATCAGGACCGAGCCTGCGCCGATGGAGCTGTCGAACCGCTCCACCAGCCCCCGGCGTGAGGCGCAGGACAGGCTGGAGGCGGTTTTACGCAGGTCCAGACTGTGCCGCGGCATCCCGGCGGTCTGTTCCCCCGCCGGCACCGAGACCCCGGCGTGCTTTACCGCCCCGTTGGTATTGAGAAACGCACGGCTCAGGTCGGCGATGGTCTGTCCTTTCCAGCGCATGACCATCCGCGGGGCCTCCGTGACTACCGCCACCCGGTAGGCCTCCAGATTTTCCCGCTCCGCCGCGGCGACCAGGGCCTCCTCATCCCGGGGGTCCACCACCACCGCCATACGCTCCTGGCTCTCAGAGATAGCCAGCTCCGTACCGTCCAGTCCGTCATACTTTTTGCGCACCGCGTCCAGGTTGATTTCCAGACCGTCGGCCAGCTCGCCGATGGCCACGCTGACGCCTCCCGCGCCGAAGTCGTTGCACCGCTTGATCAGCCGGGTCACGTCCCCGTTTCGGAACAGCCGCTGGAGCTTGCGCTCCTCCGGGGCGTTGCCCTTCTGAACCTCGCTGGCCATGGTGTCCAGGCTGGTCAGGTTGTGGCTCTTGGAGGAGCCGGTAGCCCCGCCGATGCCGTCTCGCCCGGTGCGCCCTCCCAGCAGAATCACCACATCCCCCGGAGCGGGCCGTTCCCGGCGGACATGCTCCGCCGGCGCCGCCGCCGCCACTGCGCCGCACTCCAGATGCTTGGCCACATAGCCGTCGTGGTAGAGCTCCGCCACGTGGCCGGTGGCCAGGCCGATCTGGTTGCCGTAGGAAGAGTATCCCGCGGCGGCGGTCTGGGCAATTTTCCGCTGGGGGAGCTTGCCCTCCAGGGTCCGGTCTAAAGGTGTGCGGGGATCGCCGCAGCCAGTTATGCGCATAGCCTGGTGGACATAGGCCCGGCCGGACAGGGGGTCCCGGATACACCCGCCGATGCAGGTGGCCGCGCCGCCAAAGGGCTCAATCTCGGTAGGATGGTTGTGGGTCTCATTTTTGAACATCAGCAGCCAGTCCTGCTCTTCCCCATCCACCACGGCGGGCACATGGATGGAGCATGCGTTGATCTCCTCACTCTCGTCCAGCTCGGGGAGCTGGCCCCGCTTTTTCAGCACTTTCGCCCCGATGGTGGCAATGTCCATCAGCGTCTGGGGCCGTCCGGCAGCCTTTTCCCCGCCGTAGACCTCCTCCCGGGCGGATAAGTACCGCTGATAGGCCCCATACACGGCGGGGTCCTCCACCCGGATGTCCTCCAGATGGGTGGAAAAGGTGGTGTGGCGGCAGTGGTCGGACCAGTAGGTGTCCACCACCCGCACCTCCGTAAGGGTGGGATCCCGCTGCTCCTGGTCCCGGAAATAGGCCTGCAAAAACTCCAGGTCCCCCAGGTCCATGGCCAGGCCGTACTGCTCCAGCAGAGCCTCCAGCGCCGCCCGGTCCAGGGCGCGAAAGCCCTCCAGCACAGGCACCCGCTCCGGGGCGGCGTACTGCTGCCGCAGTGTCTCCGGCTTGTCCAGCGCGGCTTCCCGGCACTCTACGGGGTTGATCAAATAATGCCGGGCTTTCTCCACCCCGGCTGGGGTAAGATTCCCCTCCAACACATATACCGAGGCGCAGCGCACCGTGGGGCGCTCCCCGCCGGTCATCATCTGGATACACTGGGCGCAGGAATCCGCCCGCTGGTCGTATTGACCGGGCAGAGCCTCCACCGCCAGCAGGGTGTGCGCTCCCGCCGGAGCGGGCATGACCTCGTCCCAGATGTCGTCCACCTGGGGCTCAGACAGGACGGTGGTCCGGGCGGACTCGTAGACCTGACGGTCCACCCCCTCCACATCATAGCGGGCCAAAATCCGCACCCCGGCAAGGCCGCTCAGCCCCAGGGGACCCCTCAGCTCCCCCAGGAGTCCCGCCGCTTCCACGGCAAAACCGGGGCGCTTTTCTACAAAACAGCGAAAGACACTTCCCATGGACAAACTCCCCCTATCGGTTTTGGAGACGCGGCCTCCGCCCGCAGGCGTGCGGATGGAGGCCGCTTTGTCGGTTCTCTTATAGTCAAAGCGGTTCAAAAGGAGCAAATCGCTCCTTTTGAACCCTGCGGCGAAAATCGCCGCAGGGACCGTTCATGCGGCCCTGCTTTGGACTTCATAGACACCGCTGGCGTGCATTGCACGCTCCAGTGGGCCATTAGCCCACTGAAGGAAAAAGCGCATGTTGCGCTTTTTCAACTGCGGCGGCTATATCGCGCGATATTCCACTGGGCAAAATTGTCAAAGATATTTTGCTGGGTGGGCGTCAGGCCGGAAATCTGCTTCCATTGGATAAGCACCGACCAGTTTTTAAAGCAGAGCACCACAAACGGAGGGTCCTCCGCCAGACGGCGGTAGAGATTTTTGGCGGCCAGGGTGCGGGCCTGGCCGGAGGCCGCCCGAAAGCTATCCAGCGCCTCCTGCACCTGAGGCGCGGCATAGCCGCCGTAGTTCAGCACGCCGCCGGGGGCCATCAGCGCCGAGGGGTCAAAGTCCGCAGTCATACGCACCTCTCCCAAATAGAGGTCAAATTCCCCCCGGCTCAGGGCCTCCAGATAGCTCTCCCAAGGCAGGCGGCGGACCGTTACGGCCATCCCCAGATTTTTCAGCGTCTCCGCCATCTGCTCGGCCAGGGCAACCCGCCCGGCGTTGTCGCCGGAGACCACCAGGGTCAGCTCCAGCCGCTCCTGCCCCTTCTGCCGCACACCGTCCTCCCCCTCGGGGAGCCAGCCGCCGGCAGACAGAATCTCTTCCGCCTCAGCCGGGGAGAAGGACATGGCCTGGGCCACATCATCGTGGTAGAGCACGCTGCCGGGAGCCGCGGGCAGAGCCGCAGGTACGGCGTGCCGGGCCAGCAGAACAGAAGTCATAACCTCTCGGTCCGCCGCCCGCTGAAGAGCACGGCGGACCGCGCTGTCCCGGCAGGGGCCCCGCTCCGTCTGGAATCCCACAAATACCATGGTGCTGGTGGGATAGTCGATGGTCTCATAGCTCCCGGAAAAGCCCAGGGCGCTGCTTCCGGTCAGGTCGGTGGACACCAGGGCCACGGCGCGGGTATCGAAGGCCTGAATCAATTCATCCGCCGCCTGGACGCCGTACAGGGGAATGACCTCCCTGGGCAGTGTACCCGCCCGGTCCGGCCGGGCTCGGAGCCGGAGTCCCTCTTCCGTCTCCTCCAGCAGGTAGGGTCCTGTGCCCAAGGGCCGCTCCCCGCCGCCTTTGGAGATGGGGATGTCCAGCAGGGCGGGCAGATTGCCGTTGGGCGTCCGGAGGGTGATTGTCACACTTCCCTCTCCCGGCCGGACCGCCGTCACATCCGCCAGCCGGGAGGCGTAGAGGGGGCTGGTTCTGGCCTCCTCCAGCGCGGCGGCGGCGACGGCGGCGGTAAGGGGGCTCCCATCGGAAAAGGACACGTCCGGCTTCAGTACAAAAGTCCAGGCGCGGGCATCCTCCGAGACGGTATAACTCTGACAGAGCACCGGCCGCACCTGAAACTGCTGGTCCAGAGCAAAGAGTCCCTCATAGAGCAGGCCACCCAGGTTCAGATTGGTGCGGTTGTCCCCGGCGGCGGGGTGAAAGCTGCTGCCGGGGTAACTGGCCAGTGCAAACTCTACAGGCTCCGGCGCCGGGGACGCGCTGGGCGTGGGGGTGGGAAGCGGCGCGGGCGGCGGCGGAGTCTCTTCCCCGCAGGCCGCCAGCACAAGCAGGCAGGCGGCCAGCAGGACACACAGCCGCAGTCTGTACCGTCCCACGGCTTTACACCAGGGCGATCATCGCCGCCTGACTGCCCCGCTTCCCCTGCGTCACCCGGTGCGACCAGTACTTTTCCGGCATGCAGGCGGTGCAGTCGGGCGAGACGGCGATATGCTCTTCCAAAACGCCCGCCGCCTCCAGCCGTTTGGCGTTGAGTCCCTTTAAGTCCAGGCGGAATTTCCCGGTGGGGAGCACCTCGATAAATTGCAGGGCAGAGGCGCCCAAGGCCTCCGTCATGGCGTTAGGGACATCCTCGTGGGTCTCGAAGCAGCACTTGGAGATGCCCGGCCCGATGGCCGCCAGAATGTCCTCCCGACGGCAGCCAAAACAGTCGTTCATCCGCTCCACCGTCCGGGTGACGATGCCCAGGGAGGTGCCCCGCCAGCCCGCGTGGACCGCCCCCACTGCCCGACGGACCGGGTCGTAGAGAAGAATGGGCAGGCAGTCGGCGGAGAAAACCGTCAGCGCCAGACCGGGGACGTCGGTGATGAGGGCGTCGGCCTCATAGTCCACCGGCCTGTTCAGACCTTTTCCGGTGTCCGCCGTGGTGACGACCCGCACACCGCAGCCGTGAACCTGGCAGGAAAAGACAAGCTTGTCCGGGTCGGTCCCGACGGCGGCACAGAAACGGCGGTAATTTTCCCGCACATGCTCCGGCGCGTCCCCGCGGCTGGTCCCCAGGTTCAACGAGGCGTAAATTCCCTCCGATACGCCGCCCAGCCGGGTGGAGAATCCGTGGGCTGCGCCTCCGTCTGACTGAATTCCGTCCGCGGTCAGGTATACGAGGCCGTTTACGTTTTGTTCCGTAATGTTCATAGAAGAACTCCTTCTGATGGGGTGGAAACAGGATTGACGCCGCTGGAACCACAAAAATACAGTGTCAATCCGTCTCGTGGAGGCCACAGCATTTTTTATACTTCTTGCCGCTTCCGCAGGGACAGGGGTCGTTGCGCCCCGGCTTTTTGGCCTTTTTCACAGGCTGCTTTTTGACGGTCTGGTCCCCGCCGGCGCTCTCGCCGGTGACTTTTGCCACCCGCTCCCGCTTGACGCTGGAGCCGGTCTGGATACGGGCCAGATATACTCTGCGGAGGGTCTCCTCCTGGATGGCGGCGATCATCTGCTCGAACATCTCATAGCCTTCGCGCTTGTACTCCACTACCGGGTCGCTCTGGCCGTAGGCCCGCAGACCGATGCCCTGGCGCAGCTCGGTCATATTGTCCAGGTGGTCCATCCAGTACTCGTCCACCACCCGGAGCATCATCACCCGCTCCAGCTCCCGCATCAGGGGCTCCCCCAAGGCCTTTTCCTTCTGGGCGTAGAGCTCCGCCGCCCGGCCGTGGAGCAGGTTAATCAGCCCCTCCGCGTCGTACTGTTCCAGCTCCCGGTCACTGAATTTAAACTCATCCGGCCGCAGAAACACCCCCCGGAACTGGGCGCAGGTCTCCCGCCAGCCCTCGGCATCCATGTGCTTGAGCTCCCCCATATGGGCCTGGACCTCATTAGAGATAACGGTGGTGAGCATGTTCTGTACCGACTCCTGGAGGTTTTCGCCGTCCAGCACCTTCCGGCGCTGCTCATAAATCACCTTTCGCTGGGTGTTCATCACATCGTCGTACTCCAGCACCGTTTTACGGGTCTGAAAGTTCCGGGATTCCACCTGTTTTTGGGCGTTTTCGATGGCTCCGGAGAGAATCTTGGCGTCAATGGGGGTGTCCTCGTCCACGCCCATGCGCTCCATCATGCCCATCACCCGCTCGGAGCCGAACAGCCGCATGATATCGTCCTCCAGGGACAGGAAGAAGCGGCTCTCGCCGGGGTCCCCCTGGCGGCCGGCCCGGCCGCGGAGCTGATTGTCAATGCGGCGGGATTCGTGCCGCTCCGTGCCCAGAATAAACAGCCCCCCGGCCTCCCGGACCCGGTCGGCCTCCGCTTTGATCTCGTCCTTGTACCTGGCCTCCGCCTCGGCATACCGCCGCCGGGCGTCCAGGATCTCCTGATTGCCGGTCTCCGCGAAGCCGGTGGCCTCGGCAATCAGCTCGTCGCTGAGACCGGCCTTGCGCAGGTCCGCCTTGGCCAGGAACTCCGCGTTGCCCCCCAGCATGATATCAGTGCCGCGGCCCGCCATGTTGGTGGCCACCGTCACCGCTCCGAACTTGCCCGCCTGGGCCACAATTTCCGCCTCTTTCTCGTGGAACTTGGCGTTCAGAACATTGTGCTTGATGCCCTTGCGCCTGAGCATGGCGGAGAGCTGCTCCGACTTCTCAATGGAGATGGTGCCCACCAGCACGGGCTGCCCCTTTTCGTGGCAGGCCGCAATCTGCTCCACAATGGCCCGGAGCTTGCCCGCCTCATTTTTATAGACCACGTCCGGGTTGTCCTTCCGGGCCAGGGGCTTGTTGGTGGGAATCTCCACAATGTCCAGGGCGTAGATAGTGCCAAACTCCTCCTCCTCGGTCATGGCGGTGCCCGTCATGCCGGAGAGCTTATTGTACAGGCGGAAGTAGTTCTGGAAGGTGATGGTGGCCAGAGTTTTGGATTCCCGGGCCACCTCCACCCGCTCCTTGGCCTCAATCGCCTGGTGAAGGCCCTCGGAGTACCTGCGTCCATACATCAGGCGTCCGGTAAACTCGTCTACGATGATAACCTCTCCATCCTTGACCACGTAGTCGATGTCCCGTTTCATCAGGCCCCGGGCGCGGATGGCCTGGTTGATGTGGTGGGAGAGGGTGGTATTCTCCGGGTCGGCCAGGTTTTCCAGCTGGAACTGCTGCTCCGCCTTGGCCACACCCCGGGCGGTAAGGGTGACGGTGCGGGCTTTTTCGTCCACAATATAGTCGGCGTCCAGGTTGGGGTCCTCCTCCTCCTTGGCGTCCACGCTGGTGACGCGCTGACCCTTCAGCCGGGAGACAAAGGAGTCCACAATGGTATAGAGCTGGGTGGACTTGTCTCCCTGGCCGGAGATGATGAGGGGGGTGCGGGCCTCGTCAATGAGGATGGAGTCCACCTCGTCCACAATGGCGAAGGCATGGCCCCGCTGGACCATCTCGCTGGCATAGATGGCCATGTTGTCCCGCAGGTAGTCAAAGCCGAACTCGTTGTTGGTGCCATAGGTGATATCGGCGTCGTAGGAGGCCTTGCGCTCCCTGGGGTTCACGTCATGGATCACCAGCCCCACGGTGAGGCCCATAAAGCGGTAGACCTTGCCCATCCACTCGCTGTCGCGCTTGGCCAGGTAATCGTTGACGGTGACGATGTGGACGCCCTCCCCCGCCAGAGCGTTCAGATAGGCGGGCAGGGTGGCCACCAGCGTTTTGCCCTCGCCGGTTTTCATCTCGGCGATGCGCCCCTGGTGGAGGATAATGCCGCCGATGAGCTGCACCCGGTAGGGCTTCATCCCCAGCACCCGCCAGGCCGCCTCCCGGCAGGCGGCAAAGGCCTCCGGCAGAAGGTCGTCCAGGGTCTCGCCGTTTTTCAGGCGCTCTTTAAATTCCGGCGTCTTGGCCTGGAGCTGCTGGTCGGTCAGGGCGGAGTACTCCCCCTCCAGTGCTTCAATCCTGTCCGCAATAGGCTTGACCGACCGCAGCTCCTTCTCCGAGGTGGTGCCGAATAGCTTTTTCAAAAGTCCCATGGCTGTTCACCTTTCCCATGTCAGGGCCCGGCCGGGGCCGGACTGCCTGATGCTAAACTGATTCAGCTTACAAGTATAGCATACTTCCCCACAATAAAAAAGGGGAAATTGTGAACAAGGCCCTATATGGCTCTATCTCTCAGCCGGGACCACGGTCCGGGCGGGAATTTTCCCGCCGGAGAGCGCTCCCGGCTATGGCGGCGGGCATACCGCTCCTCAGCCCCCTGCCGGCTCTCCGGTAAGGGACCATTTGTTGGCCCCGGTGATAACAATGTCCAGAAAGCGGCCTGCCAGCTCCTCTCCCCCCTGGAGGCGCACCAGGCGGTTGCCCGGCGTCCGGGCGGTAAGTCCCTTCTCGTCCGCCCCATCCACCAGGCACCGCAGGGTTTTCCCAATATACGCGGCGTGCTTCTCCTCAGAAATTTTGTCCTGCACGGCTACCAGCCGCTGAAAATGGGCGGCCTTCTCCTCCCGGGGCATCGGGTCGGGCATGGAGGCGGCGGGAGTTCCCTTTCGGGGGGAAAAAATAAAGGTAAACAGAGCGTCAAAGCGCACCTCTTCGATTAAGCTCAGTGTCTCTTCAAATTCCCCGGCGGTCTCCCCGGGGAAACCCACAATCACGTCGGAGGTCAGCACGATATCAGGGATCAGCGCCCGCAGCGCCGCCACCTTTTCCAGATAGCCCTCCCTGGTGTAGCGGCGGTTCATAGCCTCCAGCACCCGGGTGCTCCCGGACTGGAAGGGCAGGTGGAAGTGCGGGGCGGCCTTTTCGCACTCCGCCATGGCCTTAAAGAGCTCCTGGGACGCGTCCTTGGGGTGACTGGTCATAAACCGCAGCAGAAATTCCCCGGGAATCTCGTTGGCCGCCCGGAGCAGGCCAGCGAAATCCATGCCACCCGCCAAATCTGCTCCGTAGGAGTTGACGTTCTGTCCCAGCAGAGTGATGTCCCGGCAGCCCGCCTGGACCAGCTCCCGGATTTCGGCCAAAATATCCTCCGGCGCGCGGCTCCGCTCCCGGCCCCGGACATAGGGGACGATGCAGTAGGAGCAGAAATTATTACACCCGTACATAACCGGCACCCAGGCCTTTACCCCCTCCTGACGCACCACGGGGATGCCCTCGGCGATGGCGCCGGCGCTGAGGTCGGTGTCGAAAATGCGCCCCCGCCGGGTGAGCAGACGGTGGAACAGCTCCGGAAAACGCCAGAGGGCCTGGGGCCCAAAGACCAGGTCCACCTGGCGGTAGGAACGCTTCAAGGTCTCCGCCGTGTGGGGCTCCTGGGCCATGCAGCCGCAGACGCAGATAAGCTGTCCCGGCTTCTCCCGCTTGGTGTGGACCAGCGCGCCCACCGCACCCAGCACCCGGTGCTCGGCGTGCTCCCGGATGGCGCAGGTGTTGAGAATAATCACGTCGGCCTCCGCCGGGCTTTGAGTAAACGCGTAACCCATTTCGGCCAAATACCCCCGCAGCCGCTCCGTATCGGCCTCATTCTGCTGGCAGCCGTAAGTCTGGGTGCAGGCCAGGGGAGGGCCGCCCGGACGGGCGCTGTGAAGCGCCCGGATTTCTGCGCAGAAGCGCAGCTGGCGGCAGATATCCTCCCGGCTGATCTTCTGTGTGCTCCTGTGTTCTTCAAGCATGCTATCTACTCCTGTTCTGGGCGCCTGTCCCGTGTCCCGGCATGTATAGAGCGGGGCGAAAACAGGCTTTGACATAGGGGCGGGGCAGGGCAACCTGCCCCGCACTGAAACGGCAAAAGCGCCGCGGAACCGGCGATTCCATGGCGTGATTATATCAGGTTTTTTTGAAAAGGACAACGGTGAGCACGCAGAAGGCGGAAAAAGCGGGCGCACCCTTTTTTAGGATGCGCCCGCCCGGGCCCTCGGATTACCAGCCAAAGGGCCAGCTGAAATAGCCGCCTCCGCTCTGCTGGCGCTCTTCCTGCTGCCGCTGGGCTTCGGCTTCTCTGATTTGAGCGTCCAGCTCATTGAGGTCCTGCTGGCGCTGCTGGCTGCTCTCATCAAACGTAATGTTCAGCGTCTTATTCTCCCCGTCCCGGTAGACGGTGAACTGGGCCGTGTCCCCGGCCTTGAAGCTCCTCACCGCGGTCTGCAGGGCGCTGATGGAGGTAACGGCCGTGTCGTTGACGGCGGTGATGATATCCCCCTCCTGAAGGCCGGCCTTTTCCCCCGCCGCTCCGGAGAGCACACCCCGCACATAGGCTCCGGCGGGAATGCCGTAGCGGACAGCCTGGTCGGAGACCTCCTCCAGAAGAATGCCCACGTTGGGCTTCCCGGTGACGTAGCCGTGCTCCATAATGTCGCTGACCATGTCCACCACGTCATTGATGGGAATGGCGAAGCCCAGGCCCTCCACGCTGGCGGAGCCGCTGCCGCCGGAGGAGGAGAGCTTGGCGGTGGTAATGCCCACCACCTCGCCGTAGAGATTGAACAGCGGGCCGCCGGAGTTGCCGGAGTTAATGGCGGTATCGGTCTGGAGCATATTCATGGTCACGCCGTCGCTCATGGTAATGTTCCGGTCCAGGGCCGACACATATCCCCCCGTGAGGGTGAAGGTCAGCTCACCCAGGGGGTTGCCGATGGCCACCACCTGGTCCCCCACGTGGAGGTCGCTGGAGTTGCCGATGACCACGGGCTTGAGGCCCTGGGCTTCCACCTTCAGCACCGCGATGTCGTTGTCCTCCTCGCCGCCCACCAGCTGGGCGTCATAGCTGGAGCCGTCATGCAGGGTGACTTTGATATCGCTGACCCCGTCAATCACGTGATAGTTGGTGAGGATATAGCCGTCCTGGGAGATGATGAAGCCGGAGCCGGATACGGCGTTGCGCACCGTCTGCCCCCAGACGTTGGTGGTGACATTGCCGCTGATACCCACCGTGGACACCACGTTGGTGGCATAGACCTCGGGGACGGTGAGCAGGTCCCGGCCGTTGACGTTGGCGATATTTACCACGGTGGGGGTGCGGCTGGACTGATAGATGGTGGTGGAGGAAAAGCCTCCGCCCAGGGCCCAGACTCCCGCGCCTCCGGCCAGGCCGCCCACCAGGGCGCAGCACAGGCCCACCGCTACCAGCTTGGCGGCCATGCCCTTTTTCTTCTTGGGGGGCTCCGGAATGGGCTCGCTGACCCGGAAGCCATAGGCTTCGATGGGCTCCCGGCTGTCATAGGGGCGGTTATAATCGCTGTTATACATGGTCGTGCACACTCCTCTTGTGGAACGGTTTCCCGCGGCGTCCTCCGGGGCCGCCGCAGGTCTTTCCGCTTTTAACAGAACATAGAATAACCGCAATTTGTGTATAAAGCATGAAGATTTTTCACACGAAATTTGAATAGTTGGAAAACCTTTTTTGAAGGGATGGCGGGCGGGGCTCAGCGTCTGATGCAGCCGTTCTCCCGGTACTGGACAGCCTCCGCCAGATGGTCCACAGCGATGGACTCCGCGCCGTCCAGGTCGGCAATGGTGCGGGCCACCCGGAGTATGCGGTCATAGCTGCGGGCGGTCAGGCCGATGCGGGTAAAAGCCCCCTTCATCAGAGCGGTGCCGGCGCGGTCCAGCTCACAGCAGCGGCTCAGCTCCCTGGGACCCATGTGGGCGTTGCAGGCGGGCCCGCCGGGGCCAAAGCGGGCGGCCTGCACCGCCCGGGCCCGGTTCACCCGGACTTTGATCTCCGCGGAGGTCTCCGCCGGGGCGCTTCTGCCGGAGAGCTCCTCAAAATTCAGGGGCGGCACCTCCACATGCAGGTCGATGCGGTCCAGCAGGGGCCCGGAGAGCCGGTTCCGGTAGCGCTCCACCTCCGCCTCGGAGCAGCGGCAGCGGCCCCCGTAGCCATGCCAGCCGCATTTACAGGGGTTCATGGCGCACACCAGCATAAACCGGGCGGGAAACACCTCTGTCCCCGTTACCCGGGAAATCTGAACCCGCCCATCCTCCAGGGGCTGACGGAGGACCTCCAGCGTCTCCTTGCCGAACTCGGGCAGCTCATCCAGAAAAAGGACGCCGTTGTGGGCCAGGGAGATCTCCCCCGGCCTGGGAGGGGACCCTCCGCCGGAGAGCCCCATAACCGAGATGGTGTGGTGGGGCGTGCGGAAAGGCCGCCGCACCAGCATGGGCAGCTCCCGGGAGGTAAGCCCCAGCACTGAATGAATATTTGTGGACTCCAGGGCCTCCCGGCGGGTCATGTCCGGCAGAATGCCGGGCAGTCGGCGGGCCAGCATGGATTTGCCGGAGCCGGGCGGTCCGGACATGAGGACATTGTGCCCTCCGGCGGCGGCGATCTCCAGGGCACGCTTGACATTGTCCTGGCCCTTCACGTCGGCGAAGTCCGGACCGGCCAGGTCCGACGGCGCGGGAGTCCACGGCGCGGCGGGGGTCAGCGGGGCCTCTCCCCGCAGATGCCCCACCAAGGCGGCCACGTTTTCCACGGGATACACCGTCAGATTCCCGGCCAGGGTAGCCTCCGGCGCGGAATCGGCCGGGACATAGAGCTCGGCGATTCCCGACGCGGCGGCGGCCAGTGCCATGGGGAGCATTCCGGCGACGGGACGCAGCGCCCCGGACAGGGAGAGCTCCCCCACAAAGGCCGCGCCGGGGTTCAGGGGCCGGATCTGCCCTCCGGCGGCCAAAATCCCCACCAGAATGGGCAGGTCATAGACCGTTCCGGCCTTTCTCCGGTTGGCGGGCGCCAGATTGACGGTGATTCGGGATACCGGGAAGTCAAAGCCGCAGTTTTTAATGGCCGCGCGGACCCGTTCCCGGGCCTCCCGCACGGCCGTGTCGGGCAGGCCCACAATCTCGAAGGCGGGCAGGCCGTTGGACAGGTCGCACTCCGCGCTGACCTCGTATCCCGAGACGCCGCTGAGCCCCAGTGAACGTACATTATAGAGCATAACAGCCCCGCCTTTCTCATTCTCTATCGTTGCCGCGCGGTTTATGCTGGTGTTATGTGGATTTTCAGCGGACGCGCTCCATTCCGCCGTTCTGTGCGCGGATTTCGTCAGCGGCTTTATTATAGCACACACCGCCGCAAAAAGGAAACCCTGTCCGGACATACGGCGCCGGTTCAAAGGATCCCGCTCCCCGCCTTCTGGCCTTTTTTGGATGCTCTTCACTTGCGTTTTTTCGGTAGCCGTGATATAATTTCACCCATATCTTACAAAACTGAACGCATCTATGGAGGTCCCTATGGAAAAGCTGAACATGACCACCCCGCTGGTAGAGATGGACGGCGACGAGATGACCCGCATTCTCTGGCAGCAGATTAAAGACGAGCTGCTGCTGCCTTACATCGACCTGAAGACGGTATATTACGACCTGGGCCTGCCTGAGCGTGAGCGCACAAAGGACCAGGTGACAGTGGACTCCGCCGAGGCCGCCAGGCAGTACGGCGTGGCGGTAAAATGCGCCACCATCACCCCCAACGCACAGCGGGTGGAGGAGTACAAGCTCTCCCAGATGTGGAAATCCCCCAATGGCACCATCCGGGCCATTCTGGACGGCACGGTATTCCGGGCCCCCATTATGGTAAAGGGCATCTCCCCGGCGGTTAAGACCTGGAAGCGCCCCATCACCATCGCCCGCCACGCCTACGGCGACGTCTACCGCGCCTCCGAGTACCGGGTTCCCGGCCCCGGCAGGGCGGAGCTGCTCTTCACCGGCGCGGACGGCGCCCAGTTCCGTCAGACCATTTATGAGTTTGAGTGCGCCGGCGTCCTTCAGGGCCAGTACAACAAGGACAGCTCCATCGCCTCCTTCGCCCGCTCCTGCTTTCAGTATGCCCTGGACACCCGGCAGGACCTGTGGTTTTCCACCAAGGATACCATCTCCAAGCAGTATGACCACACCTTTAAAGACCTTTTCCAGGAGATTTTCGACGCCGAGTATCAGGCGCGGTTTGCCGCCCTGGGCCTGGAGTATTTCTATACCCTTATTGACGACGCGGTGGCCCGGGTTATTCGCTCCCAGGGGGGCTTTATCTGGGCCTGCAAAAACTACGACGGCGATGTGATGAGCGACATGGTGTCCACTGCCTTCGGCAGTCTGGCCATGATGACCTCTGTGCTGGTGTCTCCCGACGGCAAGTATGAGTATGAGGCCGCCCACGGCACTGTTACCCGCCACTATTATAAATATCTGGAGGGGGAGCAGCCCTCCACCAACCCCGTGGCCACCATTTTTGCCTGGACAGGCGCTCTGGCCAAGCGGGGTGAGCTGGACCATCTGTCCGGCCTGACGGATTTTGCCCACACCCTGGAGCGCGCCTGCATCGAAACCATTGAGAGCGGCGTCATGACCAAGGACCTGGCCGGCATGTGGGAGGGGGCGGTCCCCGCCCGGTCTGTCACCAGCGTGGAGTTTCTCAAAGCTGTCCGCACCCGCCTGGACGCTCTTCTGGCGGACTGAGGGCAGTCCCATGGCAAACAAGCGCTATTGCGCCTCCGTTCTCCGGGACACGGCCCGGCGGCGCCTGCTGTGGGCTCTGGGCAGTCTGGCCGGAGCCGCCGCCTTTTATTTCCTGGCCGGGGACCTGGACTTCAGGCCCGGCTATACCACCCGGGCAGAGGGTCAGAGCTACGCTGCCATGATAGCCCTTGCGCTCTGTCTGCTGGTGGTGGGGGTGGTCTGCCTGATTCTCGCCCTGTTCACCTTCCTTCGACCGGAGCAGCACCCCTTTACCCAGGGCCTGCGGCGGAGGTGTCCTGACCAGGCGGATACCCCTGTCCGCGCCCTCTTTGCCCTGGTAGACGGGGATTTAAACGAGTATGGGGAGACCTTTGGCGGCGGCGCGGCGGTAATGGGCCGTCAGTGGCTGTTTTTTGCCCCGCCCCTGTCCTTTGCTCTGCGGCTGCGGGACATCCGCGGCGCGGCCTGGCAGGGGGACGACAAGCTGCTCCTTGCTCTTGCCGGCGGCGGCTATGCCACGCTCACGGACGGACGCCTCACCCGCCCTGTCCTTATGGAGCTCCTGATCCTCCTGCAAACCCGGCAGCCTTCCCTGATTCTCTGGTCCAGTATTCTGGAGCTGGACCAGTGGCGGCAGCAGCAGCGGGGCCTTCGCCGCTGATCTCAGCGTCCGCCCCCCGCTTCTCTCACACGCTGTAATGCAAGACCGAGACAGGCTCATATGCGAACAGAAAGGATGGATTGCACCATGTATGAACAGAAATCGAAATCTCCCGTCCGCGTTTTCCCTACTCTGCTGCTCTCCTTGTCCGTGTTTGCGGTGCTGTACCTCTCTGCGCACCGCCCGCTGGTCATTCTGTTTCACCACGGGCACAGCGGCATTTTTGAGCTGATGCTGCTGCTCTCCAACATGCTTCTAGGGCTGGTGCTGGCGGCGGTGGTTAACTCTCTGCTGGAGGAAACCGCTTTTAAACCCTACGCTGTCTTTCTGGCGGCGCTCTTCGCCGTGGTATTTTGTCTGAGCGGCCTGCTGGTCCTCGCCGTCCCGTCCTTTTATCCCTCTGAGCCCCGCTGGTTTACCCTGCTCCTCACCTGTTTCCCGCAGTTTGTCGGGGTGGCGTTTACCGTTCCTGGCATAGCCGTCCATCTGATCGGTCTTTGCTGGCTGAATTGGAGACGGCGGGCCTCTGCCCGTTAGATAAAAAGACCAGGCGCGCCACATGGCGCGCCTGGTCTCAGCCTGTCGAAAAAGGCCGGTGGCCTTTTTCGACAAAAGGGATACGGCCTGCCGCGCGCACCCTTTGGGCACACTTGCAGACCGAGATGTGTCATTTCCGAGGCACATGTCCCCGAAAATGACTATTTTTCACTTTATTTTGCCGCCTTCGGGCGGCAAAACTCTACGAGGCGTTCCCGTGGGGGAAGTTTTTTGACAGTCTGAAAGACCAGGCGCGCCACATGGCGCGCCTGGTCTTTTTTTGTGCAGCACGGTCTCATCCCAGGGCAAGCTGTTTTCCGGAAAAGAATCTGTCACATCTTCTTCACCACTGCGGCACAGCGGGGGCACAGCTCCGGGTGGTCCTGGTCCTCGCCCACATGCTCGTTGTGGTTCCAGCACCGGACGCACTTGGGGGCCTCAGACAGCTTGACGGCGATGGTGCAGGGAATCAGACATTCGCTGTTCTCCTCCCCGTCCAGGGCGCCCTCGGCAATCCGGACCTTGGATACAATGCACAGGGCCGCCAGATCCATATGCTCCAACAGGGCAGCGTCGTCAGGATTCTGAACAGCAATGGTCACTTCGGTATCCTGCGCCTTCTTGAACACCCCGGCGTTCCGGGCGTTTTCCAGCGCCTTGTTGACTGCGTCCCGCAGGGAGACCAGTTTTTCCCACCGCTCCTTGTCTGTCCCGGTCAGCTCCAGGGCCTCCTCATAGACGGGCATATCGTTGAGCAGAACACTCCTGGCGTCAGCGTCTTTGCCGTGAGGCATAGCATGCCAGATCTCATCGCTGGTGAACGCCAAAATGGGGGCGATCAGCTTGGTCATGCCGTCCAAAATGGTGTATAGAGCGGTCTGCGCGGAGCGGCGGGAGGCAGTATCAGCGCAGTAGAGCCGGTCCTTAATGATATCCAGGTAGAAGTTGGACATCTCCACTACGCAGAAGTTATACACCGCCCGGTAAACGCCGTGGAACTCATAGCGCCCGTAGGCCTCCTGCGCTGTCCGGGTCAGTTCGTTGAAGCAGTGCAGAGCGTAGCGGTCCAGCTCCATCAGGTCCTTCCAGTCCACCCGCTCGGTGTTTGGGTCGAAGTCCGCCAGATTGCCCAGCATATACTTGGCGGTATTGCGGATTTTCAGATATGCCTGGCTGAGCTGCTTCATAATATTCTCAGAAATACGCATATCCTGAGTATAATCAGCACTTGCTACCCAAAGCCGGAGCAGGTCCGCGCCGTAATCCTTGATAATCTCCTCCGGGCCGATGGCGTTGCCCAGGCTCTTGTGCATGGCTCTGCCCTCGCCGTCTACCGTCCAGCCGTGGGTAATAATCTGCTTATAGGGAGCTGTACCCTTGACGGCGATGGAGGTAAGCATGGAGGATTGGAACCAGCCCCGATACTGGTCGCCGCCCTCCAGGTATACATCGGCGGGGAAGCTGAGATAATCTCTCTCATCCAGCACGGCGGCATGGGTGGAGCCCGAGTCAAACCACACGTCCATAATATCCGATTCCTTGGTAAAATGGGTGTGTCCGCATACCGGGCATACCAGTCCTTCCGGAACCAGCTCGTCGGCGGTCTTGTCAAACCAGATATTGGAGCCATGCTCCCGGAAGAGGGCAGCTGTACGCGCAATCGTCTCGGGCGTTACAATGTCCTTGCCGCATTCGGCGCAGTAGAAGATCGGGATGGGCACGCCCCACACCCGCTGACGGGAGATACACCAGTCGTTGCGCTCACTGATCATGGAGGTCATGCGCTCCTTGCCCCAGGCGGGATGCCATTGGATCTTATCGCAGGCGTCTACAGCGGCCTTTTTGATGGCGTCCACCGAGCAGAACCACTGCTCGGTTGCCCGGTAGATAATGGGCTGCTTGCAGCGCCAGCAGTGGGGGTACGAGTGAGTGATCTTCTCGCTGGCCAACAGCGCTCCCGCCGCCTCCAGGTCGCCGGGAATGGCTTCGTTGGCCTCGGCATAGTAGCGCCCGTTGTATTTGTCGTCTGTCATGACGCCCTTGGCGTTGACGGGCACCGGAGTACCGATGTGGGTGAGGCCCGCGTCGTCGTACTGCTTGCAGATGTTGAAGTCGTCGGCGCCGAAGCCGGGGGCGGTGTGGACGCAGCCGGTGCCGGCTTCCAGGGTGACATGCTCTCCGCACAGCAGGACAGAGTCCCGGTCAAAGAAGGGGTGCCTGGCGGTCATGAGCTCAAATTCTTCGCCCTTGAGGGTGGCCAGCACCTTGGAAGCGGTGTAGTCGATGCCCGCCTCTCTGCACACGCCTTCAGCCAGCGCCTGGGCCATGATATAAACCTCGCCGCCGGGGACCTGGAGAAGCACATAGTCCAGCTCGCCATTGACACAGATGGCCATATTCCCGGGGATCGTCCAGGGGGTGGTAGTCCAGATTACAAAATATGTTTTACTCAAATCGGCGTATTGGCTCAGCTTACCCTTATCGTCCCGGACCGGGAATTTTACAAAAATGGTGGTGCAGGGGTCGTCCTGATATTCAATTTCGGCTTCCGCCAGGGCGGTCTGGTCGTGGGGACACCAGTAGACCGGCTTCATCCCCTTATAGATGAAGCCCTGTTCGGCCATCTTTCCAAAGACCTCAATCTGCCTGGCCTCAAAGTCCGGGGTGAGGGTCAGATAAGGGCGCTCCCACTCGCCCAGCACACCCAGCCGCTTGAAGCCCTCCCGCTGCTTATCCACAAATTCCAGGGCGTACTCCTTGCACTTCTCCCGGAACTCGCTGATGGTCAGCTCATCCCGCTTGACCTTTTTGCTTTTCAGAATGGCGGATTCAATGGGCAGGCCATGAGTGTCCCAGCCCGGTACATAGGGGGCATAAAAACCGTTCATATTCCGGTGCTTGACAATCATGTCCTTTAAAATTTTATTCAGCGCCGTGCCGATATGGATGTTTCCGTTGGCATAGGGCGGTCCGTCATGGAGCACAAAGGAAGGCTTCCCCTCATTGCGGGAGACCATCGCGTGATACAGATCCTGGTCATACATGGCCCGGAGCATATCCGGCTCCCGCTGGGGGAGCTTCCCCCGCATGGGAAAATCCGTCTTGGGAAGGTGTACGGTCTGATTGTAATCCATCGGTCAGATTCCTCCTGATAAAATAAATGTTCATGGCCGTGCCAGCGCATTCTGCCTCATGGTCATCGGTGCTGCGCCGGATGCCTATGTTGTATTGATAATACAGTTAAAGTCTTTTATCGCTGCGTCTATACTATATTGAAAAACATACTCGGGGGGATATTCCGGCAGTGCTATCTGCCCCAGCCGTACCCCCTTCGGTTTTCTGCCATAAGAAAATTTGTAACGGTTATTGGTAATGCACTGCGCATAAAACAGTTTTTCCTGTAGTCCCATCTTTCTTTTCGGTATTAAAACCGATATATCGCTGTTGGGAACAAATTCAAAAATTGAAACGTAGGAAAATGTATGGCTCCCCTGTCCATTGGTCGATACATATAATGTTTCCGCCGGAAATATTTTTTCTTGTGGAACGGCCTTTTTATTTACATAAGCAGCTACACTGGTCTCCTGCCGGTAAGATGGCCTGACAAAGGGAATCCAATTCTCGTTTTCCTTTTCTTTCCTTCGCATGACTTGGGAGGACGCAATCCCATTTTTTATGATAAACAAATTTTTTAACGGTAATAGCGCACTCTTTTCTGCGCATCTCCCGTCAGCCGTTGGAACGGCAAGCTGTCCAATCAAGTCTTTCCCATATTCTTTTAACGAAAAATTTCTTACATACTGCGGAATATACTCAATTTTGGGCACTTCCAAATAAGCCAGTGTAGCGTTTGCCTGCCTTCCATAGTTGTATTTGTATTGATTCTCTCTGATACATTGGCAATAGTATAGCTTAACAGCGCTGCTCATTTCGATGCGCGGCGTTAAAACCATCACATGAAAGCCCGTATAGAAGGGACTGGGCTGTAAAAATGTCTCAAGCACGCTCCCACTCACTGCAACCGTAATCAGTCCCGCCGGAAACGGCTGTACCAAAGCCAACCGCTCAACTTTTGACGACACACCGTTCCTCTTTGCCGTTCTGGAGACAAAATTAATTCCGTCCGCTTTTTTTTTCAAATAAATTAATTCCAGTGAATTTCCGTATTGTATGTGGAACAGCTGACTCAGTTTACAGGTCGTTTTCGTCTTTGTCTTCACCATCTTTTATCATCCCAGTCCTGTTCATAAGATTAAACATAAGATACTTTTTTACCGTATCCTCGTAATCACTGAATGTGAACATGCTGTAATCCGTCTCTAAATACGCTTCCACACACCACTCGTCTTTTTCGGAAACTTCCCGCATTAAGCTAAAACGTTCCACTACTTCCCGGTTCCGGTAAGCGTTGACCCAGCTTTCTCTTGTTTTTTCCCAAGTGTGCTTTGCATCAATCCTGCCTCTGTTTTTCATCTTGATAAAGCCGTCATTCCGGCAATAAGCAAACCAGGTTTTCTTCCCCTTCGGATGCGGCTTCTTTGCTGTGACAATCATTGCGCAGGTAACTGTATTAACCCTCGAATTATGAAACAATTCCTCCGGCATAGACAAAACGGCTTCCAATGTATGTTTTTCCAGGATTCTTTTTTTCAGATTTCTAGCGGCAGCTGTCTTCTCAATCACACAGCTGATAGGAATAATTGCAATACATGTTCCACCTGGTTCCAATGCCTCCAGGTTGTTTAGAATAAACTCAATCTCCTCTATATCGGAAGCCTTTGTCTTATATGGAGGATTCAGCAGCCCTACCGTGGGTTTAAACCTCTTTTTGACATCCTTGATTTCCCGAAAACAGTCTCCCCAATAAATATTGGTTCTTCCATCCCGATGAATAATCATATTGGAAATAAGCAAAGCATAAATATCATCCTGGAATTCTATTCCGATCAGCTGATTATCTTTTATATTTTTCTCTTTTTCTTTATCTCCGTCTGCATCAATCAGCATTTTTTTCATGGCGCTGATAAGGAATCCGCCTGTCCCGCAGCAATTGTCTAACACAACGCTGTTTTTATCTACCCCTGCCAGCTCAACAAACAGTTCTGTAATATGCGGAGGGGTCAATACGATGCCAAGGCCTTTATCGTTGTTGGCGTAACGGAGAAACTCTATATAAAACTGACTGACTGTATCAACATATTGATGTGTCACCATAAAACTGTTGATCTCTTGGTCTATTTCGCTGATCAGGTCCTCTAAAAACTGCTTTCCCTCTTTTTTATCAGTCAGTGCGGAATTTGTTTTCATAAAGGTGAACGCATGGGTCATTACATCAATCTTTCTTTGCGAGATATCACCGCCAGATAACTGTCCATCAATTGCTGTATAAAGAGATTTTACAAGCTGTTCTCCCTTTTCGTGTTTTTTGTAGCTGTCCTTAAACGCTTTATCCTTTAATGCAATCAGGATACCACTGATCAGCAGAGCCCTCTGGGATTCTTTAATCTTTTTTGCATGCAGCGTCTCGTTGAGTGTTTTAGTATATGCTATCAGCTTTGCATAATCCTGATGAAATTTATAGTCGCTCTGTTGAATACCTTCTACACATTCCTCCATTGTAAGAAACGTATCACCAAATATGGGATGATATTCTTTTTCTTCTTTCAATTGAAGAAATTGTGATATTCTGAACTGCTCAAGGGTTTCTCCACTGATCCCAACCGCCAGCACATCAAATTCCTTTGAGAGAAAGGATGCGTATAATAATGCCCCATCAACGGCATACTCAGAATAACTATCCATAGTAGCGCTGACGTGCCGATTGTTCTCTGCCTTCGCTTCAACAACAATTAAAAATTCCGGATATTTTTTCGAGTGAATCATAAAATCCGGAAAACCCTTTTTGCTGCCCTGTTTCGATGCGTGTTTCAGCAGCTTGTCAATCTTGGGATTATCACTTTTCTGCTCTTCAACAATAATATCGTCACTGCTGTAATAACCTTTTTCCCTGATTAAATCTCTAAAAATCGCCGATGTTTTCGCTTCATTTGCCACTTTAAATCACCTGTCCTCAAACAGCACGCATTCCTGACGAAATCCACCAGAGCTATCTTTTCAAAAATATGTTCTTAAAAAACAACGCCTCTGTCTCCCAAGAGACAAAGGCGCAATTCCTCTGCGGTACCACTCTCGCTGTCCCGCCGGGGCGGGACCACTCTACGGCGGATAACGGCGCCGCCCGTCCCCACCTACGCCCCCACGAGAGGTTCAGCGGGCCGCTCCGAGGTGATTTTCCCCTTCCGGTCCCGTCCGCCTTTCACCATACGGCGGCTCTCTGCTCAGTCCCGGGGAAGGGTACTCCTCCTCATCCCAGCGTGTATGCTGCGGGAATCTGCGCCTCTCCGCGGAAACACGGAAAGGGCGGGCTCCCCTATGAAGTTCACGCACAGACGCGATGAAACAGCGTCTGCGCGTATTTTAACCGCAAAAATCCGTTCTGTCAAGCCATTTTACCGAATTTCATAGTCCTTCCCAAATTGCAGGTGGTCAAAGTCAATTCGGCGGGTCGGCTCCTCGGCCTCTTCCGGTCCCGGCACTCCCTGCGAAATCATCTCCTGAAGTTCGGCATACAGGCCCCCCTCCGCGGACTTTGGGGGGTCCGGCTCCGCCTCCGCCCGCACCAGCTTGTCTACCGACGCCTCAATCTCCTGGGCGGCGGCGGCCACCTGGTCTGCCGGAGGAGGCGGGGCGGTCACGCCGGAGAGATTGTTCAAAAACTCCGTCTCCTTACGGCACAGCTCCCGGGCCTGTACCACAAAGCTGCTGGTGGCCTCTTGCGCTGAACGCAGGCGCAGCTCTTCGCTGGCAATCTCCTGGCGCAGCTGGTCCATCCGCTCCCGGGCGGCCTTCTCCGTATCCTTCAGCAGCGCGGCCTTTTTTGCCTCGGCCTCTGCCAGCATATCGTCCGCCATCTTCTGGGCCGCCAACAGCGCCCGGCGCATGGCTTCTTCTGTGGAGCGGTACTCCTCTACCTTCTCCACCAGCACCTTCATCTTGGCCTTTAAGGTAGTGTTCTCCTTGTACAGGGCGGTGTAATCCGCCGTGAGCACATCCAGAAACTCGTCCACCATCCCCATATTGTAGCCGCCGAAGGACGCCTTTGAAAAGGCGTGCTCAGAGACCTCCTGCGGTGTCAGCATCCGTATCCCCCCGATCCTTTGGCCCGCTTCCTGTCAAAGCGGGCTTCTGCCGCTCCGCGAAAGCCTTCCGTCTGGCCTTTCGCGGTATCTCCGGCCCTTTTACAGATAGAGCCCGTTATTCTCCAGCTCGTCGATCAGGTCGCCCAATATGTCTACGTTGTACGGCGTAATGATGTAGGTGGAAATGGCAACCTTTTTGATCTTACCCTCATTGGCATAGGCCACGCCGGACAGAAAGTCCAGCAGCCGCCGGGCGATGTCCTTATTGGTGGACTCCAGATTCAGGACCACCGTGCGCTTTTCCCGCAGGTGGTCGGCAATTTCCGAGGCATTTTCAAAGCGTTCCGGCTTCACCAGCACCACCTGGAGCTGGGTGGTGGTGTGGATATTGACTACCTTGTTGCTGCGGCGTTCGCTGTGCTCGCTGTCGCTGGAAAAAATGCTCCCCGTATCCCCGGAGACGGCCGCTTTTGCCTGCCGCCGCTCTGGGCGTTCCGCCCGGTCGTTCCGCTCGCCCCGGTAGACTGGCTCAAAGTCGTCAAACTCTTCCTCTTCCTCGTCTTCATAGGGCCGTGCCAGCCGCCTGAGCTCGTCCATAAATCCCATTCTATGATACCCTCCGAACTGTTCTGTTGTAATGCCGCCCCGCCTCAGTGCAGCGGGGGCCGGGGGCCGAACAGGGCGGTGCCCACCCGCACCAGGGTGGCACCCTCCGCCACAGCATCCTCGAAATCACCGCTCATCCCCATGGAAAGGCAGTTAACCTGTTCTCCATTATCTCCTAAATCGGTTCTTATGTCAACAAAAAGCTGATACATTTCCGCAAAGAAATTGCGGTTTCCGCCGGGCTCCGCCGCCGCGGGGGGAATGGCCATCAGCCCTCGCAGGCGCACATGGTCCAATTCCAGGCAGTGCCGGACCAGCTGGGGCAGCTCCTCCGGGGCGGCGCCGCTCTTGCTCTCTTCGCCGCCAATGTTTACCTCCAGCAGAATCTCCTGGACAATACCCAGCTTGGCAGCCTGGGCCTGAACCGCCTGGAGGAGCTTCAGGGACCCCACCGATTCCAGCAGGTCCACCCGGCCCACCACCTGCCGTACTTTATTGGTCTGGAGGTGTCCAATAAAGTGGAGCTTGGCCCCGGCATAGGCGTTGTCCTCCAGGTGGGCGGTCATCTCCTGGACGCGGTTTTCACCACAGACGGTGACGCCCGCTGCGATCGCCTCCCGTATAGTGTCAGAGGTCTGCACTTTCGTGGCCGCCACCAGGGTAATTTCCTCCGGGTTCCGCCCTGACCGCCGGGCGGCGGCGTCAATGCGTCTGCGCACCGCGGCGATATTTTCTGCAAGAGACATTGCGCTCCTCTCCTTTGCGTCTAACAAGATGGACTGAAAACCTGTATTCCGCGCTGTCAGCGCACTACCTTCCCGTCAAAGAGTTCCTCCGCGGCCACGATGATCTCATCTCCCGCCCGGAGCGTCTTTTTTGCCTCACTGGTCCGCTGGGAGGGGATTCCCTCTACCAGGCAGTAGTCCTCCCCCTGTTCCAGCACCTTTACGGGCTTAAACTCCGCCTGGGACCCCACCAGGGCATAGACCCCTGTCACATTGACCTGGGTCTCCCGCCCGGTATCCGGGTCAGTCTGGGTCTGAACATCCACCCGGATAGCCGCCTTGGGCACACGTATGCCCGTCTGGGTGCCAAACACCAGTTCTACAGTCTGACGCCGCAGAAGCGTGGTGTTGGACAGGTAGCGGTCGCTGGAGAAAACCGTTAAAACCTGTCCGTTTTCGTTATCGCTGATGCGCTCTACCGTCATATCCACCTCTCCGGACCAATCTGTGGAAAAGCGTACGGTGACGGAGCGCCCCTCGGTAAGCCGGGCGGCGGTGTCCTGGGGCGTCATGCAGACAAAATACCATCGGTTTCCGGTAACGAGCTTTCCAATCGCCCCCGCAGGGGCCTGAGGCCGCTGCAGGTCTACCGCCCGCAGGCCTGCGGGCGTCAGATCCTCCAGCATATCGGGGGTCAGCAGCTCCTCATAGCCGTCGGCCTCGCCGGAAAAGACGCCGGAAACCTGCGCCGTAACCGCGGCGGTGTCCTGGGCTGCCTGGCTGCGGAGGGCCGCAATCTGCCGGTCCAGCTCCTGTATGGAGGCCGCCAGGGAAGCGGCGGCGTCTGTGTCCTCATAGGTCAGCTCCCGCCGGTACACCAGAGAGCGCAGAGACATGGTCTGCTCCTCCAGGGCGTGCAGATTTCCGGCGGACACGCTGGCCCGCAGGTCCACAATGGCCTCAATTACCTGCCGGCTGAGCTGGGCAGTATCTCCCCCGCCCTCCAAGTGCTGGAGAGCGTATTGCAGCTGTTCCCGCTCCAGCGCCAGCGCCTGAAGGGTCTGGCGGCGGCCGAACCCGGCCTCGCTCTGGTACACCAGGGCCACAGTCTCGCCACGGGCCACTTTTTCTCCCTCGTCGGGGAGCAGGTCTACAATCCCTCCGCTCCCGGCCAGCACAGTCTCTTCCCGCACCAGATAGCCTGTGCATTCCGCGGTGTCGTCCACCGCCCAGGTGTAGGAGAGAAACGTGGAGAAGGGCTCCTGAAGGCTCATCCAGGCCGCTCCCGCCAGGTAGATCAGTACAGCCAGCAGCAGCACACAGGTGACGATGCGGCTGATGGCGATTCCTTCTTTTTTCTGTTTCATGGACTGCGTTTCCTCTGCTGGCACTTTCTATGGAATTGCTTTATTTTACGTCTTTTTACGCCCAATTGCAACAATTTATTTCGTGGATATTTCTTCCTGTCCGCTTGTCCCACCTTTAGAGCCTGTGCTGCTGAGGACGCGCAGGAAAACTGAGCGCTCCGTCAGGCGGCAAAGGGCTCTCCGCGCGCGATTCATTTCCTCATGGACACAGGTAACGGAGCCGCTGACTCAATCCATACGCGCGCACCGGCAGGTCTCCTGCCCCGGCGGGCCGGAATACCCGCCCATTGCACGTACATGAACATTGACTCAGCGGCTCCCTGACAGTTCAGCTCTCCGGTTCCTCCGTGTTCAGCGGAATCATTTTTTCCGGCACAATGGTGGAAATTGCGTGTTTGTAAATCACCTGCTGCTTTCCCTCGGTCATAAGTACCACCACAAAGGCGTCGTACCCTGTGATCTGTCCCCGGAGCTGATAGCCGTTCATCAAAAATATGGTGACATTGGCGCGGTTTTTTCTCGCACGGAGGAGGAAGAGGTCCTGAAGATTGTTGATTTTCTGCATTTGGAAGCACCCTTTCTATCTGTCAAGATGTATCCAATATATACCATTTCCTGGAGGAAAGCTGTCGAACCCGGTCGAAGGGCGAAATTTCCCGGACAACCCTGCTCAGGTCCGTCCGAACCGCCGCTCCAGCTGTCTCCGGGTGAGCTCTACAGCCACCGGTCTCCCGTGGGGGCAGTATTTCACCTGTCCGTCCATTACCGCCTGAGCCACCCGCAGCAGCTCCTGCCGGGCGTTTTTTTGTCCCCCCTTGATGGCGGCCTTGCACGCCATTGTGTGCAAAAGCGCATCCCTGGCCGCCTCCGGGTCGGCCCTGCCGGTGGCCAGCAGCTTGACTCCCAGCTCCGCCAGCGCCCCTTCAATCTCCCCGGCGTCTACGTCCGCGGGCGCCGCCCGGACAATCAGCGCGCCGCCGCCGAAGTCCTCAAGCTCAAACCCAAACCGCTCCAGCAGGGACAGATGCGCCAGCAGCGCAGCTCCCTCCTCCGGTGGCGGCGTAAACACCACCGGCGTCAGCAGCGCCTGGACCATAGGGCGGTAACTCTCCGCTTTAAGTCGGTCAAAATTCATCCGCTCATGGGCGGCGTGCTTGTCAATGAACAGGACGCTGTCTCCCTGCTCCACAATGATATAGGTGTTGAGCACCTCTCCCGCCAGACGCCAGGAGACGGGGTCCGGCATGGCTTCCAACTGGGGCTCCGGAGGCACGGCAGACGCCTCCCCGCCGCCGGAGGACCGTGCTTCCGCCAGCTCCGTTTCCTCCGCCTCCCGGCAGAGCTCCTCCGGTGTTTCCGCCGGAACACGCCTTTCTCTGGGTATTCCGGTTTCCCCGCTCTCTTTGGATGCGTCCTCCTCCCGGCTGCGGGACAAACCGTATTTCTCCTGCCGGGCCGTCGGAACATTTGGCCGCCCGGTGGCGCCCTCTCCGGCCCGCTCCTGGCACGCGGTTATGTCGTGCAGGGGCAGCGCCGCGGCCAGGCCTCCCTCACGCTTCAAAAACTCCTGTGCGGTCATGGTCTGAAACCCGCCCCGTCCCGTGGCGAAAGGCTTTCCTGCCCGTCTGTCCGCCGGATATCCGGCCGCCCCCGCTTTCATACGGCCGGCGCTCTGCCCGGCAGGAATCTTATCCCGGTCCGGTGCGCCCTGTGCCGGGGGCCGGGTATGGTCGGCTTCCAGCGCGGAAAGCACTGCGTAATACACCGCCTCGAACACCCGCCGCTCAGAGCCGAACTTCACCTCCTGCTTGGTAGGGTGGACGTTTACATCCACCGTGCTGAGCTTACAGGTCAGGTGCAGTACACAGCCGGGGAATTTACCCACCATCTTCTGGTTGGCATAGGCCTCCTCCAGCGCGGCCAGCATGGTGCGGCTTTTGATGTGCCGCCCGTTGACGAAGAAAAACTGATAGCCTCTTGTTCCCCTGCAGCAGGAGGGCAGCGAGACAAATCCGCTTACCGACATCTCCTCGCCGGAGCCGTTTACGGGAATAAACCCCAGGGCCAAGTCCCGGTCCAGCACCGCATACAGGGCGCTCTGCAAAAGTCCGTCCCCCGGCGTAAGCAGCTCCTGTCTGCCATCCCGCAGGAACTTTACGCTTACCTCCGGGTGCGACAGGGCTGTGCGCTGGACCGCCGCGAAGCAGGCCGCGCCCTCGGCGGCGTCTTTTTTCATAAACTTCAGCCGGGCAGGGGTGTTGTAGAACAGGTCTCGCACCACTATGGTAGTCCCCTGGGGACATCCCGCCTCCTCCTGAGAAAGGACGGTTCCACCCTCCAGAGAGAGACTGGTCCCCAGCTCCGCGCCCCGGGCCCGGGTCAGAAGCTCCACCCGGGAGACCGCAGCTATGGCGGCCAGCGCCTCCCCCCGGAAGCCCAGTGTTCCAATGGCCTCCAGGTCGAATTCACTGCGCAGCTTGCTGGTGGCGTGGCGCAGAAAGGCGCACGGAGCCTCCTCCGGCACGATGCCGCAGCCGTCGTCGGTTACGCGGATCAGCGTCATTCCGCCGTGCTGAATTTCTACCGTGACGCTCCCCGCGCCCGCGTCCACGGCGTTCTCCATCAGCTCCTTTACCACGCTGGCCGGCCGTTCTACCACCTCTCCGGCCGCAATTAAATCGGCCACATGGGGGGAAAGCTGTTCAATATGGGGCATCGGGTTCTCCTTTCTTTCGGCTGTCCTTTTCGGCCGGGTTTCCCCGGTGCGGAACCGCCGCCCTTATGCAGCCGGACACCGGAACTACTACAGCATCTGCTTCAGCTCAAAGAGAAGATTCATCGCCTCAATGGGGGTCAGGGTATTCACATCCACCTGCCGCAGGCGCTCTGCAATCCGCCCGGCCCCCATATCCAGCAGCGACACCTGCTCCTCCCCGGCGCTCTCCGAGGCGGCGGGGGCTCGCGGAGGCCCTCCGGCCTCCAGCTCCTCCAGAATCTGCCTGGCCCGCTGTACCACCCGCTCCGGCACGCCGGCCAGCTTCGCCACCTCCACGCCAAAGCTCTCGTCCGCGCCTCCCCGGACAATTTTTCGCAGGAAAATCACGTCGTCCTTCCGCTTTTTAGCGGCAATATTGTAATTTTTTACTCCCGGGAGCTGCCCTTCCAGACAGGTCAGCTCGTGATAGTGGGTGGCAAAGAGGGTCTTTGCCCCCAGCCGCTTTTTGTCGGCGCAGTACTCCAGCACCGCCCGCGCAATGGCCATCCCGTCATAGGTGGAGGTGCCCCGGCCGATCTCGTCCAAAATCAGCAGGCTTTTGTCCGTGGCGTTTTTCAGCAGCTCGGCCACCTCGGTCATCTCCACCATAAAGGTGGACTGCCCGGCGGACACGTCGTCGCTGGCCCCGATGCGGGTGAACACCCGGTCTACAATCCCAATCCGGGCGGCTTTGGCCGGCACAAAAGACCCCATCTGCGCCATTAGCACAATCAGCGCCACCTGGCGCATATAGGTAGACTTTCCCGCCATATTGGGTCCGGTGATAATGGCCGCGGTGTGCTCTCCCCCGTCCATCCGTGTGTCGTTGGGTACAAAAAGGCTGTTTTTCAGCCTCCGCTCCACCACTGGGTGGCGTCCCTCCACAATTTCCAACCTGCCCGACAGGTCCACCTCCGGGCGGCAATATCCGTACTCCGCCGCTGCTGCCGCAAAAGAGGTCAGCACGTCAATCTGCCCTGCCGCCGCCGCGGAGCGCTGAACCCGCCCCACCTGAGCTGCTGTTTGCTCCCGAACCTGACAGAACAGCTCGTATTCCAGGGCGGTAATCCGGTCCTGAGCGGAGAGGATGGTGTGCTCCATGTCTTTGAGCTCCTGGGTGATATATCGCTCGCAGTTGGCCAGAGTCTGCTTGCGCACATAGTCCTGGGGCACCTGGTCATAGTAGGATTTGGACACCTCGATGTAGTAGCCAAATACCTTATTGAAGCCTACCTTCAGACTTTTAATCCCGGTGCGCTCTTTTTCCCGGGCCTCTACCGCGGCCACCATGCCCTTGCCGTTGGCCATAATGTCCCGCAGGCGGTCCACCTCCTGGCTGAAACCGGCCCGGATTATGCCGCCCTCCCGGACGGAAAAGGGAGGCTCATCCACAATGGCGCTGTCGATCAGCGCCCGCAGCTCCCGCAGGTCGTCCAGCTCCTCCCGCAGAGTCCTCAGCAGCGCGGAGGAATAGGGCTCCAGCCTCTCCCGCAGGGCAGGCAGCCTTCCCAATCCCCTGGACAGGGCCGCCAGGTCCCGGCCCCCGGCCGTGCCGTAGACAATCCGCCCGATCAGCCGCTCCAGGTCTCCGACCTCCCGCAGGCAGAGAATCAGCTCCTCCCGGCCGATGGCGTCCCCCGTCAGCTCACCCACCGCGGACAGCCGGCGGCTGATGGCCCCCGGAGAGAGCAGGGGACGCTCCATCCATGCCCGGATGAGCCGGTGTCCCATGGGTGTGCGGGTCTTGTCCAGCACACCCAGCAGGCTTCCCCGCTTTTCGCCCCCCCGCATGGTCTGCGCGAGCTCCAGTGTCCGCCGGGCAGTGGCGTCCAGCTCCATGAACTGACCGCAGGTGAGATACCGCAGAGCGGCGATATGGGACAGGTCCGTCTTCTGGGTCTCGTAGAGATAGCTCAGCAGTCCGCCGACGGCCTGGAGCCCATGGGTGTTCCCCTGGGGAAGCTCTTCCAGTCCCTCTTTAAACTGCTTCCGCACCAGGGTTTCGGCGGCATCCTCCCGAAAGCGGGCCTCTCCCCCGTTTTCACAGCGGCATTCCAACGTCCGCTTCAGATATTGCAGCAGGTTTTCATCCGACCACGCCCCGTCGCTGAGCACCGCCTCCCGGGGAGAAAAGCGGCTCAGCTCGTTGAAAAGATGCTCCTCTCCCTCTCCGCCGGGGGCAAAGTCGGCGGCGGCGCACTCCCCTGTGGATATATCGCAGAAGCACAGGCCCGTGCCCTGGCTGTCCCGGTAGAGGGAACAGATATAGTTGTTCCGGCCCTCTTCCAGCATGGAGGTGTCGATTACTGTGCCTGGCGTTACAATGCGGATCACCTCCCGGTCCACCAGACCCTTGGCCTGGGCCGGGTCCTCCATCTGTTCGCAGATGGCTACTTTATAGCCCCGGGCGATGAGGCGGGCAATATAGGCGTCGGCAGAGTGGTAGGGCACGCCGCACATGGGGGTGCGCTCCTCCTGGGGCTTGCTTCGGTCCCGGCTCGTCAGGGTAAGCTCCAGCTCCTTGGACGCCAAAACCGCATCCTCGTCGAACATCTCATAAAAGTCCCCCAGGCGGAAAAACAGGATACAGTCCGGATGAAGGTCCTTTATTTTTCTGTACTGCTTGCGCATAGGGGTTAATTCGGCCATTCCTGTTTCTCCTTTTCTCTCTGTGCCGTCGGCGTGTCCGCTCCTGACAGCGCCTGCCTATGGATGGAATTTGTCGGTTATAAAACGGCGGCTACAGCGGAGCCTTCTGGATTTTCGCCCACCGCCTGGGGAAGCCCTTGGGCCCAGGGGCTATTTTTTCTATGTGCACAACCCGGTGTGTAATCTGCGTACCGGGAATGGCGTAGTTCCATCCGGGGCGCAGAACACCCCCCAGGGTCTGAATCCCCCGGGCAGCCCTGGAGATCTCCCCGTCGCAATCCACACTCTTCATGGCCAGAAACGCGCCCCCTGTCCTGACAAAGGGCAGGCAGAGCTCGCATAAAAGTTCCAGCGGAGCCACAGCCCGGGAGGTCACGATATCAAAGCCGTCCCGAAATCCGGGCTTGTGGGCCTGCTCCTCCGCCCGAGCGTGGAGTGTACGAATCCCCTCCAGCTCCAGCCGGGCACAGACCTCCGCCAGCCAGTCCAACCGTTTGTTCAGACTGTCCAACAGTGTGACGTCCAGGCTGGGCTGGAGGATTTTCAGCACCATCCCCGGAAAACCCGCGCCGGTTCCCACATCCAGCAGCCGCTTTCCCTGAAACTCCATGCCGGGCATGCGCAAAAGTGCGGCACAGTCCAGCATATGGAGGTTCACCACGTCCACCGGGTCTGTAATAGCCGTCAGGTTCATCACCTTGTTTTTTTCCAGCAGGAGCCGGCCATAGGTCTCCAGCTGTTCGGCGGAACCGGAGGGAATCCCACCGGACAGGCCCAGCTCTTCCAGTCCCCGGGTCAGCAGCTCCATAACCTCATCCATATGTCTGCCCCCCCAGACCGGCAATCAGGGCGGGCAGACCGTCCGCCAGCCCCAGTAGAACCACAAGGACACACAGCACGGCCAGCACCGCCAGCACGCAGCGCTTCCACGCGGGACATTCCGCCTGCCGCAGCTGGAGCAGGCACAGCACCGCCATGCCCGCTGCACCAGGGCACACCAGCAGAGGTCCTACTCCGGTCAAGTAGGTTCCGCCGCTATAAAAGGGATATAGATTCAGCAGCACCAGTAAAACCATATATACCACCCCTACCCAGGCGGCGGTGCGTTTGGCAGGGGACGCGGGTGTAAATTTCTCCTGTCCTTCCGGTTTTTCCACATCAGCATGTTTTTCCTCTTGAGCCACGGCCGTGCCTCCTTTCCGGTTATGGAAACCGGAACCAGCCGTCCCTGCGGCTGGTTCCGTCGTCCCTCCGTTATATAGTCGAATAATTTGAAAACAGTACGGCTGTTCTTCAAAGGAATTTTGCCCGCCTGCATATAACGCGCGATATTTGCCTATGAAATCCAAACCGAGACTGCCCTGTTCGGGCGTTTGGCCCGGGCATTTGAAAACGGTTCACAGGCTCTCTTCAGGACGGCTGATTACGCTCTATGATTTGGCCGGTGTCAGCCGCTCTTTGCCGCCCATGTAGGGCCGCAGAACCTGGGGCACTGTGACGCTCCCGTCCTCGCACAGGTTGTTCTCCAACAGGGCAATGAGCATCCGGGGCGGAGCCACTACCGTATTGTTCAGGGTGTGGGGAAGATAGGTTTTTCCGTCGCTCCCCTTGGCGCGGATTTTCAGGCGGCGGGACTGGGCGTCCCCCAGATTGGAGCAGGAGCACACTTCAAAATACTTCTGCTGACGGGGCGACCAGGCCTCGATATCGCAGGATTTAACCTTCAGGTCCGCCAGATCTCCGGAACAGCACTCCAGCTGGCGCACTGGAATATCCATGGAGCGGAAGAGCTCCACCGAGTAGCGCCACATCTTCTCATACCAGTCCATAGAGTCCTCCGGCCTGCATACCACAATCATCTCCTGCTTTTCAAACTGGTGAATGCGGTAAACTCCCCGCTCCTCAATACCGTGGGAGCCTTTCTCCTTGCGGAAGCAGGGGGAGTAGGAGGTCAGGGTCTGGGGCAGCGAGCTCTCCGGGAGAATCTGGTCAATAAAGCGGCCGATCATGGAGTGCTCAGAGGTGCCGATCAGGTAGAGGTCCTCTCCCTCAATCTTATACATCATGGCCTCCATGTCCGCAAAAGACATGACGCCCTCCACCACGTTGCCGTGGATCATAAAGGGTGGAATGCAGAAGGTAAAGCCCTTGTCAATCATAAAGTCCCGGGCATAGGCCAGCACCGCCTCGTGGAGCCGGGCCACGTCCCCCAGCAGATAGTAAAATCCGGAGCCGGATACCCGCCCGGCGGCGTCCATGTCAATGCCGGCCAGAGATTCCATAATCTCTGTGTGATAGGGGATGGGGAAGGACGGGGTCACGGGCTCTCCAAAGCGCTCTACCTCCACATTGGCGGAGTCGTCCGGTCCAATGGGTACCGACGGGTCAATTATCTGGGGAATTACCATCATGATTTTCCGGATCTCTTCGGCCAGCTCGCTCTCCCGCTTTTCCAACTCCGCCAGCCGCTGGGCGTCGTCGGATACCTGCCGCTTCAGACGCTCGGCCTCTTCCAGCTTAGCCGGGTCGTTGGATTTTTTAGCCTGCCCCATGAGTATGCCAACCTGCTTGGACAGGGCGTTGCGCTGGGTGCGCAGATTCTGGGCCTCCTGGATGGTATCCCGGTTCTCCTTGTCCAGGGCAATTACCCGGTCTACCAGGGGGAGTTTATCCTCTTGGAATTTTTTCTTAATGTTCTCTTTTACGGCTTCCGGGTTCTCCCGGAGGAATTTAATGTCTATCATACTTTTCACCTCATATTATTTTCCGCTGCCCTCCCATGGTCCGCCGGGCTGTTTCACGTGAAACAAAGCGCATAGGGAAAACCGGGCAGATATGCGGGAACAGGGCCAACCCGGTGTGTGGAGACTTGGTCAGGTGTTTATGGATTCAGCCACCCCGCAAGTGCCCGATAGGACTCCAGCGGGTTATAAAGCTCCCGCTCCTCCTGGCTCATTCCCTGGGTAAAGTCCTCCAGCCGGGCCTCTAAATCCGGGTACTCCTCCAGCAGCGCCCTGGCCTCCCGGTTGCGGTGCTGATTGTAGAGGGCCCGCACCTCGTTAAGAATCTGGAGAGCCTGGGCCTGGGCCTGGGCTGCCTGAGCCGCCTGTTCTGCCTGCGCGGTATCTCCGGCAGCGGCATCCAGCTGGGTCTGGAGTGTTTCAGACTGACGTTCCAGCTGTTCCAGCTGCTCCTCCAGCGTCTGACGCTCCTGAACCAGGCGGTCCCGCTCCTCAATTAAGTTTTCCAGAGACTGGACTGCCGAGGTGGAGGTCTTTTGCAGGTCATCCAGCGTCTCCCGATTGATTCGCTGCTGCATAAAGTAAGACAGCAGCAGCAACAGAAACGCTGCCGCAAAGAGGACCGCCAGATAGACCATAACCGATCCTCGTTTGTGAGGCCGAGTGTGTTCCGCCTCGTGCTGGAGGTCATTGGCGGTGTGCTCCTGTTCGGTATTCACGGAACCCCGCCTCCTTTCCTGCCCGCTGAGTGGTTTTCCAGCTGTTCCAGCAGGAGAGTCAGGTCCTCGTCATTGTAAAACTCAATTTCCACCTTGCCTTTTTTGGCTCCCATGGTGATGGACACCTTGCGGCCCCAGTGGGTGCTCAGGTCCTTGGCGGCGGCATCCCGGTAGAGCTTCATGGGATCTGCTTTTTCACCACTTTCGCCGTCCGTCTCCTCCTCCTGGCTCTTGGTTAAGCGGCGGGCCAGCGCCTCAGTCTGTCGGACAGACAGGTCCTCCGCTACGACCTTCTGGGCCAGTTTTTTTTGGCAATCCCCGCTGGGGGCCGAGAGAATCGCCCTGGCATGTCCGGCGGAAAGCCTCCCTTCTTCCAGCAGCAGGCAGACCGAATCCGGCAGCGCCAGAAGCCGCAGGGCGTTGGCCACCGCCGGCCGGGACCGGCCCACCCGCTGGGCCACCTCCTCCTGTGTAAGGCCGTACTCCTCAATCAGCGCCCGGTAGCCTCCGGCCTCCTCCATGGGATTCAAATCCTCCCGCTGAAGATTTTCAATCAGACCCAGCTCCATTACCTTTCGGTCGTCGGCTTCCAGAATCACGGCGGGTATCTCTGTCAGTCCCGCCAGCTTTGCCGCCCGCCAGCGCCGCTCCCCGGCGATAATCTGATAATAGCCCGAGGACAGTCGGCGGACGCTGAGAGGCTGAATTACCCCATGGGTGCGAATTGAATCGGCCAAATCTGCCAGGCTCTCCTCATCGAACCGCTTGCGGGGCTGCTTTACCCCCGGTTCCACCTGGGAAATGGGAAGAGAGAGCGAACCGCCCTCCTGAGTCTGCAAGGCGGCATCCCCCAAAAGTGCGCCCAGGCCCTTGCCCAGGCCGCGTTCTGATGCCATAAGCTCCTCCTTTAACCATTTTTATGAATGCTGTTTCTATCGTTCGCCGCTCACTTCTGAACAGCCTGTCCATTGTGTTCCATCAGCTCCCGGGCCAGCTGGTCATATGCTTCCGTACCCCGGGAAAATGCGTCGTAAGCTGATACGGGCTTGCCGTGACTGGGGGCCTCGCTGAGGCGCACGTTGCGGGGAATCACTGTGGCATAGACCTGACCGGGAAAATGGCGCTTGACCTCTTCGGACACCTGCATAGACAGGTTGGTTCGGCCGTCGTACATCGTCAGCACCACCCCCTCCAGGCTGATTCCGGGATTCAAAGAGCGTTTTACAATACGGATGGTGGAAAGCAGGTCGCTGAGCCCCTCCAGGGCATAGTACTCACATTGAACCGGTACCAGCACCGTGTCTGCCGCGCACAGGGCGTTGACAGTCAGCATCTCCAGCGAAGGAGGACAGTCCACAAAAATGTAGTCATAATCCCCTTGAAGCTCCTCTAAAGCAGTCCGCAGACGGTATTCCCTCCCCTCCATAGAGATCATCTCTATGGAAGCGCCTGCCAAAGCCTTGCTGGACGGGAGTACATCTCCATAGGGAGTAGAGACCACAGCTTTTCGTGGGCCGGCGCCGTTGAGCAACAGGTCATACACGTTGGGAGAGGCGGTCTTGTCCACGCCAAAGCCGGAAGTGGTATTAGCCTGGGGGTCAAAATCACAGGCCAGTACCCGGCATCCAAGATTTTTCAGGGCCGCAGACAGATTAACACAGGTGGTTGTCTTGCCTACGCCGCCCTTTTGATTTACGATTGCAATGGTCTTTGCCATAACACACCTGTCCTCTTTCCTTTCTCTGTATGGGAACAAGCTCTATTATAATGCTGGCAGGCAGGTAAAGCAAGACCATTCGTTCAAAATAATTCCCAATCTGGATCCATTGCTTTATGGAGCTTACCTCTTTCCTGATTGTTTCACGTGAAACAGAGTATCTGTCACCGGCATACCTGAAAACAACAGACTTCAGCGGTCAAAAAAGCGCGGATGTTTCACGTGAAACATCCGCAAAAACAAGGAGGAAAGAAAATTCCGGATGGAGTCCCCTATACCAAAAAACAGGGCGCTCCTCCATATCACAGAAAAACTCTAATTAAATTCGCATCTGCTTGGGAATACGGATGGTCAAAAGAATGGAGTCCGCCGTCTCCTGCCGGTCACAGGCGGCATCCACCCCCGCGCTCTTCATAATGGAAAGGCCCTTGGTGACAGTGTTCAAAAACAGCCGTACATCCCGGACAATATAAGATGGCTTTCGCCGGGGCGGGGGGACGGGGTCCGTCAAAAGCTCCTCCACCAGCTCCTCCGTCTGGCTGACTGTCAGGCCACGCTCCACCAAAGTCCGTGCCGCTTCCAGCCGAAGCGCTGTGTCCTCAATCCGCAGCAGTGCCCGGGCATGACGCTCCGTACACCCGTGCTCCCGCAAAAGGGACAGCACCTCTGGCGCCAGCCGTAGAAGCCGCAGCTTGTTTGCCACCGCAGATTGAGACTTTCCAATACGGCGGGCCGCCTCCTCCTGGGAAAGCCCATAGGTCTGGATCAGCTTTGCTAAAGCAGCGGCCTCTTCTACAAAATCCAAATCCCGGCGCTGGAGATTTTCCACCAGCGCCAGCAGAGAGGAGCCCTCGCTGTCCACCGTCACAACAATACAGGGCACCTGCGACAGGCCCGCCAGCTTGGAAGCCCGCAGACGGCGTTCACCGGAAACCAGCTCATAGCCGCCGGGAATCCGACGGACAGACAGAGGCTGTAGAACGCCATGCTCCCGAATACTGGCGGAAAGTTCCTCCAGACCTTCCGGTGAAAAATCCCGTCTGGGCTGGTCCGGATTGGGAGTGATGGACCCGATCGGCAAAAACAGGACCCGGCCGCTTTCAAACAGACCTTTTCTATGCAGTAAACTCATGATCGGTCCTCCTCTTATGTATGGGAAATACTGGTAATATCTATATAGTAGCACAGATTTCCGCAAAACAAGGCGGAAGCTGTCGTTCGGGAAATATTTTTTCTGACCTGCAACCGCAATTCTGTCCGGCGTCAAAAAACATGCCCTGTCCCATATTGGGACAGGGCATGGCCAAATTGAATGATGTCAGCTCAGATAGGCCAGAGGATTTACCGAAGTGCCGCCGATTTTAACCTCAAAGTGGCAGTGATTTCCCGTAGAGCGGCCGGTACTGCCTACCCGCGCAATGGTCTGCCCCTGGTACACATGGTCTCCCGCGGAAACCAGAATACTGGAGCAGTGTCCATAATAGGTCTGCTTGCCGTTGCCGTGGTCCACAATTACCAGATTGCCATAACTCCAGTTGTATCCGGTGGCGCGGCCCGCGAAGGTAACGGTTCCGCCGTCAGCGGCGGCGATGCCGGTGCCATAGGCGGTGGCAATATCAATGCCGCCGTGATAGCTGTAGGAGCCGAAGATGGAGCGATAGCCAAAGCGGGAGGTAATATGTCCATATACCGGCCAGATAAAGTATCCGTTGGGATACCAGGAGGGTCGTACTTTGGTTCCCACCGCAATTACCCGCGTGGTAGGCTCGCTGAGCGTTTCGCTCTCCAAAATTTCCCGGTCCTGTTCCCTGCCGTTAACATAGGTCACATCAGCCGTTACCAGAGCTTCACCGGGTATGCCCGCCTCAATAACCCGGGTTTCCCCCTGATACATGGAGCTGTCCTCCAGCTGTTCCACCGGACACTCGATAGGCTCATGATAGGTCAAACGGTCTACGGTCGTTACCGACAGGAAAGGAATTTCCTCCCGAATGTTCAGCAGCTGGCCAATATGGATCAGGTCAATATTGATATCGGGGTTCAGTTCCTGCATCTCCCGAACTGTCATGCCATTGTCCAGGGCAATCTGCATAAAGGTATCGCCCTTGACTACCTCATAGGTAGTCTGACCGTTGGTATTTTCCGTCAGTTGGGCAAACATGGCCTCCAGATCCAGGTTGACGTCCGTGGGCGTATACTCCTGAAAGACCGTCACCCGGGAGGTAAAGTCGGAAGAAACGGTATTCTCCGTCACATAAGGGGCCTTTACCTCTTTCAGCAGTTCCTCCAAGCTGCTCTCTTCCAGCGCCGCACCAATGAACTGACCGTCTACCTTCAGCACATAACTGCTCATGATCTCATCAATCTGATGGAAGAGATATTCCTCAATCTCACGCACATCGGTAAGCTCTCCACGTTCAGAGAGCGCAAAGTCAAAGGCTGGCTCCCCTTCCAGTACATAGCCGCGGCCAAGAATGCTCTCCGCCCTGGCTTCTACCCGGTCCACGACTTCCTCAAAAACCTGTGGATTCCGGACCACACCCAGAGGCACGCCGTCCATTGTCACCGCATAGCTGGGTGTATACACCGTGCTTACTACCGCGGCCACGCCCACTACCGCCGCCACCGCGAAAAAATGCACCGGGTTGACCAGGCGGCGGCCTCCCGCCGTAGCCTCATCCAACTTTAAGCGCAGGTTTTTTATTGCCTGCCGCAGGGCTTCGGCGCCTTCCTCCCACCGTTCTTTCCAGTGTACAGCGGACTCAGGCAGGTCCGGCGCGGCGTTTGGTCTTCTCCTCACAGGGGAATTAGGCTGATATAGGATTTCATCCATTTGGAGGGCCGCCTCCTTTATCTCTATTATCATTCTGTAATATTTAAATTGTAACAAGTCTGTAATAATGATTACAAAAGGTTACAATCAATATATTACACGCAATTCCCCCTTCCGTCAAGTCTTTTCTCTAAACCCGAACAGAAAAAAACCAGGGCCTTGTTTCCCCGGCGTTAACAGGGTAGTATATGCTTCAGCAAGAGTACTTCCACAAAGAGACAATGCCCAGCTAAAAACTCAAAAACCCCGCCGGACCCGCGCTGTCGGGGATTTGTCTGAAAGAAAAGAAACCAAAGTTCGACCTGCCCTGGCGGGGCAGGTCGAACTCAGCGAACTTTTCGGCGGTCAGTCCTTTTTAAATTTTTTGCTTTCCGCTACGGCCAGTTCGTCACAGCGGTTGTTAAATTCATTTTGGGCATGGCCCTTGACCCAGTGCAGACGCACCGTATGCCGGGCGCACAGCTCCAGCAGCCTCTCCCAGAGATCCGGGTTTAAAGCAGGTTTTTTGTCCGGCTTGATCCATCCGCGCTTCCGCCAACCTTCCGCCCAGCCCTTTTGAAGAGCGTCAATTACATACTTGGAATCAGAATAGAGCTCTACCTCACAGGGTGTTTTCAGCGCCTCCAGCGCCGCGATCACCCCTGTCAGCTCCATCCGGTTATTGGTGGTGGAGGGCGCTCCGCCGGAGAGCTCCTTCTGATGCTCCCCATATTGGAGAATAGCGCCCCAGCCGCCGGGCCCCGGATTGCCGGAACAGGCCCCGTCCGTGTAAATGGTCACATGTTTCATAGGCGCTATCCTACAATATAGTCATTATAATCAGAGATTAGGTCCGAATAATTCATCTCCAAAAATTCCAGGCTTCCCGAAATATCTTTTCCATTTCCGGCATACTGCATAGCCTCTTCCACATAACTGACAATGCCATTCACATGGACCTGATACGTGCGGAAAAACTGATATTTCAAGTCATCTTCATTCATATAATTCAGCTTTTCGGTTTTTTGCCGCTGCTCTTTATCCCCCAGTGCCTCCAGCAGCAGCGCTCCCGTATCCGCTACCTGCCCGGCGGCGGCGCTCAGTTCATCCATATTCATGGGAATAATCTGCTCACCGCTGATATTTCCCTCCGCGCAAGCCACCGCATAGAAATCTGCCGCATTTTTCAGCAAAATATTGGTATAATAGGCGATCATCTCATTATTTTCCCGCATTCTGTCCAGCTCTTCCTCCTGGAAAGACTCATCCAGAAGGCTCAGCTGGTTATCCGCCTCGGCCAAGGCAGCAAGAAAGGGGTCAATTGTAGGCAGCAGCGCCGCGTGGAGCTCTGCCGCCTTTGCCAGGCCGTCCTCCCGCCAGTCCCCACTGCGGGCGTAGCTGGCAATGGCCAGCAGCGCCTCCTCATTGCTCTTGGCCAGCGGTATCAGCGCCTTCATTGCGGCATCCATGTCCGGATATTCCGGCTCCTCCTCCGCCAGCTCTAGGCAGGTATCCATCCGCTTGGTCGGGTCTCCGATGGCCGTGCCGACGCTCATCTGTATATCGCCGTACTCCCCGCCGTCCAGCACAGCGAACTCCTCCTGATAGGCCACTACCGCGAAATATTTATTCAGATACTCCACATTATCATAGAGATAATTCAGCGTATCCAGATAGGTGTTAAACTTATAATAGTTCGGGGTATCCGGCTCCGGTGTGGCCGTCGGCGCCGCTGTTGGAGCCGGCGTGGGCGCCTTCGTCTCCCTGGGAGCGGCAGCATCCCCGCAGCCGCTCAGTACCATCGACGCCGCCAGACCAAGGGCCAGCGCCTGGACAAAAAGTGTTTTCTTTTTCACGATGACCTTCTCCTTGTCTGCTGTTTTTTTTCTTCGTATTCCTCACGGGTCAGAATCCCCGCCTGGTACAGGGTATCCAGCTGGTCTCCGGAGCGGCCCGGCGGTCTGCGCTCCTCCCTGCGCTTCCGTCGGGACTCCTTTCTCCTTTTTTGGGCGGCCGCGTCTTTTTTGACCGCCCTGGTTGACACCACCGCTAAAATTACACAGACTGCCAAGGCCAGTATTTCAACTCCGGCCGGTGTAAACATCCCGATGGTTGAAAAGATCATACTGCCCATAACCGTTTACTCCCCTGTCCGCTCCGGTCCGCCTTCTGCGGCTTCCTCCGTAACAGGCTCCTCTTCCGGCTCCTCATGCTCTGTTCGGGCAAAAGAGATGACCTTTACCCCTTCTTCCAGATTCATCAGCTTTACACCCTGGGCAGAGCGGCCGTAGGTGCTGATTCCCGACACCGCCATACGGATAATAACGCCTGCGTCGTTGATGACAAGAATATCATCCTCATCGCTGACTACCTTTACGCCTACCACCGGACCGGTCTTTTCCGTCACCTGATAACCCTTCAAACCGTATCCGCCCCGCCTCTGGGGGCCGTCGGCCCGGATATATTCGTCCATAGCGGTGCGCTTTCCGTAGCCGTTTTCCGTCACCATCAGCACCTGATGCTCCCGTTTGGCCCGGGCCGCGCCGATTACATAATCGCCGGGCCGCAGATTGATTCCTTTTACGCCATAGGCGTCCCGGCCCATACACCGCACTTGAGTCTCCAAAAAGGCGATGGACATGCCGTCATGTGTGGCGATGAGAATACACTGCTCCCCATCGGTTTCCCGCACACAGATCAGATCGTCCCCCTCATCCAGAGTGATACAGCGGATACCCGCTTTTCGGGCGGTATTGATCACCGAGAGCTGAATACGCTTTACCGTACCGCTGCGCGTCACCATAGTCAGATAGCGATTTTCCGGGAATTCCCGCAGGTGGATCATCGCCGTTACTTTTTCTCCAGCTTCTACCGGAAGCACATTGCCGATATAGGTGCCCTTGGCCGTTCGGCCCGCCTCCGCAATCTGATAGCCCTTTTTCCGGTGCACCCGGCCCTTATTGGTAAAGAACAGAATAAAGTCGTGAGTAGAGGCGGTAAATACCGATTCCACATAGTCCTCTTCTTTCAGAGACTGGGCGGTAATGCCCTTTCCACCCCGCCGCTGTGCTTTATAGCTGGACACCGGCGTCCGCTTGATGTAACCCGCCGCCGTAAGGGTAAAGACACAGGATTCCTCTTCAATCAGGTCCTCCACATCCAGGTCGTCCTCAACAAAGGCAATCTCCGTCATACGGTCGTCGCCATATTTGTCCCGGATTTCGAGCAGTTCATCCTTGAGCACCTGCCGCAGCATAGCCTCATCGCTGAGCAGGCGGTTGAAGTAGGCAATGCGCTCCTCCAGCTCCTTATACTCTGCCTCCAGCTTCTCCCGGTTCAAACCCTGGAGAGCAATCAGGCGCATATCACAGATGGCCTGAGCCTGTACCTCGTCCAGGGAAAAGCGCTCCATCAGATTGTCCCTGGCATTGTCATAGCTGGTGCGGATAATCCGGATGACCTCGTCAATATTGTCCTGGGCGATTAACAGACCCTCCAGCAGATGGGCCCGGTCCTGGGCTTTTTTCAGGTCAAATCTGGTCCGGCGGAGAATGACTTCCTCCTGGAAAGCCAGATACTCATCTAAAATATGCCGCAGAGAGAGAATTTTCGGCTGGGACTGGTCGTTCACCAGCGCCAGCATATTGATAGCAAAGGTAGTCTGAAGCTGAGTCTGGGCAAAAAGGCGGTTGAGCACCACTTGGGCGTTGGCGTCTTTTTTCAGCTCAATGACAATGCGCATGCCGTTCCGGTCGGACTCGTCCCGGATGGCGGAGATACCGTCCAGCCGCTTATCCTCCACCTGGTCGGCCATATTTTTAATCAGCATCCGCTTGTTCACCTGATAGGGAATTTCAGTGACGATGATACGGACGCGGTTATTGCCGAATTCCTCAAATTCTGTCCGGGCCCGGACCCGAATATGTCCCCGCCCGGTAGCGTAAGCCTGCCGGATACCCGCCCGGCCCATAATCATGCCGCGGGTGGGGAAGTCAGGACCCTTTACGTGCTCCATCAAATCGTCCAGAGTGGCTTCCGGGTCGTCCAGTACACAGATAGCCGCATTGATCACCTCCCGCAGGTTGTGGGGAGGAATGTTGGTGGCCATGCCTACCGCAATGCCGCTGGAACCGTTTACCAACAGATTGGGAAAGCGGCTGGGCAGTACACGCGGCTCCCTGCGGCTTTCGTCAAAATTGGGGTCCCAATTCACCGTATCCTTTTCAATATCCCGAAGCATTTCCTGGGAAATTCTGTCCAGCCGCGCCTCGGTATACCGGTAGGCCGCCGCCGGGTCTCCGTCCACGGAGCCGAAGTTTCCGTGACCGTCTACCAGCGGGTAGCGCATGGAGAAGTCCTGAGCCAGGCGGACCAGCGCGTCATAGACGCTGGCGTCCCCGTGGGGGTGGTAGCGGCCCAGCACGTCGCCCACGCAGGTAGCCGATTTTTTAAAAGGCCGGTCATGGGTCAGATTATCCTCATACATGGCATAGAGAATCCGCCGGTGAACCGGCTTCAGGCCGTCCCGCACATCGGGCAGGGCCCGGCCCTTAATCACGCTCATGGCGTATTCAATATAAGACTGCTCCATCTCCGGCACCAGTGCCGAATGCACAATTTTCTGGTCCGGAAATCGAATCTCTTCCGGGTCGTATTGGGGTTTTTTTGTCATGCTTCTATATTCTCCTTCTCGTTCCTCCAAAAAGGATATCGAATTGCGCTCCCCATCAATAGTCCAGGTTCACCGCATATTTGGCGTTGCGCTCAATAAATTCCTTGCGGGGCTCCACCTTTTCTCCCATCAGGACAGAAAAAGTGGCGTCCGCCAGAACTGCATCGTCCAGCTCAATGCGTTTTAACGTGCGGCGCTCCGGGTCCATAGTGGTCTCCCACAGCTCATGGGGATTCATCTCGCCCAAGCCCTTAAATCGGTTGATCTCAATTTTCGCGTTGGGATTGTCCCCCCGCAGTTCGGCGGAAATGGCGTCCCGCTCCTCCTCAGAGAAGGCCAGATGGGTGGTCTTGCCGCGGGTCAGCTTAAACAGTGGTGGCACGGCCGCGTAGACATAGCCCTGCTCGATCAGGGGTCGCATGAAGCGGAAAAAGAAGGTCAGCAGCAGGGTGCGGATATGAGAACCGTCCACGTCCGCATCGGCCATGATAATCACTTTGTGATAACGAAGACGGTTTGGGTCAAAGTCATCTCCAATGCCCGCGCCCAGGGCGGTAATCACCGGCTGGAGTTTGTCGTTTCCATAGACCTTGTCGGCTCTGGCCTTCTCCACATTGAGCATTTTGCCCCACAGAGGGAGAATAGCCTGAAACCGGGAATCTCTCCCCTGGGTGGCGGAGCCTCCGGCGGAATCGCCCTCGACGATATACAGCTCGGTCAGCTCCGGATTATTTTCATTACAGTCCCGCAGCTTGTCGGGCATGGCCGCCCCGCCCAGGGCAGTTTTGCGACGGATAGATTCCCGGGCTTTTCGGGCGGCTTCCCGGGCGCGGTTGGCCATAAGCGCCTTATCCAGAATCGCCCGGCCCACAGCGGGATTTTCCTCTAAAAACTCCTCCAGCCGGTCGCTGACCAGTCCTGCCACCATGGCACGGATCTCACTGTTGCCCAGCTTGGCCTTGGTCTGTCCTTCAAACTGGGCGTCGGTGAGCTTTACCGAGATGACGCAGGTAATTCCCTCCCGGCAGTCCTCTCCGGAGACTTTTTCCTCATCCTTCAAAATCTTCATCTTGCGGCCGTAGGCGTTGAGTACGGTAGTCAGAGCCCGCTTAAAGCCCTCTTCGTGCATGCCGCCCTCCGGCGTGTGGACATTGTTGGCAAAAGAAATAATAGTCTCATTATAGCCGTCGTTATACTGAAAGGCCACCTCTGCTACAGAATCGTCTTTCTCTCCTGCCATATAGACCACGTTTTCATGGATTGGGGTTTTTGCCCGGTTCAGCCAGGTGACAAATTCCCGGATGCCCCCGGCGTAGTGCATTTCGTCGGTCTGTTCCCGCCCGGGGCGCTCGTCAACGGTGCGGATCCGTACACCGGCGTTTAAGAACGCCTCCTCCCGCATGCGGGTGTGGAGCGTCTCATAATTATATTCCGTTACCTCGAACATCTCCGGGTCCGGCTTAAAAACTACTTCCGTTCCATGGCGCTGGGTATCACCGACAATCTTCATCTCCTGGGTGACTTGTCCCCGGGAAAACTTCATCTCATAGATTTTTCCGTCCTTGTGCACACGCACTTCCAGCCACTGACTAAGGGCGTTGACTACGCTGGCGCCTACTCCATGCAGTCCGCCGGATACCTTGTAGCCGCCGCCGCCAAATTTTCCGCCTGCGTGAAGAATGGTAAACACCACTTCCAGAGCGGGCTTGCCGGTCTGCTCCTGCATATCCACCGGGATGCCCCGTCCATTATCGGTGACGGTAATAATGTCGCCCGCACCGATTTTTACTGTGATTTCATCGCAATATCCTGCCAGAGCCTCGTCAATGGAGTTGTCCACTATCTCATAGACCAGGTGGTGCAGTCCGCTCTCTGACGTGGAGCCGATATACATGCCGGGCCGCTTGCGGACCGCTTCCAATCCCTCCAGTACCTGAATTTCAGACGCGCCGTACTCGTGGTCTACCTGGGTAGCGCTGTTGTATAACTCTTCCATAGATACCTCCAATAACCGCTTTCCGCGGCTGTTATGTGAAAGGGCGGCCGGCCGCCCTGCTGTCTGCGCTTCTTATACAGTCAAGCTGTCGCTTCCAAAACTCATATTCTCCGCCCTGCCCCGCAGTGTCGCTGTGGACAGCTGTGAGAGATAAATTACCGGGGGACCCTGATCCGACTGGCACAGTATAAAGGATTTCGGAAGATCCTCCGACACATTGACTACCTGACCTCTGCGCTCCGCCTGTTCCAGCGTTCTGCGTGTGCGCTTGCTGAAACTTGTATTGTCCAAATCGAATATTCCAATGATATCCCGGTAAGGGACAACTACCGACTGTCCTAAATGAAGGTACATTGATCCGCGTCCTTTTCTTTTGACTTTAGGGCGGTTTCCTACAGCGTGCCGCTTCGCCCGTTACGGAGTAAGGGCAAAGCGCCGGGACGTGGAAACAGAACAGCCCGGGGATGGGTCCACGGGAAGGGGGTCCGCTGGAGGCATGACAAGCCAAATCTCAGCAGGAACCAACATGGGAGAAGCATCGACTTTCCCTCAACGGGAAAGAATCATCTTCTTTAACCGGTTCTGTTTTGAAGCAGCTGCCCGTCGTGTACATAAAACGTTCTCCCCTGTTCCAGCTGTGCCAATCCCATATCCTCGCAGCAGGTAATAAAAACCTGTCCTCCGGTAATACGCTGAAGCACATATTCCTGCCGTTTCTGGTCCAGCTCGCTCAACACGTCGTCTAAAAGCAGAACCGGCCATTCTCCGGTCTCCTGCTGAACGATCTCCCTGGACGCCAGTTTTAAAGACAGCGCCGCGGTGCGGGTCTGCCCCTGCGAAGCAAATCCCTTGGCGCTGATATCGTTGATCAACACCTCCAGGTCATCCTTATGAGGACCGGACAGACACTGCCTGGCCTCCAGCTCCGCCTGTCTGTGGCTCTGCTGATGTTCCATCAGCCGGGCAAAGAGTTCTCTCTGGGGGGCAGTCGGATCAGAAATTGTGCTGACGGTCTCATAATGAAGCCCCAGCTCCTCCCGCCCGCCGGAAAAATCCCGGTGTATCGCCTGAGCCGTCTCATGCAGGCGCTTTATAAAGTGAGCCCGGTAGTGGATAAGCACCGCCCCCGTCTGCGCCATACGCAGGCTGAACTCATCCAAAGTATCCAGCAGAGAGGGCTTTTCCTCCCAGTCCCGCAGAATGCGGGTCTTGTGCTCATGGAGCCGCCGGTATTCTGCCAGCGCCTCGCTGTACCGGGGCCGGAGCTGACAAATACAGGTATCCAGAAAACGTCGCCGCACTGCTGCTCCTTCCCGGATTAAATAGAGGTCCTCCGGACAAAACAGCACCGTAGCCAGGATTCCGGACAGCTCCGCCGCGCTTTTCAGCCGGATGCCGTTGGAGACCAGCTGCCGCCGTCCGGCCCGTTGAAGCCGGGCCTCTAAAGTAAATTCCCGTCCTCTGCTCCGCAGCTTTCCGGTTAAAAAGGCGTGGTCCTGTTCAAATTGAATCAGCTCCCGGTCATACCGGGCCCGGTGGGAGGACGCTGTGGACAGATAGGCCACGGCCTCCAGCAGATTGGTCTTTCCTTGGGCATTTTCTCCGTAAATCACGTTGACTCCCGGGGCAAACTCGGCTTTCAGCCTGTTATAGCTGCGGAAGTTTTCCAGCTCAATGGATGTGAGAATCATTGAACGATCAATACCGTGCCGTCCAGCTCCGCCCGGTCTCCGGGCCGGAGCTTACGCCCCCGCTGAGTGCATACCGCACCGTTTACCCGGACCCGGCCCTCCTGGATCAGCTCCTTGGCCTCTCCGCCGGTCTCTGCCAAGCCCTCAAATTTCAGCAGCGCCTCCAGCTTAATGAAGGGGGTTCTGATGGCTGTAAGTCTCTCTTCCATCACCGTCTACTCCCCCGCCTTCAGGCGCACGGGAAGAACCATATAGAGAAAATTCTCTTCTCCCTCCACCGGCAGAATTACACAGGGCGAGACCCCGGTGGACAGCTCCAGCCGGACCCGGTCCGCGGGAGCGGCTTTTAAGGCGTCCATCAAATATTTATTGTTGAAGCCGATCTCTAAACCGCCGCCGTTTCCATTGAGGGGACATATGTCGTTGGCGTCTCCAATGGCGGTTTTGGTGGACAGTCGAAGCACATTCTCGTCAAATATACAGCGCAGAGGACTTTTCAGCTTGTCGCTGATGATGAGGCTTACCCGGTCAATGGAGGAGAGCAGCATACGGGTATCCCCCTCAATCCGGATAGGATTATTGCGGGGGATGGCCTGGCGGTAAGCCAGAAATTCTCCCTCCAGCCGGCGGGCTACCAGCATGGTATTTCCCACCTTAAACATTACATGGCGGGCCCCCTGAATGACAGACGCGTCTTCATCCACATCCCCGCAGATTTTTTCCACTTCGGAAAGCGCCGCACCGGGAACGACGAAGGAGAAGGCATCGGCCCCCTCTTTTTTGTCAATAGGTTCCCGCCGGAGAGCCAGCCGGTAGCCGTCTACCGAGACTACCGTGAGGGTATCTCCCTCCGCTTCAAACAGAGAGCCGGTGTGGATGGGACGGCTTTCATTGTCGCTGACGGCAAAGAGAGTCTGTGAGATCATGGAGCGCAGGCGGCTTTGAGGAATAAACAGGGTGTTTTGATACTCTACAGAGGGCAGTTCAGGGAATTCTTCCGAGCTGGTACCCATAATGTTGAATTCACTCATACCGCATTTGATATTGACTGTGTAATTGGCAGACTGGAATGTAATGATATCGTCAGGAAGTTTGCGGATGATTTCTCCGAAAAGACGGGCCCCGAGAACCATGGAGCCGGGCTCCGTAATGTCTGCGGATACAATGGTGCGGATGCCTGTTTCCAGATTATAGCCGGTTAAGCGCAGGTCGCTGCCGGCCTCCAGGAGGATTCCTTCCAGAGCCGGGATAGAGCTTTTGGGTGAGACGGCCCGGGAGGCGGTGGAAATGGCGGCTTGAAGCAGCGCTTTTTCGCAGGTGAATTTCATAGCGGTAAACCTCCGTTTCTCCTCTCCGGCGGAGAGGGAAGGATAATAGTTCGTAATAGTAAGCCGTAGGAAAAAATATTGTGGAAAAACAGCGGAAACCGTTGATAGAACAGGGATTGACCCTACACAGGGTATGTGGAAAAAATCCTGTGTTCTCCACAGAAGAAAAAAGAAGGGAAAGTTATGCACAGGGTTCTTTCCACATATCCACAAAATGTGGAAGGTTACTCATATCGGGCGTTGATATTGGTATTGATGTCTTTGATGACTTCGGCCACTTCGGGGGACTGCTTCATAAGCTTTTCTATACGCTCAATAGAGTGCATAACGGTGGAGTGATCTCGGTCGCCGAATTCCCGGCCGATCTCTTTCAGGGAGAGATTGGTCATGCGGCGGATCTGGTACATGGCGATTTGCCGGGCTAAAGCGGTGTCCTTGGTGCGCCCCTGACCGCGTATGGCGTCGGCCTCAATATTATAAAATTTACTGACTTCTTCAATGATCACGTCGGAGGAGGGGAGAAAATCGGCTTTGTCTTTGAACATATCCCGAACGGCCCGGGTGACAGTCTCTACATTGACATTTTCTCCCATCAGCTCCTGAAAGGCCAGAATTTTGTTGACGGTGCCTTCAATCTGGCGGACGTTGGAGGTAATATTTTCAGCAATGTATTGGAGTACCGGGTCCGGCAGGTTCATGCCCCGGCGAATGGCCTTGTTTTTGATGATAGCCACCCGGGTCTCATAGTCGGGGGGCTGGATGTCTACAGGCAGTCCCCATTCAAAACGGGTGCGCAGGCGGTCGTCCAGCCGGAGCATCTCTTTCGGGGGGCGGTCGGCGGTGAAAACGATCTGCCGGCCCGCCTCATAGAGAGAATTAAATGTGTGAAACATTTCCTCCTGAGAGCTCTCTTTTCCGGCGATAAATTGTACGTCGTCCATAAGAAATACGTCGGCAAAGCGGTATTTCTCCCGGAATTCCTGGTTGCGGCCTTCCCGGATGGCCTGAATCAGCTCGTTGGTAAAGGCATCGCCCTTAATATACAGAATTCGGAAGTCCGGGTGGCTGGCGTGGAGCTTGTGGGCGATGGCGTAGAGCAGGTGGGTTTTGCCAAGGCCGGATTCCCCGTAGATGAAAAGGGGGTTGTAGGACTGCCCCGGGCGGTCGGCTACCGACTGCGCCGCTGCGTGGGCAAATTTATTGGAGGCGCCCACCACAAAGCGCTCAAAGGTGTATTCCTCTGTGCCGGGCATAAAGGTCTCGTCAACGGATTTGACCTGCTGGTCCAGCTCTCCTTCCCCCAGGATGACGACCTCGAAGTCGGCGGAAAAAAGCTCCCGCAGAGCTTTTTGTACCGCGGGCAGATAGCGGGATTTGATGATATCCCGTTTGAAGTTGGAGGGGGTATGAAGCACAAAGCGGTTTTCATCCAGTGAAACAGCCTGTGCGTCGTCAAACCACGTATTGATCGTGGTAGAGGTCATGTCCCCCTCCATCAGAGAGAGAATTTTGGTCCAGATATCGGCCGGAGAGTTCATACCAGGGGACACCTCTTTTCTCAGGATCTTATATTATTCTATTATACCAAATTTTTGGGGTAAGGGCAATATTTTCAGGAGAACATTTCAAAAATTATAATATTATTTCCACTATTTTGGAGTGAAGGGGACAAAAATTTCCGGCAGGCAGGTGTGCTGTGAAAAAGCGGTTTTGAGGTAGGACAGCCGTGGGCATTTTTCAAGATTGCGTAAATTTTGCGGGCTCCTTGGTTGACTGTCCGGGTCAGATGATATATAATGCCAATGTATCGGCGTTACTTGAACGTTAATGCATGTTCGTGATCTGGCCGGAACAGAGCGTCCGCCTCTTAAGCACACACAGCTTCATCCGTTTTTCTCCCTTGGTGTGGATTGTGCTGGTTCAAGTTGCCTCGTACAAATCAATAAGCCCCGATAGCTCAGCAGGATAGAGCGTCCGCCTCCTAAGCGGAAGGCCGCTGGTTCGAATCCAGTTCGGGGTGCCACGTCGGGGCAAAGTCCGCTCCGTTTTAGAATCCCGTCCAAAGGACGGGATTCTTTTACTTTGCTCCCTTGCCCCTCCTCTCCAAACCGGACCCGCTGCGCTGGGCTCCGGTTTGGTTTTGGGTGCAGACTTGAGAAAATCGTTTTTGACCGCTTACCTCAAAAAAACGACAGGATTCGGTAAGAACCCTGTCGTTTCAGTCTGTCGAAAAACTTCTCCCGCGGGAAAGCCTCGCAGAGTTTTGCCGCCCTTGGGCGGCAAAATAAAGTCAGAATTGGTCATTTTCGGGGACATGTGCCTGGGAAATGACATTGCCCAGCCTGCAAGTATACCCAAAGAGTACGCGCGGCAGGCCGGAGGCCTTTTTCGACAGGCTCAAGCCGTGTTTAGGGGCGCAGCTTTCGCCTTGGCAGAGAAAACTGTGATTTGGCCGGTCAGAGGGTAAAATCTTCATCCTTCAGACGGCTGAAGTCCGGGGCGGCAGGCGCCGGAGGCACACGCTTCAGCGGGTCGTACTGGAAGGAACGGCAGCTGCCGCCGGGACTGACTACCCCGTGTCTGCCGCAGAGAATTTTATCTGACTCCAGCTGGGTGCCCCTGGCACAGTAAGTACAGCGGGGCTCAATATGTTTTTGAAAGAGCATAGCACATCCTCCTGCCGCCCTGAAATGAACATAGGATGAATACCGTGGAGATAGGGTATTTACAATAGCGCCGCCTGCTGTTCAGACGGATATAAAACGGCAGGCTGAAAGTGGAAATTTGTGTTTATTATACCACAGTCCGCCGCTGCTTGCCAACCCCCTTTCTCAGGGCGGCGGCGGCCAGGAACAAAAACAGCAGGAACACAACCCAGGCGCAGACAATGGAGATGGTCAGAGCGGTATGGAAATCCAAGGCGGCGATGCCGTCCACCTGGTCGGCCAGGTAGACGGATACCGGGGCCTCCAATGGAAACAGTCTGGTCAATCCCGAGACGAACAGGGCGGACAGTCCGCCGTGGAGTATTTTCCCTACCAGATAGGTGCCTGCGGACAGTCCGCTGTCTCCGATAAAGGAGAGCACCTGGCAGTGGACCGATACGCCGGCCCAGCCCAGCATGAACGCCGCCATGGACATGCGCCCGGCCAGCGCCCCGTCCCCGGCCAGGGTCCACACGCCGGAGGAGAGCTCGATAACTCCGGTCAGCAGACGCTCCGCCCAGGCCTGGGTAAAACCCAGCGGAGCCAGAAGGGTTCCCACCAGCCGGGCCAGCCCGGGAAGAAAACCGGAGAGAAAAAGGAGCTTGATTACCACCGTAAAAAAGACGACGAAGGCGCAGATATTCAGGGTGGACAGGAAAGAATTTTTGATGGAACCGGTAAATGCGGCGGAAAACCGCTGGGCGTGGAACTGCGGCCTCGGCTTGGGCTGAGCGTTCCGTCCGCCGGGAACGGCTTTGTAAAACCGGAAGATCATGCCGATACAGGCGGAGGCCAGGGCGTGGGCCAGGTAGAGAAGAAGCCCTACCCGGCTGCTGGAAAAAATTCCGGTTCCCACAACCCCAAAGATAAAAGCGGGGCCGGAGTTGTTGCAGAAGGCCAGCAGGCGCTCGGCTTCGGTTTTGGTGCACATGCCCTTTTGATAGAGGTCAATGGCAGTTCTGGCTCCTACAGGGTAGCCGCCGATAAAGCCAAGCGCAAAGGCGGAGGCACAGGCGCCCCCTACATTAAACAGCGGACGCATGATACCCTCCAGCATCCGCCCCAGGTATCCGGCCAGTCCCAGCTCTACCACCAGGGAAGAGAGCACAAAAAAGGGAAAGAGGGAGGGAATGATCACATTATAGCAGAGGGCCAGCCCGTCTTTTGCCGCCTGCATGGACTCCCCCGGGTAGAGGATCAGCGCCAGGGTAGCGCACAGCAGCGCCATCCCCAGCAGCAGGTCCCGTATCCGCTGTTTTCCCAGCAATCGAACCATTTCTCCACCCCCATGCCTGTTCCATACTGCCTATGGATATGCGGGTGGGGACAAAATCTTGCCTGTCCGGGGAAGACAGCTATTTTTGACTGCATGGAGCACTAGTACAGACCAAACCAATACCGCAGAGCCAGCCGGCGAACGGCAGGCAGCCGTGCATCCAGTCGGGCGGCCTCCTCAGCGGCCAGAGAAGCGGCGGTGTTCCGCTCCTCCTCTGTCAGGGTGTGGGGGCTGAAGAGGGCTTTTTCGGCCAGCGTTTTAACCTCCGGGGGGATCCCCCCGCCCCGGCGGGACAGATGCTCCAGATAGCGGTAGATATGGAGCACGGCCCGGTTGGTATCCGGTCTTGCGAAGAGCCTTGCGCGGATACGGCGGGCCAGAATCCTCCGCAGAAACGGCAGGGCCAGCGCCAGCAGAGCTGCCGCGGCAATGCCCGCGGCCCGTAAGGGCGGAGAAGTTGCTTCTGTCTGCCGGGGAGTGGGAGCAGGAGTGACGGGAGGCGGTGTAAAAGAAGCGCCGGGCGTTGAGACGGGTGCAGGTGTTCCCGAAGGCTGAGGCGCGGCTGTGGCCCGGGTTTCGACGCCGCTGAGCCCCGGCTCTCCTCCGGCATAGGTGGGCGTCATCTCAACGGGGTGCCAGCCGTAGCCGGAGACATAAATTTCAATCCAGGCGTGGGCGTTGGAATCGGGGACCTGCGCCCGGCCGGAGGCGGGAATATCGGCCACATAGCCCGACACATATCGGGCGGGAACCCCCATGGCCCGCAGGAGCAGAGCGGCGGCGCTGGCAAAGTGCATGCAGTATCCCCGGCGGCTCTGCGTGAGGAAATACAGCACAAAATCCTCTCCCTCCGGCGCGGCAGGGGTATTCGGGTCGTAGACGTACTGATAGGCCAGCATGTCCCGTATCAGCCCGCACAAGTGTGCGTCGCTGTAAATTTCGTAAAAAAGAGCCTGATAATGCTCGTTTTCCGCGCCGTCGGGCAGAGTATGTTCCGGGTCGTTGAGACAGCGGAAAAACCACTCCAGCAGGGGCTGGTATAACTCCTCCGGAACCTGACAGTAGACTTTATTCACAAAATCCGCGTAGTTCCGCTCCGCCAGACTCTCGTTACTGCCGTAGCTCAGCCGGCTTCCGGAGGAGGGAGAACAGGCGGGCATCACGTAAAAGGTGTGGGAGTCAAAGCCCTTTTCGGAGGACAGATAGGCGTCCTGGACGAAATGCGCCCCGGAGAGCTCCCGGGGGGCGGTGAGGATATGATAGGGCACATACACATAGCCGGAGGCGGCCCCTGTGTTGCGGACCGTCACCTTGGCATAGGACTGACCGGGGAAGGTCTCCCGATGGGCCAGGGCGGGAAAATTCATGGGCTGGATGCCCAGCATGTCCGTCACGTCCGGAAAGACCGTGCCGCCTGCTTCACCGGTGTCAGTTTCAGACTGAGGAGTCTCCCCGTAAAAGAGACGGTAATCCTCCAGACTGTGGAGAGGGGTCAGGTTCTGATAATCCTCCTCCTCCAGGGGCTCCCAGCTGGTTCCGTCATAGACGGCACTGGAAAAGCCCCGAAGATAAACCGGTCCCCGCAGGTCTGGACTGCGTACGTCCAGCACGGTCCGTCCGGTATAGCGCAGGGGGCCGGCTTCCGCCAGATCCACGTGCTGGTCCGCCTCCGCGGGTCCGCCGCCGAAGAGCTCCAGGCCGGGAAGCCAGGTCTCACTGACCCGCACCGCCCAGCTAACGGCCCTCTCGCCGGCAGTGTCGGCCCAGGCGGGCCGCCGATAGGTCTCCCGGGGCATAGCCACTGTCAGCAGGGCCAGGGCCAGGGCGCAGGCGGGCAGAGTGATCAGCCGTGTACGGTCGTAATGTGTCCGTCCGGCCCGTACCGTCAGGGAGGACAGCAGCAGAGTACCCCAGCAGACCAGCACCATCATCAGGGGAAGCCAGGCGGGGGTGACAGTGATGGACAGGGGGACAGCCAGAAAAGGCAGGGTGAGCAAGGCCGTCAGGCAAAAAGACCGCCGGCGTATAACGGCCGCTCCCAGCAGCAGGGCCAGGGGCATCGCCGCCATGAGGACCAGGGCGGTGCAGGCGTCCAGCCACACGGTGTCGGGCAGCTGTGCGACAGGCTGAATATATTCCCCTGCCTCTAATTTGGCGACAAAGGTGTTGACCACCGAACAGCGCAGGGAGATCTCCCCCAGCAGAAGGGTGTCCCACAGCCGCCAGAGAGTCCAGCCCCACCCCAGAGCGGCGGAAAGGAGAAGCACCCAGCGGTATCTGGGCAGAGAGCAGATAATAAGACCTCCCAGAGCGCACAAAAGGCACCCCAGCAGCAGCGGCCCGGGCCGAACCTGGAGAGAAAATGCGGAGGAAAAGGAAGATATCGCGCCCCACAGGGCCAAAAACAGCAGGATACCATCCAGCAGAACGGTTAGGAGACTGCGTTTTTCCGGTGGAGCGAATTTTTTTTTCGCTGAAATCATGGATGTTCCCCTCCTTCCAGCCCTTGGGGACCCACGTGGAGACAGCAGACGCCGGGCTGAGGGGGCGCTTCCAAAACAGAGCGCCCTGCCGGAGGGACAGGACAGGACAGTGCCGCGGCCAGAGCCGCCAACAGGGTCCGGGCGCTCTCTACCGGGCAGTCCTGAAGCTCACCAGTGGACGGATGAGCCCACAGCAGGCGATGGGGCCGCCCTTCCTCCAGCAGCAGGCGGGACAGAGCCGCCGTATGGTCCAGAGTTTTGTCCATATCCTCCAGGGAACCAAAGTGGTCAAAGGTCAGACAGAGCTCTGCCCGGGCAGGCTCCAGCACCTCCCGCACCACCAGCTCGTCGTGTTTGGAGGAGAGCTTCCAGTGGACGCTCTTCATAGGGTCGCCGGGCCGGTAGACCCGCAGCTCGTAGTCCTCTCCCGGTCCGCCGCCGGGCCGGGGACGGAGAGCGGCGCCCCGCTGCTCCAGCCCGGCGGGGTCGGGAGGCCGGCCGGGGTCAACGGGAACGGGGAGCACCAGCACTTCCGCCTGACCGCAGGTGCGCACCGGCAGGGAGAGCAGCCCCAACAGGCCGCAGACACGGGCTTTTTGGACGGTGCAGGTCAGCTGCCCGCAATGCCGGGTGGGGACATCCAGAAAAAAGACGGCCCCGCCGCCCCAAAGGTCCCGCCGAAGGGCCTGCTTTTCTCCGGTAAGCTGGTTGACCCATCGAAGGGTCAGACGAACCCGTGCGATAGGGAGCTTGGCGGGCACTTGGAGAACGGCCCGAAACTGAGCGGCCTCTCCCCGGACCACCGTGGGGGCGGAGGGGGAGAGCTCCACAGTGCACAGAAGCATCCCAGGCAGGCTCAGCATCAGCGCCGCTACGGGGAGCAGAAGTACCGCGGCCAGCAGGAAAGTGGAAAAATAGTCCTGAAAAAAGACCTGAAAAAGCAGGGCGCACCCCAAAGCGCCCAAATAGGCAATCCGGCGATGGACCATAGCGACCTACCGGAGCTGAGGGGCGGGAACAGATTTGATCAGCGCCGCCGCCAGCTGATTGCCGCTTCCCGGCTCTGCTCTGGGGGAGAGTATGAGCCGGTGAACGATTACGTCAGGAAAAATCCGCCGCACATCTTCGGGGATTACGTAGTCCCGCCCCTGGACCAGGGCCGCGGCCCGGGCCATAGAGGTCAAAGCGAGGGCGGCCCGGGGACTGCCCCCCTGAAGGATAGCGGGGTGGTTCCGGGTAGCCCCTACCAGCCGGACAATATACTCCAGAACCGGATCAGACACGTAGACCTGAGTACACCGGCGGCGCAGCTCCGCCAGGATGTTCCGGTCCATGACCTTTTCCACCCGGTCCAGGGGATTGCCCGCCTGCCTGCGGCGGAGCATTTCTATCTCATGGACGGGGTCGGGATATCCGATAGACAGGCGCACCATAAACCGGTCCAGCTGGGAGTCAGGCAGAGGCTGAGTACCCGAGGCCCCGGCAGGGTTTTGGGTGGCGATGACCAGGAAGGGCTGAGGCGTCGGGTGAGCCGTGCCATCCACCGTGACCTGCCCCTCCTCCATCGCTTCCAACAGGGCGGACTGGGTGCGGCTGGTGGCCCGGTTGAGCTCATCCGCCAGAAAGAGATTGCACAGCACCGCCCCCGGCTGATATTCCATCTGCCCGGTGGTTTTGTTATAAAGGGAGAAGCCGGTAATATCCGACGGCATCACGTCGGGAGTGAACTGTACCCGCCCATACCGCAGATTCAGAGCTTTGGAGAAGGCCAGAGCCATGGTGGTCTTACCTACGCCGGGAATATCCTCCATCAGGATATGTCCCCCCGCCAAAACAGCCAGGAGGACCTTCACCAGCACCTCATGTTTGCCCACGACAGCCCGGCTCACCTGTTCCAGCACGTCCCGGGCCAGCTGTTTTTCTTCCATGGCCTGCACCCCCTCCGATATGCTCTACTCATATTGTAACAGGTTGCCGCTTTATGTCAACTGGTGTAACT
>CANDFO010000004.1 GCA_947384055.1 uncultured Flavonifractor sp.
AATTTTCCATGCCGCGCCTCCTTGCCGGATAACAGAATACGGATTCTGTTGTAAACCATTATTAACCGCGGCTAAAAGTTCGTGACTGCCACGGTATAGCGGCAATATATTAGCATATTTCGATTAAATTTTCAAGCGCATTTTCGGTTCTTTTTTATAGTTGTATAAGAAAAGCATGGAATATGGACCAGGCAGGGACAGTTTAGCCTTGCCTGATTCTATTTTTCGTGCTTTTTTGTTTCGCTTTTTTCGCTTTACAACAGAATCCGTATTCTGTTATACCTCCGGGCAAGTGTGCTTTTTACAAATCTGCTCCCCGTTCCTTTTCTTAAAAACACGGTAATGCTCAGGGAAAAACGAAAGAAAACAGCACAGGAAAACCCGCCAGCCCTGATATCACAGGAGGCTGACGGGTTTCTTTATTCCTTCTCCTAAGCGCTAAAAACCCCACGCCTGTTTCAGGCGTAGCAACGCCGGGGCCATATCCTCCGCGGCAGTGCGGGTATAACCCAAAATCAGCGCCGGCGGACGCTCCGGCGGAGCGGGACTCAGGTCGCAGGCGGAGAGGGGGGCTACGCCTACCCCGGCCTCCGCCGCCCGGCGGACCAGCTCTGTTTCACTGTATCCCAGGCACATCCACAGGAGCAGGTGCAGCCCTGCGGCTCCCCCGGCGAAGGAACCGGCTTCCAGCAGGCCGGTGTCCCGCGCCGCGGCCAGAAGCGCTTCCCGCCGGGCCTTGTACTGAGCCCGGGCCCGGGCAATGTGCCGTTCAAAGTGCCCCCGTTCCATGAACAGGGCCAGGGCGTACTGCTCAAAGGAGGGGACGGTGCTGGAATAAAACCAGAACTCCCGCCGCCACCGTTCCAGCAGGTGGGGAGGCAGGACCATATAACTGACCCGCAGGGAGGGCGCCAGGCTCTTGGCAAAGGTGTTGACATAGACCACCCGCTCTCCGCGGTCCAGACTCTGGAGGGCGGGAATGGGGAGGCCGGAGAAGCGGAATTCGCTGTCGTAGTCGTCTTCCAGGATATACCGCCCGGGCGCGTCCATGGCCCAGCCCAACAGGGCCCCACGCCGGACGGCAGGCATGATGATACCCAGGGGAAAATGGTGAGAGGGGGTCACGTGGACCACCCGGACCTTGGCCGCCGCCAGGGTGTCCACCCGCAGGCCCTGCGCGTCCAGGGGCAGGGGGCGCACCTGAGCGCCGCTGCCGGTGAGCACCCGGCAGGTCTTGGTGTATCCGGGGTCTTCCACCCCGTAGAGCCCTTCCCGGCCCAGAAGCTGAACCAGCAGGCCGATCAGATATTGGGAGCCGGCGCCCACCACGATCTGCTCCGGGTCCGCCCGGATTCCCCGGAAGCGGTACAGGTGCTGGGCAATGGCCCTGCGCAGTTCCGGCACACCCTGGGGGTGGGCGGCGGAGAGCAGCTCCGCCGCCCGGCTGGTGAGAACTTCCCGCATGAGCTTGGCCCAGGTGGAGAAGGGAAACAGGGCGGTATCTACTGCGTTGGTGGAGAAATCATAGGGAAAGGCGGGCCGCGCCGCCGCCGGAGGCGGAATAGCGGCGGGCGGGGCCGTCTCCGGAGGAGAGCGGTGCTCAAATGCCTCCACAAAAAAACCGCGTTTGGGGGCGGAGTGCAGATAGCCTTCCGCCAGAAGCTGGCTGTACGCTCCCTCTACCGTGACGACGCTGACTTTCAGATGGGCGGCCAGGGCCCGTTTGGAGGGCAGCCGCTCTCCGGCGGAGAGGCGGCCGGCCTCAATTTCTCCGCGGATATGCCGGTAGAGCTGTTCGTAAAGGGGCTGAGGGGCGGCGGGGTCCAGAATCGGTGTGAGCATGGCGGCTCCTTCCGGATTTACGGCAATCCTGAGAATTCATGGCAAGAAGGGAAGCGGGGGCGGGAACGAAGGGCTCTGCTCCACCCGCCCGCCGACTATGTCCGTCAGAAATGCGTATGATTGCTGTGGGCGGCGGTCTCCAAAGACGGAACAGGCTCCAGCTGCAACGGTTCCAGAATGGCCACACAGCGGTTAATGGGGGTGCCCAGGTTGTGGAATTTTTCCTCATAATCGGTCATAACGCCGCAGATACCGCTGGCGTGGAGATTCCGCGTTACCTGAGTAAGCGCGTAACCCGCGTCGGGAAATTGAAGCAGCGACCACTCAAACAGGTCCCGGTTGTCGGTTTTGAAGTGAATTTCTCCGCCCATCCGCAGGACCTGGCGGTATATCTGCAAAAATCCCCTGCTGGTCAGCCGGCGTTTGGCGTGGCGGTTGCCCGGCCAGGGGTCGCAGAAATTGATGTAAATGCGGTCTACCTCTTCCGGGGCAAAGTACAGGGGCAGGCGGGCCACGTCGTCGCTCAGGAAAAAGACATTGTTCAGGTCCAGCGCCACCGCCCGCTCCATGGCGACGACCATGGCGTCGGGAACCCGCTCGACGGCGATAAAAAGCACGCCGGGATTCTGCGCCGCCGTCTCTACCGTAAAACGGCCCTTTCCGCATCCCAGCTCCAGTCGCAGTTCCTCGGCGCCGGGCAGGAGCTCCCGCCAACGGCCGCGCTGCTCCGCCTCATCGGGGCTTGTGGGGAGCAGCACCCTGGCGCAGCGCTCCATCCGCGGGACCAGGTTGGGCTTTTTTCTCATTCTCATCGGATTGCCTCACCTCATCTGTCTGTCCGCTATGCGGGCGCGGGGGACAGGCCCGCTGAAAAAACAAAGCGTGGAATACGCGCGCCGGAGCGAACAAAGGCCGGCGGCGCGCCACAGATACTTTAACACAGACTCACGGGGGAAGGCAAGCAGTATTTCTGCCGTCCCTTCCGGAGCAGTGAAGAGAAGCGCTGAAAGACCGGAGCGGGACGGCCGGCGTTTTCGTGCAGATTGTCTCTTGCAAATCCACAAAAAATGACTATGATAAAGTCAGCCCAATGGAACAGACAATTGGGTCTTTTTATCCGTCGGGCATGCCCCGACGGATATGTCCGCCGCGCAAGCGCGCCGGCGATGAAGTCCGAAAAGACGCCGGGGGCTGTCCCCGCAGTTTTGGAGAGGGAGGAGCGGCATGTCTTATCATTACCTGTTGGATTTGGCGTTAATCTTATTGAGCACCAAGCTCCTGGGTATTTTCACCGGAAAATTTCAGATGCCCCGGGTCGTAGGAGCGCTGCTGGCGGGACTGGTGCTGGGACCCGCCATGCTGAACGTTCTTTCAGAGACGGCCTTTCTCTCCCAGCTCAGCGAATTGGGCGTCATTGTAATCTTGTTTGCCGCCGGCATGGGCACCGACCTGCGGGAGCTGCGCAGCGCCGGAAAAGCCGGCTTCTGCGTGGCTCTGTGCGGCGTGCTGGTGCCCATGGTGATGGGGACGGGCTTCGGTTGGCTGGCCGGGCAGGCCGGCTGGCTGCCGGAAAATACTTTCCTGGAGAATATTTTCCTGGGGACAGTGCTGACGGCCACTTCCGTCAGCATCACGGTGGAGACACTGAAGGAGCTGGGGCGGCTGGACACCAAGGTGGGCAGCACCATTCTGGCCGCCGCCCTTATTGACGATGTACTGGGGCTGGTGGCCCTGACCGTGGTATCCAGCATGGCGGGCTCGGAGACCCATCTGCTGCTGGTGCTGCTGAAGATCCTGCTCTTCTTCGTGTTCTCCGTGGCGGCGGCGTTCGGCGCGGTCCGCCTGTTCCGCTGGATGATCGAGCACGCCAAAGGGAAGAATCTCCGGCGGTATCCGGTGCTGGCCTTTGTGCTCTGCCTGCTGCTGGCCTATTGCGCGGAGGAATTCTTCGGTGTGGCGGATATCATCGGCGCGTTTGTAGCGGGGGTGGTGGTGGCATCCACGCCCAAGGCCCAGTATATTCAGTCAAAATTTGAGCCTCTGAGCTACTTACTGCTGACGCCGGTATTCTTTTCCGGCATCGGTATCAAGGTGGAGCTGCCCGCCCTCAGCGGAGGTCTGATGGCGTTTTCTCTGCTGCTGCTGGCGACGGCCGTGCTCTCCAAGGTGATTGGCTGCGGTCTCGGCGCCCGGCTGTGTGGATTCCGGCCCGCCGAGTGCATGCAGGTGGGCACAGGCATGGCCTGCCGGGGCGAGGTGGCGCTGATTGTGGCCAACCGGGGCCTGTCCATGGGTGTGCTCAGCCAGGCCATGATGACTCCGATTGTGATTACTGTGGTGGGCTGTGCCGTGCTGACGCCGGTCCTGCTGAAGGCGGCCTTCCGGGGCCAGCCCAAGCCTGCGGCGGAATGGAACAGCCTCACCGACCAGTACCGCAAAAAGGAACAGCTGGAGCTGGTTTCCGCCCAGCTGCTGGTGCAGGAGCCTGAGCAGAAGGACTCAACGCAGTAGGGCGCTGCCGGCAAATTACGCGGAACAATGGAAAGAGCGGGTCCTTTGCCTGGATAAAAGGCAAAAAACCCGCTCGCAGTCTGTTGAAAAACTTCCCCCGTGGGAAAGCCTCGCAGAGTTTTGCCGCCCGAGGGCGGCAAAATAAAGTCAAAATCGGTCATTTTCGGGGACATGTGCCTCGAAAATGACACTTCTCGGCCTGCAAGTGTGCCCAAAGGGTGCGCGCGGCAGGCCGTATCCCTTTTGTCGAAAAAGGCCAGAGACCTTTTTCGACAGGCTGAAAGCGGGTCCTTTGCCTGGATAAAAGGCAAAGGACCCGCTCGTATTTGCAGGATCATCTGAAGGTAAACATCCTATATTCGCGGCTCCAGCCGGACTTTTCCACCTTAAAAAATGGCTTTTCCGCTATTTCCGCACCGCGATCTCATGCCGCCGGGGGCCCGTGGACACCAGGCGGATGGGACATTTGATCTGCCGTTCAATCAAATCGACGTAGTCCTTTGCCGCCTGGGGGAGGGCGTCATAATCCGTTATCCCCCGGATATCGCACTTCCAGCCGGGCAGGACGGTGTATACCGGCCTGGCTCTGTCCAGCAGGGCAGGCACCGGGAAATCCTCCGTCACCTGGCCGTCAATCTCATATTCGGTGCAGACCTTCAGCTCATCTAGGTAGCCCAGGCAGTCGACGGCAGTGAGGACTACCTCTGTGGCCCCCTGGACCATGCAGCCGTACCGAGTGGCTACCGCGTCAAACCAGCCCACCCGTCGGGGCCGCCCGGTAGTGGCGCCATACTCTCCCGCGTCGCCGCCCCGACGGCGAAGCTCCTCCGCCTCGTCTCCAAAGAGCTCCGACACAAAGGCCCCCGCTCCCACCGCGGAGGAGTAGGCCTTGGAGACGCACACCACGTCTGTAATCGCCGTAGGGGGCACCCCGCCGCCCACGGTGCCGAAACCCGCCAGGGTGTGGGAGGAGGTGGTAAAGGGACAGATGCCCAGAGAGGGGTCCTTCATGGAGCCCAGCTGTCCCTCCAGCAGAATCCGCTTGCCTTCCGCCAGAGCCCGGTGCACATAGGCCACCGCGTCCCCCACGTAGGGCTCCAGCGCGGCCCGGTAGCTCCGCAGCTGCTCCAGCAGAACCCTGGGCTCCAGCAGGGGCTTGTGGTAGAGGTGCTCCATGAGCACATTTTTCAGGACGCACACATGCTCCAGCTGCTCCAGCAGCCGGTCCTCATCCCAGAGGTCGGCCACCTGTATGCCGATTTTGGCATACTTGTCCGAATAGAAGGGGGCTATGCCCGAGTGCGTGGACCCGAAGGCCGCTCCCGCCAGGCGCTCCTCCTCATACTCGTCCAGGAGTACGTGGTAGGGCATGAGAATCTGGGCGCGCTGGTCCACAATGAGCCTCGGCGGGGGGACCTTCCCCGCGGACAGATGCTCCAGCTCCGCCGTCAGCTTGGGCACGTCCAGCGCAACTCCGTTTCCGATGATGTTGACGGTGTGGGGATAGAACACCCCCGAGGGGAGCTGATGCAAGGCGAACTTGCCGTAGTTGCAGATAATCGTGTGTCCCGCGTTGGCTCCACCTTGAAAGCGGACCACCACATCGGACTCCTCCGCCAGCAGGTCGGTGATCTTGCCCTTGCCCTCGTCTCCCCAGTTGGCCCCTACAATTGCTTTTACCATGTTCCCTCCTGCGCGGGGATTCGCGCATTGGCCTTTTCCCGCGCACAGCCTGCGCAGCCGGCCGGACGGCCCACTGCGATTTTATTATAGCGCGGTTTTTGACTGAGGGCAAGAGGTCTCCTGCAATTTTTCGCTGTCGCAGACCAGGGGGAACACCGGAATTCCTTCGGCGTAGGGGGCAATGGAATACAGGGGGTAAAAGACCGCCGGGCCTTCCGGGGTGCAGTAAAAGCGCTCCGGGTCGAACTCCCGCAGAATAAGCGCCTGCCAGTTGGGGTCAAAACAGGATTCTCCCGAGGCCAGCCGCCGCTGGATCTCCCGCTGCACCTGTTCCAGCACCCGCCGCCGCCAGCGGCAGCGGGGCGGGAAAAAGGAGGCCAGGGACCGGGGGGTGCCGCCGGGCAGCTCCCAGGTATCCCCCTGCCGGACGGTGAGGCCATGGGCGCCTCCGGCATACTCATAGGCGTCCAGGCAGATGCTCAGCAGGCGCTCCTCCCGGCATGTAACCTGGAAAGTCAGGCTGGCTTCCCAGGGACGGAAGGGCCGAGAGGCGGCGCGCAAGGCCCGGGCCGTCTCCTGGGCCTCCCGAAAGAGCGCTCCCTCCCAGCGGGTACGCCACTGCCGGGCCGCCTGCTGATAATAGCGGTTGAGCCTCCGCGGGCCGGGGCTGTCCCCGGACAGCTTGGGATATTGGAGCGAGAGGGTCAGCACCGGCTCCTCCTCCCAGCACAACACCCGCTTCCACTGCTGAGCCTCCACCTCCACAGGTGCCTGCTCTCTGACATCTTTTCCCATAAAGCGCCCCTCCTTTTGAATCGTCTGCCGCCTTATTCTATGTTCCCGCCGGAAAAGGGTGAAAAAGTGGTTTACTTTCTTACTTCACTTTGGTAAAATAGCGATGGCATACCCCATAACGACTGCTCGGGAGGACGACCGGACCAATGACAAAAAATGAAAAGCGGGCGCGGAACGACCTGCTCTACCAGGCGATTCTGACCCTTCAAAATCTGGAGGAGTGCAAAAATTTTTTCTCCGACCTGTGCACCGTGGCAGAGCTGCGGGCCATGGAGCAGCGCTTCGAGGTGGCCATGCTCCTGTCCGGCGGTATGATCTACAACGACATTCTGGAGCGCACCGGGGCCTCCAGCGCCACCATCAGCCGGGTGAACCGCTCCCTCCAATATGGAGCCGACGGCTATCAGGCAGTGCTCCCCCGCCTTAAGGAGGCTCAGGGGGAACCTCCGGCGCAGGCGTCCGGAGAGGCGCAGGCAGCCCCGGAGGACCACGGGCCGGAGACGCCCCCGGAAGAGACAGAGCACGGCAATGGCCTATGAATTTTTGGCGGGCCAGTACGACCGGTTTACCGCCGACGTGGACTATCCCCGCTGGGCCGACTATCTGGAGCGGCAGTTTGCCCGCTGTCCCATTCCTATACACACGGTGCTGGACCTGGCCTGCGGCACCGGGAGCCTGACCCTGGAGCTGGCCCGGCGGGGCTATGAGCTGATCGGGGTGGACCGTTCGGCGGAGATGCTGGCGCAGGCGGCGGAGAAATGCCGGGAGACCTGTCCCATTGCGCCCATCTTTCTTCAGCAGCGCATGGAGCGGCTGGACCTCTACGGCACCATTGACGCGTGCGTCTGCTGCCTGGACAGCGTCAACTATGTCACCCGCCCGCCGGTTCTGGCCAGGGCGTTCCAGCGGGTGCATACTTTTTTGATGCCCGGCGGCCTGTTTCTCTTTGACATCAATACGCCGGAGAAGCTCCAGGCCCTGGACGGCCAGGTGTTTTTGGACGAGCGGGAGGACGCCTACGTGGTCTGGCGGGCGGAATATTCCCCCCGGCGGCGCGTGTGTACCTATGGTCTGGACCTGTTTACCCTGGCGGAGGACGGCCGGTGGGACCGCCGGGAGGAGCTCCACGAGGAGTACGCCTATACCACCGGCCAGCTGGAGGACCTGCTGCGGCAGGCGGGCTTCCGGCACATCCGGCAATATGGCGCACTGAAGCTGCGCGCCCCCAAACCGGGCGAACCGCGCGTCTTTTTTGCCGCCAGAAAGGAACTTTGACGATATGGCAGACAGCATTATCCGCGTGTTGGCGAAAAACGCCCCGGTAAAGGCCTCGGCCATCACCGGGCGGGCCCTGGTGGAGCGGGCCCGGCAGATCCACAAAACCCTTCCCGTGGCCACCGCCGCCCTGGGGCGGACCCTGATGGCCTGCTCCATAATGGGAAACCAGCTGAAGGAGCCGGACGGCTCCGTCACCCTTCAGCTCAGGGGGGGCGGCCCCCTGGGGAGGATCACCGCCGTCTCGGACAGCGCCGGAAACGTGCGGGGATTTGTGCAGAACCCCCTGGTGGACCTTCCCCTCAAGGGCCCCGCCAAGCTGGATGTGGGCTCCGCCGTTGGAACGGACGGCTCCCTGACCGTAATAAAAGACCTGTGCCTCAAGGAGCCCTATGTGGGCTCCGTCCCCCTGGTCTCCGGGGAAATCGCCGAGGACGTCACCCGCTATTTCGCCGAGAGCGAGCAGATTCCCACCGCCTGTGCCCTGGGGGTGCTGGTGGACGTGGACCAGTCGGTGCTCTGCGCCGGCGGCTATCTCATTCAGCTGCTGCCCGGCGCGGACGATGGGGTGATCTCCGCCGTGGAGCGGGGGGTGGAGCAGGTGGGGCCGGTGACGGGAGCTCTGCGGGACGGCAGAGGTCCGCTGGAGCTGCTGGAACAGGTCCTGAGCGCCTTTGAATTGGAGGTGCTGTCCCAGGAACCGGTGGAGTACCGCTGTTATTGCTCCCGGGACCGGGTGACGCGGGCTCTGATCAGCATGGGCCGGGAAGAGCTGACTGCTCTGATTGAGGAACAGGGCCGGGCGGAGCTCACCTGCCAATTCTGTGATAAAACTTATGAATATTCCAAGGAGGACTTGGAGGCGCTGCTGGCCTCGCTGTGATTATGAAGGATATTCTCTATATTGTCGTCCCCTGCTACAATGAAGAGGAGGTGCTCCCCGAGACTGCCCGGCGTCTGCGGACCAAGCTGGAGGAACTCATCGCCGGCGGGACGGTCTCCCCCCGGAGCCGGGTGCTTTTCGTCAACGACGGCTCCAGGGACAGGACCTGGGAGCTGATCTGCCAGCTTCATCAGAGCTGTCCTCTTTTTTCCGGCGCGGATCTGTCCCGGAACCGGGGACATCAGAACGCGCTGCTGGCCGGGCTCATGACCGCCAGGGACCGCTGTGACATGGCCATTTCCATGGACGCGGACCTCCAGGACGACATTGACGCCGTGGACGCCATGGTCGCCCGGTATTACGACGGGTGCGACGTGGTCTACGGCGTGCGCTCCTCCCGGAAAAAGGACACCTTCTTTAAGCGTTTTACCGCGGAGGCCTTTTACCGGCTGATGAATTTCATGGGGGCGGAGACCGTATTCAACCACGCCGACTACCGCCTTCTGTCCCGCCGGGCCCTGGAGGGGCTGGCGGAGTTTCAGGAGGTCAACCTCTTTTTGCGGGGCATCGTGCCCATGGTGGGGTATCCCTCCGCCATCGTGGAATATGAGCGGGGGGAGCGCTTTGCCGGGGAGAGCAAATATCCCCTGAAAAAGATGCTCTCCTTCGCCATGGAGGGCATTACCTCCCTGTCGGTGAAGCCCATCCGGTATATTACCCTGCTGGGCTTCCTGATTTTTCTGGTGAGCATCGCCATGCTGGTCTACTCCATTGTCCGCTGGGCCCGGGGCGCCACCATCATCGGCTGGGCCAGCGTCATCTGCTCGGTATGGGCCATCGGGGGATTGGTGCTCCTGTCGCTGGGAGTTATCGGCGAATATATCGGAAAGATCTATCTGGAGACCAAGGGCCGCCCCCGCTTTCTGCTGCGGGAGGTTCTGGAGGACGAGCATGGCGCGGCTGATTGACAGGAGCATTCCCAAATTCCTGCTGGTAGGGGTGGGCAACACCCTGCTGTCCATGGCGCTGATGTTCCTGCTGGAGGGGCTGGGCTACTGGCCATCCACTGCCATTGCCTACGCCGCCGGCGCGGTGATGAGCTTTTTCCTGAACCGCCGCTTCACGTTCCACAGCGAGGCGGCCTTTCTCCCCTCGGCGGTGAAGTTTGCCGTCAATGTGGCGGCATGCTATGTCCTGGCCTACGCCCTGGCCCAGCCCGCTGCCGGCTGGATTCTGGGCCGGACCGCCATTTCCGCCCTCTGGCAGGAGCGCCTTGCCAAGCTGGGCGGCATGGGTCTGTACACTGTCCTCAACTATTTTGGCCAGCGTTTTTTTGCTTTCCGGTCTGTTTCCTGACAAAGCGGCTCCCGCCGCACCGCGCAGAACCCGGAACCGGAGAGCCGTTCGCAAAGCAGGGGGAGCGCCCGGGCAGGGCCCTCCCCCTTATCCTTTGCAGGTACAGGGGTAAGGAGTATTTTATGGAATATATTCCGGCCAAACATCTTTTAATCCGCAATAAAAGCACCGCGTGGTTCGGCTCAGACCACACCGTCAATCTTTATCGGGGCTGCTGCCATGGCTGCATCTACTGCGATTCCCGCAGCGACTGCTACCGCATCGACCGGTTCGACCAGGTGCGCGCCAAGGAAAACGCCCTCCCTCTGCTGCGGGACGAGCTGCGTCGGAAGATTCGGCCCGGCATTGCCGGCATGGGTTCCATGTCCGACCCCTATAATCCCTTTGAAGCAGAGCTGCAACTCACCCGCCGGGCCCTGGAGCTGCTGGACGCTTTTCAGTTTGGCGTGACCATCGCCACGAAAAGCGACCTGATCCTCCGGGACACGGATATTTTATCAATGATGGGGGAACATGTGCCCGTCCTGTGCAAAATAACCATCACCACCACTGACACGGCCCTGGCCGCCAGGCTGGAGCCCCGTGCCCCGGCTCCGGACCGGCGGCTGGAGGCTGTGCGGAAGCTCTCTGAGGCGGGTATTTTCACCGGTGTGCTTCTGATGCCGGTGCTGCCCTTCCTGGAAGACAGCGTGGAAAACGTCCTGGCGGTAGCGGAAGCCGCCGCCAAAGCCGGAGCCCGTTTTGTCTATCCGGCCTTCGGCGTCACCATGCGTCCGGGCCAGCGGGAGTTCTTCCTGGGACAGCTGGAAGCCGCCTTTCCCGAACGGAATCTCTCTGTCCGATATCTGCGGCAGTATGGGGAACGCTATGAGTGCCCCAGCCCCCGGGCGGGGCGGCTTTGGGAGGTTTTTTCCCGCCGCTGTGCGGAGCTGGGACTGCTCTGCCGCATGGACCACATTACCTCTGCCTACCGGCGGGGCTATGGAAACCGTCAGTTGAGCTTCTTTGACCTGTAGGCGCAGCCGGGGACCTGCCGCCGCAAAAAAGCGTATGCCGGCGGCAGTACGGCCGCTGTACGCCTGCCGTACGCCAAAGAGTCTGCCGGTCCAGGTGCAGGAAAGGCTCCGCCCCGGAAAATTCCCGCGGCGCCTCTGGCGGAAATCCCTTGTATCGGACAGTATTTTTGTGCTAAGGTAGTGCCTGCAAAAAGCGCCGGGGAACCGTATTGGGAGCTATAATCTGGGGTATATTCCGATTATTGGATATCCCGTCTCTGATGAATACCTGATTCTTCCATTTTGTAGGTTTTGAACAGCCAAAGATTGCTCTTTTGTGGAAAATTTATGCTTTCTCCCCCGGATGTGTCTTGACGTTCGGGCCAAAAGGTTGTATAATTTATACAAATAGCCCTGTTTGAAGTTGGGGCTTATTTATTACCAATGACAAGAAGTCCCCGCTTCAATTTCTTCGTTTTGGGGAGTTCTGCCAACAAGGAGTGGATACCTATGTCGAAAGCGCCGATCGAGTCCTCGGAAGTATCCGTGCTGGACGCATTTTTAAGCGGGCAGGCCGTCCGGGTTCAGGAATACCTGGGCGCCCACCCGGATCAGGTGGACGGACAGGCGGGCTACCGCTTCCGGGTGTGGGCTCCCCATGCCAAGGCAGTGGGCGTCATGGGGGATTTCAACGGCTGGAACCAGCTCAGCCACCTTCTGGATTCTGTGGGAGGCGGTGTGTGGGAGGGGTTTATCCCCGGCCTTCAGCAGTACGACACCTACAAGTTTTCCATTGAAGCCAGGGACGGACGGGTGCTGGCCAAGTCGGACCCCTATGCCTTCCACGCCGAGACCCGCCCGGGCAACGCCTCCAAGCTGTACGACCTGTCGGGCTACCAGTGGGGAGACGAGACCTGGCTGAAATACCGGAAAGACCACCCGGTGTATCATTCACCCATGAATATTTACGAGGTCCATCTGGGCTCCTGGCGGCGTACGGGGGAGGACCAGATGCTTTCCTACCGGGAAATGGCCAATTGGCTGGTGCCCTACGTGAAGGAGATGGGCTTCACCCATGTGGAGCTGATGCCCATTACCGAGCACCCGCTGGACGCCTCCTGGGGTTATCAGTGCACCGGCTACTTCGCGGCCACCAGCCGCTTCGGTACGCCCCACGACCTGATGTGGCTCATTGACCAGCTCCATCAGGCGGGCATCGGCGTAATTCTGGACTGGGTGCCCGCCCATTTCCCCAAGGACGCCTTCGGCCTGTATGAATTTGACGGCGAGGCCTGCTACGAGTACGCCGACCCCCGCAAGGGGGAGCACGCCGACTGGGGCACCCGCGTGTTTGACTACGGCCGCAATGAGGTGCGCTCTTTCCTGTTCTCCTCCGCCATGTTCTGGCTGGAGCAATACCACATCGACGGCCTTCGGGTGGACGCGGTGGCCTCCATGCTCTACTTGGACTACGGCCGACAGGACGGGGCGTGGATGCCCAACATCCACGGCGGACATGAGAATCTGGAGGCAGTGGAGTTCCTGCAGAAGCTCAATACCAATATCTTTATGAGCCACCCGGACGTGCTCATGGTGGCGGAAGAGTCCACCGCATGGTCCGGCGTGTCCCACCCGGTGGACCAGGGCGGCCTGGGCTTCAACCTGAAATGGAATATGGGCTGGATGAATGACATCCTCCACTATATCAAGCTGGACCCCTATTTCCGGCAGTTTAACCACAGGGATATCACCTTCTCCCTGTTTTACGCCTTTTCGGAGAACTTCATACTCCCCCTCTCCCACGACGAGGTGGTCCACATGAAGGGCTCCCTCTTTGAAAAGCTACCCGGAACCAATGAGGAGAAATTTGCCGGTATCCGGGCCTTTTACACGTATATGCTCACCCATCCCGGCAAAAAGCTGCTGATGATGGGCACCGAGCTGGGGCAGTGGAACGAGTGGCACTATGAACACTCTCTGGACTGGCACCTGCTGGACCCTGAGCAGGAGTGGACCCTGCCCTACCGCCAGCTCCACGCGTTTTTCAAAGCGGTCAACAATTTCTATCTCCAGAACCGGGAGCTGTGGGAGGTGGACTTCTCCTGGGAGGGCTTTGAATGGATTGAGGCCGACGACGCCCAGGCCAATACCATCGCCTTCATCCGCAAGGACGCCAAGGGGAACCAGCTCATCACCGTATGCAACTTCTCCCCGGTGGACCGGACCGGATATACCATCGGCGTACCCGTTCCGGGCATGTATACCTGTCTGTTCAGCAGCGACGACCCCGACTACGGCGGCCAGGGCCGCGGGGACAGGGAGCCTGTCCGCAGCACGTACACCCCCAGCCAGGGCCGGGAGCAGTCCATTACCCTGTCCCTGCCGCCCATGAGCGCCGCCATCTATAAGTGTACCCGCAGGTTCCCGGCACGGAAAAAGGCGGCGGACACCGAAGCGGCAGACAAAAAGCCGGCCGCCAAAAAAGCCGCTGCGAAAAAGACCCCTGTGAAAAAGACATCCGCCAAGGCGGAGGGCGAACCCGCGGCCAAAAAGACTGCGGCCAAGAAAACTCCGGCGAAAAAGTCCCCTGCAAAGAAGACCCCTAAAACCGCCGAATAGCGGTAGAGAATAGAGGGTACTCCCACTTCAAATCCGAGGTGAAAGCAGAATGAAAAAAGAATGTGTCGCCATGCTGCTGGCCGGAGGACAGGGCAGCCGCCTTCACGCCCTCACCAGCCATGTGGCCAAGCCTGCCGTCCCCTTCGGGGGCAAGTACCGCATCATTGACTTTCCCCTGTCCAACTGCATCAACTCAGGCATTGATACCGTCGGTGTGCTGACCCAGTACCGTCCCCTGGAGCTCAACAGCTATATCGGCAACGGGCAGCCCTGGGACCTGGACCGCTCCGACGGCGGCGTGCATATTCTCCCCCCCTATATGCGGGAGGGGGAAAAGGGCACCTGGTACAAGGGCACCGCCAACGCCATCTACCAGAATCTGAGCTTCATTGAGGCCTACAACCCCGAGTATGTGCTCATTCTCTCCGGCGATCATGTGTATAAGATGGACTATGCCGACCTGCTGCGCCGCCACAAGGAGGCCCAGGCCGCCTGCACCATCGCCGTTCTGGAAGTCCCCATGGAGGAGGCCAGCAGGTTCGGCATCATGAACGTGGACGAGAACGACGATATCTATGAGTTTGAGGAGAAGCCCAAGAAGCCTAAGAGCAACCTGGCCTCCATGGGCATCTATATCTTTACCTGGAGCAAGCTGCGGGATTACCTGGTGGCGGACGAGGCCGACGAGAAGAGCAGCAACGATTTCGGCAAAAACATCATTCCCGCCATGCTGGGCGCCGGCGAAAAGATGACGGTGTATCGTTTCCGGGGCTACTGGAAGGATGTGGGGACCATCGACTCCCTGTGGGAGGCCAACATGGATATGCTGTCCACCGACAACGGCGTGGACCTCTACGACGCAGAGTGGCCCATCTACGCCCGTTCGCCTATCCGTCCCCCTCACTTTACCGGGCCGACAGCCCATGTGGACCACTCTATGGTCACGGGCGGCTGCGAGGTCTACGGCACGGTGGAGAATTCTGTGCTGTTCCACTCGGTCATTGTGGAGGAGGGCGCGGTGGTGCGCAGCTCCATTCTCATGCCGGGCACGGTGGTAAAGGCTGGCGCTGTGGTGGAATACGCCATCATCGCGGAAAATACCGTGGTCTGTGAAAACGCCCATGTGGGCGCCATACCTGAGCCGGACGGCGAGCTGGGCATTGCCGTGGTAGCCCAGAACCTGAAGGTGGGCGCCGGCGCGGTGGTTCCGTCCAAGGCCATGATAACCAGAAACGTGAAAGGGGGCGCTGTGAAATGATGAATAAGCTGCACGGCATCATCTTTTCCTACCTCTCCAACCCGGACCTGCGGGAACTGACCATTCACCGCAATACCTGCTCCCTGCCCTATGGCGGGCGCTACCGGGTGGTTGATTTCATGCTCTCCAGCATGGTCAATGCGGGCATATCCGATGTGGGTATGATTGTCCATACCAACTATCAGTCCCTGCTGGACCACCTGGGCTCCGGCAAGGACTGGGACCTGTCCCGCAAGCACGGCGGTCTGCGGATTCTGCCACCTTTTGGCTATGCGGAGAAGCAGGAGGGAATCTACCGGGGGCGCATGGACGCTCTGGCTGGGGTGCGCTCCTATCTGGAGAACATCCGGCAGGACCATGTCATTCTGGCCGGCGGCGACCTGGCCCTGAATCTGCCCATTGCCGACGTATACGCCCAGCATATTGCCACCGGCGCGGATATTACCGCCGTTTGCTCCGGCAATCCCAAGGGCGACCCCAAGAGCGTGGACTTCTTTACCGTGAACGCAGAAGGCCGCATCACCGACCTGGCAGTCCGGCCCAACGCTTCCGCGGGCTATGAGTCCTTGGAGGTCTATGTCCTCTCCAAGGACCTGCTGCTCTCCCTGGTGGACCACTGCACCGCGCACAACCTGCCCTCCTTCAGCGGCGGCGTGCTTCAGCCCATGATGGAAAAGCTCAAAATCTGCGCCTATGTGTTCGACGGCTATGCCGCCCGGCTCCAGTCGGTGGCGGGATATTTTGCCCGGAGCATGGAGCTGCTGGACCCGGCGGTCCGTGCCCAGCTGTTCACCCCCGAGCGGCCGGTACGCACCAAGGACCAGTCCAATCCATCCACCTACTACGGTCCCGGGGCCAAGGCGGTCAATTCCCTGGTAGCCGACGGCTGTATCATTGAGGGCGAGGTGGAGAATTCCATTCTCTTCCGCGGTGTGCGGGTGGAAAAAGGGGCCAAGGTGTCCAATTGTGTGCTGATGCAGGGGACAACCGTTCAGGCGGGCGCGGTGCTTAAATACGCCATTGCCGACAAAAATGTGCGGGTGAATCCCGGCCGGATGCTGATGGGCCACTGCACCTATCCTCTGGCAATCTCCAAGAACGAGATTGTATAACCGCCTTTTTCAGTACTGAAACAACAAGGAGAGAGCTATGAATATCCTGTTTGCCACTTCTGAATGCGCCCCCTTTATCAAAACCGGCGGCCTGGCCGACGTAGCGGGGGCGTTGCCCAAGGCTCTGGCGGCTATGGGGCACGATGTACGCGTGATCCTTCCCCTCTATGAGGGCATCGGGGAGGACTGGCGGAGCCAGATGGAGTTTTTGCAGTGCTACGGCGTCACGCTGGGCTGGCGCTCCCCCTACTGCGGCATCTTTGAGCTGAAGCTGGACGGCGTTACCTATTGGTTTGTGGACAATGAGTACTACTTTAAGCGGGCCAGCATCTATGGGCATTACGACGACGGGGAGCGGTTTGCCTTCTTCTCCCGGGCGGTGGTGGAGTGCGTGGGACATCTGGACTGGCACCCGGATGTGCTCCACTGCAACGACTGGCAGACCGCCCTGGCGCCCATCTACCTGCTGGAGGAGCGCCACCGCATTCCCCAGCTCTACGACACCAAGAGCGTCTACACCATCCATAACATCGAGTACCAGGGCCGCTACGGAAGCCAGGTCCTTCAGGACCTGTTCGGTCTCAACGCCGGGTATATGAACGAGCATATGCTGGCCTACCATGGCGATGTAAACCTGATGAAGGGGGCCATCTACGCAGCCGACTATGTGACGACGGTCTCTCCCACCTACGCCGAAGAACTCCAGTACGGGTTTTATGCCCACGGCCTGGAGGGCGTCATTGCCGACAACCGCCACAAAATACGGGGCATTCTCAACGGCATCGACGTAGACGTCTACGACCCCGCCACAGACAAGGGACTGTCCAAGAATTTCTCGCTGAAAAAGCCGGAGGGAAAAAAGGCCTGTAAAGCGGCGCTTCAGCAGGCTGCCGGGCTGGTGGAGAACCCCGACGTACCCATTATCGGCTGTGTCTCCCGGCTGGTGAGTCACAAGGGCTTCGACCTAGTCAACGCCGCCATCCATGACATTATGGCCATGGACGTGCAGATGGTCGTGCTGGGAACCGGCGACTGGACCTATGAGGAGTCCTTCCGTCACGCCCAGAGCCAGTATCCCGGCCGCTTTGCCGCCCACCTGATGTACTCTGCCGGGATGTCCACCGCCATTTATGGCGGAGCGGACCTGTTCCTGATGCCCTCGGTGGCGGAGCCCTGCGGATTGTCTCAGATGATCGCTATGCGCTACGGCACAATCCCCGTGGTCCGGGAGACCGGCGGCCTGCGGGATTCCGTGCGTCCCTACAGTGATTTCAACCGGGACGGCACCGGCTTTACCTTCCACGATATCAGCGCCCATGACATGGCCTGGGTTCTGCGGGAGGCTGTGGACCTTTACAATGGGGATAAGAAGTCCTGGAAGCAGCTGATGAAAAACGCCATGTCCGAGGATTTCTCCTGGCCCCGTTCCGCCAAGCAGTACGAGGAGATCTACGGCTGGATCACCGGCCGGGGCTGAGCGGCAGAAGACAGCAGGAATTTGAATATCCGGAAATAAATGGCGTATGCTGCATTCATTCCGCTTGACAGAAAAATAGAGATATGATAAAATGACGCTGCTCCGCAGACGGGACAAAAGTCCCGCCTGCGGAGCAGATACGGTTATTATGCGCTTAAATTTTGAATCTGATCACAGGAGATGTCGGCCTTGCATACTTATACAAAAAAAGAACTGATGGACCAGATCACCGGCAAACTGCGCCGGAATTTCGGGCGGGATGTGGAAGAGGCCACCGCCCTGCATATGTTCAAAGCCTGCGCCCTGGTGCTGCGGGATATTATCTCTGAGCGGGAAATGGCGACGCAGGACAAGGTTGCGGAGGAGCACCTGCGGCAGGTCCATTACCTGTCTCTGGAGTTCCTCATGGGCCGGTCCATGCTGAAAAACGCGTATAACCTGGGCATTGTGGAGCCGCTGCGCGAGGCAATCGAGGGTCTGGGTTTTTCCGCCTCCGACCTGTTTGAGACCGAGCCCGACGCAGGCCTGGGCAACGGCGGCCTGGGCCGTCTGGCCGCCTGCTATTTGGACTCCATGACCACCTTGGATATTCCCGCCACCGGTTATTCCATCTGCTATGAGCTGGGCATTTTCAAGCAGAAGATTGTGGACGGCCAGCAGGTGGAGCTGCCTGACAACTGGCTGGGTCTGGGTGATTCCTGGCTGATCCCCAAGATGGACGAGACCGAAGAGGTGCGCTTCGGCGGCAAAATTGAAGATGTCTGGGATGAATACGGCACCCATCGCATTCAGCATACCGGCTATACCTCCGTGCTGGCAGTGCCCAAAGATATGATGATTGCCGGCTATGAGACCGAGCACGCCAACACGCTGCGCCTTTGGGACGCCAAGAGCCCCACCCCGGTGGATATGACGCTTTTCTCCTCCGGTCAGTATCTGAAGGCCGTGGAGCAGCAGGCTATGGCAGAGGCAATTTCCAAGGTGCTCTATCCGGAAGACAACCACTATGAGGGCAAATCCCTGCGCCTGAAGCAGCAATATTTCTTTGTTTCCGCCACCATTCAGTCCATTGTGCGGAAGCACCGCTCTGAATACGGCACCCTGCGGAACTTCCATCAAAAGCACGTCATTCAGATCAATGACACCCATCCCACGCTGGTGATCCCTGAGCTTATGCGCATTCTGTTGGACGAGGAGGGCTACGGCTGGGAGGAGGCCTGGTATATCGTCACCCATACGGTGGCCTACACCAACCACACCGTTCTGGCGGAGGCCCTGGAGCGCTGGCCCCAGCAGCTGATTGAGGAGACCGTGCCCCGCATCTGGCAGATCCTGCTGGAGATCAGCGGCCGCTATCAGAAGGTGCTTACCGACTATTTCCACGGCGACCTGTCTAAGGTAGGCCCCATGGCCATCATCTGGGGCGGTGAGGTGCGCATGGCTAATTTGTGCATCTGTGCCTGCTATAAGGTTAACGGCGTGTCCGCGCTCCACTCGGATATTCTGAAAAAAGACGTGTTCCATGACGCGTACCAGCGCACCCCGGAGAAATTTACCAATGTCACCAACGGCATCGACCACCGCCGGTGGCTGGCCGAGTGCAACCCCAAGCTGGATGCTCTGCTGCGGGACTGCGGCTGCGGCGCATACCTGCGCCATCCGGAGGCCATGAAGGGTCTGGAGAAGTACGCGGACGACCGCTCTGTGCTCTGCCGCATCGGGGAGATCAAGGCGGAGAACAAACGCCTCTTTGCCGGATATGTGGCCCGGGAGAGCGGCATTGTCCTCAATACCGACGCTATGTTTGACGTTCAGGTAAAGCGCCTGCACGAATACAAGCGTCAGCTTCTCAACGTGCTGCACATTATCTATCTGTACCAGCATATGAAGGAGGACTCCAGCTTTACCTTTACGCCCCGGGTCTATCTGTTCGGCGCCAAAGCCGCGCCGGGATACGCGGTGGCAAAGAAGATTATTCATCTGATCAATTCTGTGGCCGGAATGGTCAACAAGGACCCGGTATGCAAGGATCGGCTCCAGGTGGTATTCCTGGAGAACTACCGGGTGAGCCTGGCGGAAAAGCTCATGCCCGCCAGCGAGCTCAGCGAGCAGATTTCCACCGCCGGCAAGGAGGCCAGCGGCACTGGTAACATGAAGTTCATGATGAACGGCGCGCTGACCATCGGCACGCTGGACGGCGCCAATGTTGAGATGCACCAGGTGCTGGGCGACGAGAATATTTTCCTCTTCGGCCTCAAGGCTCACGAGGTAGCCGAGATGAAGCAGAAGGGATACAAGTCCTACGAATACTATATCCACAACCCCGACCTGAAATGGTTGATGAAGCAGATCAACGAGGGCTTTGGCGACGGTGTCTCTTATGAGGACATTACCCGCCGTCTGGTATTCGGGGACGGCGGCGTGGCGGACGAGTATCTGCTTTTGGCCGACTTTGAGAGCTATCGGGACGCCCATGTCCGGGCGGGCAACGCCTACCTGGACAAGGACCGCTGGAACCGCATGTCCTTGATGAACGTGGCCCGTTCCGGCATCTTTGCCGCGGACCGCTCCATTCAGGACTATGCCCGGGATATTTGGAACGTACCTGTGCGGGAGTAATCCATTTGAGGCTCAGGGCGGCCCCTGAGCGGACTTGGACGGCGGACCGGCAGTCCGCTGGGAGCGCTGCGGACCGAGAAGGCGGGTACGCGCAAAAATAGCGGCACTCCTTTGGAAAGCAGATAAACAGCCCGCTCCCGGATTTACCGGGAGCGGGCTGTTCAGCGTATCGGCGCATAAGGGGCTCTATCGCTTGCTCAGGATCAAAAGGAAGCGGCAGGTCTGCGGTATCTCGCAGACCTGCCGCTGTTCCTGTCAATGTTACGTTCTGCGGCTGAGCTGAACCGTGCTCTTAATGACAAAATGTTTCATCGCACCTACGGCAATCAGGGCAGCGCCCGCCAGATACCTGGCGCCCAGGGCATCCTGAAGAGGCACCGCGATAATAAGCACCCCCAGGACGCAGGCGGTGGTAGCCAGCGCCAGCATCCACGTCCAGCGCTCCAGACCGAAGGCCTTCGCATCCCTGGTGGTCTGGACTGTCAGCAGGCCGTCCAGCAGGACCAGAATCCCTAATCCAGGGGTCAGGCAGGGCTCCAGCCGCGGACCGCACACCAGCAGCAGGACACCAACAATGCTCAGCAGTAATCCATGGGCCAGGTCATACTGGAAGGCCAGACAGTACAGGTCGTCCGACCAGTAGCCAATTACTTTAATCACGCCATAGACCACCAGCACTGTACCGCCCGCCGCGCATACCGCCGCCGGAGAGATTTGGGGGAGAAGGAAGAGGAGCACCCCGGCGATATAGAAGGAAATGGAGACCAGAATATATCCATTCCTTGCGATTCGGAGCCGCTTCAATCCGTCCATCTCCTCTCCCCTGTCTGACTGTCCGTGCGCCGGCCCTTCGGACGCGCCGCTTATGCGGAGGCTGCCTCCACGCTCTTGGTGGCGATAATATCCACGCCGGTGCCCGCCGCGTCCGCCAGGATCACATCTCCAATCCGGACGGGGGCCTTTACCGTCAGGCCCTTGAGGGCCTGTACGCACTCGAAAATTTTCCCTTTGGGCACGTCGTTGCGGGTCTTGACAGACACCATGTCCGCCGCGCCGCCCTCCACCATGACAGTAGAGGTAACAATCCGTGTGGGATTGGTAACTTCCTTCCTGGCATAGTCCTCGCCCCGCTTGCAGGTGTGGCCGCTTACGCTGACGATTTCACTGCCGTCCAGCTCCACCGTCACCGGGCACCCCATGGGGCAGCCAATGCAGATCAGTTCTCGTTCTTCCATGGTCTTACGCCTCCTCCACCTGGATGGTGATGGTTTTCAGCCCCGGATGGGCCAGCAGCTTGGCCTTCTCCAGCTTGATCTCCTCCATCTCGCCGGGGGCCATCACCTGACGCCTGCGGTGCTGGACCTGCTCGCTGTCAAAATATACGCCGATGGCCTTGCTCTTGTAAACGCCGCCCACCCGGAAGCGGACCACCTGGACGTCGTCCATCTTCTCCGGGTCGATGGTGCAGGGCACGGTATAGCGTACGCCATTGACGGGCTTGAGCTCGACCACCTGCCCGGCGCTCCGGGGCTCCTGACCCTGGACATAGCGGGCGGCGTTGCGGCCGGCGGCGGCGGCCTCTTCGGACACGAAGTCCACCAGGTCGTGGACATGGAGCACATTGCCGCAGGCAAAGACGCCCTCGATATTGGTCTCCATGCGCTCGTTGACCTTGGGGCCGGAGGTGACGGGGTTCATCTCCACGCCCATGTCCCCGGACAGCTCATTCTCGGGGATCAGACCCACAGACAGCAGCAGCGTGTCACAGTCGTAGTCCTCCTCGGTGCCGGGGATGGGCTTGCCCTTGTCGTCCACCTGGGCCAGGGTAATGCCCTCCACCCGCTCCTTGCCGCGGATCTCCACCACCGTGTGGCTGAGCTTCAGGGGGATGCCGTAATCGTCCAGACACTGGACGATATTCCGCTTCAGACCGCCGGAATAGGGCATCAGCTCGGCTACAACTTTGACCTTCGCGCCCTCCAGGGTCATGCGGCGGGCCATGATCAGGCCGATATCGCCGGAACCCAGAATCACCACTTCACGGCCGGGCATATAGCCCTCCATGTTCACCAGCCGCTGGGCGGTGCCGGCGGAAAAGATGCCCGCCGGACGATAGCCGGGGATATTCAGCGCACCGCGGGAGCGCTCCCGGCAGCCCATGGACAGCACCACAGCCTTGGCCTGAATGGAGAAGAGCCCCTCCTCCCGGTTCAGGGCGGTGACGACCTTGTCGTGGCTGATATCCGTGACCATGGTGCGCAGCTTGTACTCAATGCCCAGCTCCATGGCCTCGTCGATAAACCGGGCGGCGTACTCGGGCCCGGTGAGCTCTTCCTTAAACGTGTGCAGGCCGAAGCCGTTGTGAATGCACTGATTCAGGATACCGCCCAGCTCCTTGTCCCGCTCCAGAATCAGAATGCTGTCTACCCCCGCCCTTTTCGCGGCGATGGCTGCGGCCAGACCGGCGGGGCCGCCGCCGATGATTACGATGTCATAGGCTTTCATCTGCGTCATTCCCTCCTTCAAATCCGGTCCTTATTGGTGCCCACTGCCAGCTTGGAGGCCCCGCCGGATTTGGTGATATCCAGCATGCTCATATTCAGCTCCCGGGCCAGGATCTCCATCACTCTGGGAGAGCAGAACCCCGACTGGCAGCGGCCCATCCCCGCCCGGGTACGGCGCTTGACGCTGTCCAGAGACTTGGCGCCCAGGGGCCGGTGGATGGCGTCGAGAATTTCGCCCTCCGTGACCATTTCACAGCGGCAGATAATGTTGCCGTAGGCGGGATTTTTCCTGATGAGCTCGTTATACTCCTCGGGCGTGAGGGTATCCGGGTCCAGAATGCCCTTGCGCTTGCCATTGAAGTTGGGGTTGTCCTCCAGCTTCAGCAGGTCTTTGACTATGCCGGCCACCATTTTGCCGATGGCGGGGGCGCTGGTGAGGCCGGGGGATTCGATGGCGGCGCAGTCCACAAAGCCGGGGGCCTCCGGTACCTCGCCGATGATGAACTCGTGGCCGTCCTCGTGGGCCCGCAGGCCGGCGAAGGAGGTGATCACCTGGCGCATAGGCAGGTTCCTCACGTTGAGCCCCGCCTTTTCGATGAGCTCGTCCAGGCCCGCCCGGGTGGTGGCGGTGGCCTCTTTGTCCTCAATGTCGATGGCGGTGGGACCCACCAGCAGGTTGCCGTGGACGGTGGGAGAGACCAGCACACCCTTGCCGTACTTGCTGGGCAGGGCGAAGATGGTGTGCTCCACATGCTTGCCGGCCTTCTTGTCCAGCAGGCAGTAGTCGCCCCGCCGGGGGGTAATGTGGATCTTCTTCTGGCTGACCATGTTGTGGAACTTGTCGGAGTAGACCCCCGCGGCGTTGACGACACAGCGGGTCTGATAGGCGCCGTGATTGGTCTCCAGCTCCCAGCCGCCCTCAATGGGGTGAAGACTGAGCACTTCGGTGTCAAACTTGAACTCCACACCGTTGGTGGCGGCGTTCTCCGCCATGGCGATGTTCATGCCAAAGGGACAGACGATTCCGGCGGTGGGGGCATAGAGGACGCCTACCGTCTTTTCAGACAGGTTGGGCTCCAGCTTAAAAATCTCCTCCCGGTCCAGAATCAGCTGCATGTCCTTGACGCCGTTCTTGATTCCCCGCTCATACAGGGCCTTCAGGTCGGGCAGGGAATCCTCGTCGATGCACACCACCAGGGAGCCGCAGCGCTTGAAGGAAAAGTCCAGCTCCTTGGACAGGTCCTCCATCATCTCATTGCCCTGGACGTTGAGCTTGGCCATCAGGGAGCCGTTGGCCGCGTCGTAGCCCGCGTGCACAATTGCGCTGTTGGCCTTGGAAGTGCCGCAGCACACGTCCTCCGCCCTTTCCAATACACAGATATGGGCCTTGCAGCGGGAAAGCTCACGTGCGGTGGAGCTCCCGGAAACGCCAGCCCCAATGATGATTACGTCATACATTGCCGTCGGTCCTCTCCTTCCACTCGGAAGAAAGGAGCAGAGCGCACTCTGCTCCTTTCTTCTTCGATTTTCAACAAGATGAATATCTAAGCCTTGGGCCCTGTTCAGGGTCCGGATATGCGGGCTCAGTCCTCCTTGGCCCAGCCATAGGAACACTTGACCGCCTTGTTCCAGCCCTTGCAGCGGGCGGCGCGGTCGGCCTCATCGATCGCGGGCTCGAAGGTGCGGTCGATGGCCCAGTTCTTGATGACGTCCTCCTTGCTGGACCAGTAGCCCACGGCCAGACCAGCCAGGTAAGCCGCGCCCATAGCGGTGGTCTCCACGCACATGGGACGGTTGACGGGCGCGCCGCTGATGTCGGCCTGCATCTGCATCAGCAGGTTGTTGGCGGAAGCGCCGCCGTCCACCTTCAGGGCGGCCAGGTTGACGCCGGAGTCGGCCTTCATGGCCTGGAGCACGTCGTTGACCTGATAGGCCATGGACTCCAGGGTGGCGCGGATGATGTGGTACTTGTTCACGCCGCGGGTGATGCCCACGATGGTGCCGCGGGCGTACTGATCCCAGTGGGGAGCGCCCAGGCCGGTGAAGGCGGGAACCACGTAGCAGCCGTTGGTGTCCTTGACCTTGCGGGCCATGTACTCGGAGTCGGGGGAGGAGTCCACCAGGCGCATCTCGTCCCGCAGCCACTGGATGGAGGCGCCGGCCACAAAGATGGAGCCTTCCAGGGCGTACTCGACCTTTCCGTCCAGGCCCCAGGCGATGGTTGTTACCAGGCCATTCTTGGAGAAAACGGGCTTCTCGCCGGTGTTCATCAGCAGGAAGCAGCCGGTGCCGTAAGTATTCTTGGCCTCACCGGGGGTGAAGCAGGTCTGGCCGAACAGGGCGGCCTGCTGGTCGCCGGCGGCGCCGCCGATTTTGATGGGGCCGCCAAAGAACTGAGGATCGGCCTCGCCATAGATGCAGCTGGAGGGCTTGGCCTCAGGCAGCATGGACTTGGGAATGTTCAGCTCAGCCAGGATCTCGTCGTCCCACTTCAGCTCGTTGATATTGAAGAGCATGGTGCGGGAGGCGTTGGAGTAGTCGGTCACATGGACACGGCCCTTGGTGAGCTTCCAGATGAGCCAGGTCTCCACGGTGCCGAAGAGCAGCTCGCCCTTCTCGGCCTTCTCGCGGGCGCCGGGCACGTTCTCCAGCAGCCAGCGGACCTTGGTGCCGGAGAAATAGGCGTCAATCACCAGGCCGGTCTTGGAGCGGATTTTGTCTACCAGCCCTTTCTCCTTCAGGGAGTCGCAGTACTCGGAGGTGCGGCGGCACTGCCACACGATGGCGTGATGAATAGGCTCGCCGGTGTTCTTGTCCCACACAATAGTGGTCTCGCGCTGGTTGGTAATACCAATGGCGGCGATGTCGGCGGCGGTGACGCCCAGGTTCCTCATGGCCTCCTGCGCTACTTCCAGCTGGGTGGACCAGATCTCCTCCGCGTCGTGCTCAACCCAGCCGGGCTTGGGGAAATACTGGGTGAACTCCTTCTGGGCGACGCTGCACATCTCGCCCTTCTCGTTGAACAGGATACACCTGTTGCTGGTGGTGCCCGCGTCCAGCGCCATTACATACTTAGCCATGTACATATCCTCCTTTAATTTTGGGGCGCACCCTGCGCCCATGTTGTTTTGGAAGCGCCCGCCCGTGGGCGGCATTGTCCCGCGTCCGGCTGCGGGCCGCGGGGCTGGCAATGCGCAGTTTCGGGGGATAAACTTGATAGTTTTAAGTTTAGGGGGTTCCCTGGCATTATTCAATAGACATCCCCCGGTACTGTGTCTGTTTTTTAGGCAAACTGCCTACAAATGCCTAGATGTTGCGCGCTGGAGTTTTCCACTTTGCAAAATATATTCCATTATGTGGAAAGCGCACTGTCCGCTGCTGGAAACTGACTGCAAAAAACCGCTTGTGCCGGAGTTCCGTCTGCATTATAATAAGGGAGACAGCCCTTTCCAAAGCGCGCAATATGAGAGCAGGAGGTCCAACCTATGAATTATTTGGGCATTGATCTGGGCGGCACCAATATTGCCGCCGCTGTGGTAGAGGAAAACGGGCGGATTTTGGGCAGGGCCAGCCTGCCCACTCCCCGCGGCATAGAAGCGGTGGCGGACCGCATAGCGGAAGCGGCCCGGGCCGCGGTGTCGGCGGCCGGCCTGTCCCTGGAGCAGGTGGCCAGCGTGGGCGTGGGCTCCCCCGGCACCATCCAGCCGGACACCGGCGTGGTAAAATACTGGTCCAATCTGAATTTCAATGATGTGCCCCTGGCTGAGCTGCTGAGCGCCCGGCTGGGGCGGCCCGTTTTGCTGGAGAACGATGCCAATGCGGCGGCGCTGGGGGAGTACGCGGCCGGGGCAGGCCGGGGAAGCGCCTCCATGGTGGCCATCACCCTGGGCACCGGCGTGGGCGGCGGCGCAGTGCTCAACGGAAAGCTGTACACAGGCTTCAACTACGCCGGAATGGAGGTGGGGCACTTCGTCATTGACCACGGCGGGCGCCTGTGTACCTGCGGCCGCCGTGGCTGCTTTGAGGCGTACTGCTCTGCCACCGCCCTGATCAAGCGCACGCGGGAGATTATGCAGGCCCATCCGGAGTCCCTGCTCTGGACGCTGGCAGGGGGCTCCCTGGAGCGTGTGGACGGCCGCCTTCCCTTTGAGGCGGCGGGCCGGGGCGATCCCGCCGCCCTGCGGATTATCGACGAATACGTGGGGTATCTGGGCGGCGGCGTCACCAGCCTGGTCAATATTTTTCAGCCGGAGGTGTTCTGCATCGGCGGCGGCCCCTCCGCCCAGGGGGAAAACCTGATGGGGCCGGTGCGGGAGATCTTACAGCGGGAGGACTACGCCCGCAATCAGTCCCGCCGCACCAAGCTGGTGCGCGCCCTGCTGGGGAACGACGCCGGCATCATCGGCGCGGCGCTGCTGCCCCTCTTCCGCTGAACGCGCGCATCCACAATCAGCAAAATTTTCCATCGCAAACTCTCATACCGCACTCTGCTTTCCGCATATACTATTCGATAAACGGCGCTTTTCCGGAGAACGTGGGCGCGCCGGTCCGGATATGGCGGCAGCGTTCAAGCAAAGTCTACCCGGTGGAGCTCTTTCCGTCATTGATCAGACAAGACAAAAAATGCGCAGGAGTTTGCCGGAAAAATTCCAGATAAACCCAGCGCAAAAGCGAAATCCGCGCCGCCGCCGTCTCTGGGACGCGCTTCCAAGCCAAAGGAGCGTTTCATTCCCAGCGGCGGCGGCGCTATTTTTGTATGAGATGGGTCATGTTAAGAAGGCGCTGATTTTGTCAGTCCGCAGGAACTGAAGCGGCGCGTTTCAAACGGGAGCCGCACACAGTTTGCAGGGCACGGCAGGCGCGCAGGTTCTCAATTTTCAAGACAGGGAAAGCAGGGGTGGTTGCATGAAGGAACAGAAAAAAAGGCGGCCCTGGGCCGCAGCGGTGAAGGCGGTGCTGGTAATGGCGGCGGTGGCGTCATGCGCGCTGGCGGGGTCCGCCCAGGCGGTGGAGGCGGGGCGAACCGTGATTCCGCTGGGCCGCACAGTGGGCATAAAGCTCTTTTCCGACGGCGTAATGGTGGTGGGCTTCTCTGAGGTGGACACCGGAGAGGGGCACAGCGCCCCGGCCCGGGAGTGCGGCCTCCGGGCGGGGGATATCATCACCCATATCAACAGTGAAGAGGTGGACACCATTGAGGAGGTCCAGACCGTGCTGGCCCAGGTGGGCGGTGAGAAAATGAGCATCCGGGCCAGCCGGGAGGGGAAACAGGTCCAGCTTACCGCTCAGGCGGCGCAGTGCAGCGCCGACGGCGCCTATAAGCTGGGGGCCTGGATCCGGGACTCCATGGCGGGGATCGGTACGATGACCTTTTATGACCCGGCCACCGGGCGTTTCGGCGCGCTGGGACATGGCATCAACGATGTGGACACCGCACTGCTGATGCCCCTGGAATCTGGCTCCATCATGTACTCGGAGGTGGCGGGTGTAAAGAAGGGGACCTGCGGTCAGCCGGGTGAGCTCCAGGGGGCCTTCCAGGTGGAGCGGGACCTGGGCAGTCTCTGCGCCAATACTGCCCGGGGCATTTTCGGCCAGCTCACCGACCAGGGGATGACGGCGGGGCTGGAGCCAATGGAGGTGGCCGGGCGGGACCAAGTAAAGACCGGCAGCGCTGTGATCCGCTCCAACATCGACGGACAGGCTGTGGAGGAATATACAGCCGAGATCGTCCACATTTACCCCGCCGGAGGGGACGGGCGGGACCTGATGATTCAGGTGACGGACCCCCGTCTGCTGGAGACCACCGGAGGGATTGTCCAAGGTATGAGCGGCAGTCCCATCCTTCAGGATGGGCGGATTGTAGGGGCTGTAACTCATGTGTTGGTTAACGACCCCACCCGCGGGTACGGAATTTTGCTGGAAAACATGCTTGATGCTGCGGGAGACAGCGTAAATTAACAGCGCAGGTGAATGTTAAGTAGTGAAAGCACCCATTTAGGATGTTGTCCCTAAGTGGGTGCTTTCTTTTTCCATTAAAATAAATTCGGCCATATTTAGGCCATCTTATGCATATAAGGAGAATAATGCTATGCCAAAATTTATTCCGCTTACGATGCTGAAGGACACGACGGGAATTGTTGAGTTTTGCCAGGAATGTGGGGAACCTGTTTTTGTTACCCGTAATGGGACGCCAGAAATGGTGATTATGGATGCTGTGTTTTTTGATGAGTATCTGCGCTACCGTGATCAGGAGGGGAAACTGGATATTTGGAAGGAATTTGCAAGGATTCCTAATGTGATCACGATTAAGGAATTGAAGAAAACCGGAGAGGTGGCGGCCCGCTGTTCTCAAACGGATGAGCCTGTCAGCATTATCAGAAATGGTTATGCGGCATTGGTGGTGATCAGTTTGGAGGGCTATAGGAGGCGTCAGGTGGAGATATGGGGAAAGTCAACGCTGATTACGAGTAAAGATACATGATTTTTCTTCCGCTTTGCAAAGAGCTAGATAATCCTCCACTACCTCATGGAAATCCGATTCCAATTCTATAGTGGAGCTGCCTTCATAGGAGAGCATCGCAGGAATGCCCAGAACCTTGCCGAAAAAACAGCAGTCCGTCTTAGAGAACTCAATGCTGCCTGAGAATCCTTTGTATTCCATTATTGAGTTTATAGTTATCCCCCCGGTATCAATAAATTGTTTAGTCTGATAATCCAGAGTCCTTTTTCTGGGATCTGTGTACGGGATTGCTCCTACCAAAGACTGGACAATCCCTGTCAGATTTGCTTTCTGCTGTACTGAGGTGTCTTCATTGGTGGGAAGTATGATGATTTCCAGCTTTCGGTTTCGAAAGGTCTCCGGTAGTGCCATGATGGACATCAGACTGCTTGCGTCTATAAATTTGCGGATCACTTCCATGTCAGCCACCGCCTTGTTTTTGCGCGGTTGTTTCTCTATTATATACAATTTCAAGGGGTTTACAAGCCTTTTGTGAGCACACTTAGCTTATGCCTTATGGAATTTCCTGACTTTAGAGGACGCAATACGGCTCTTTCTCTCCACACAGATCAACAAAGCGCTTCATGTCTCGGGGAAGTGTTTTGATAATTATTTGAATCAATCATACAGGAGGGTGCCATGGACAAACCTGCGGCCCTCTCCCGCCTGTTTTATCGCAAATAATTCCAATCTAAGATTTCTTCAAAAAAATATCTGTTTTCCACCTGTAGGCTTCCATTTATGGTATAATAAAAATACATCTATTTTAACGTCCCGCGGAGAGAAGGTGGAGTGTATGGGAAAGTATACGGACGATGAGATCAGAGCGATGCCAAAGATCACCGCTAAAATTGCCGCAGATTACCTTGGCATATCCCCTATGATGGTAACTCTGGGAATGAGAAACGACGTGCTGCCAATTGGGTTTGCTGTCAAAAAAGAAGATCGATACAGTACGAGCTGGAGCTACAATATCATTGCTGAGCGATTGATTGCCTATAATCACGGCAGGATCAACGAAGTACAAATTCAAAACATCGAAAAGAGTTTGGATACCATTATCAGTCAGTTTGAAGAGATGAAGCGCGACTTGGTTTTTCTATTAAAAGAAAACGAGGAATTGGAGGGATAAAGCAGTTTTTAGCGATTATTGCAGACTCCGAGCAATCGAAGCCTCAGCAACTTCAAAGCGAAAATGAAAAAGAATATGATTCAAGAATCCAGCTGACTGAGAAACGAACACCTGAGTTAGACGGAAAGAAGGTGCGGGAAAATATGCTGGTTACTACAGTTGAACTGAGTCGGAAAGAACTCTATGAAGAGATATGGAAGATATCGGTAGCAGGAGTGGCGAAAAAGTATGGTATCCCTTATGCCAAATGTCTGGTACAGATTAAGAAGGCCAACATCCCCATTCCGCCTTCTGGCTACTGGACTAAAATCAGCTATGGGAAACCGGTAGAGCAGACACCTCTTCAAGGGAACGAGGTTGAAGTTGTTACGCTGTCGGCAGAAACTCGGCGATATCAAACACCAGCAGCAGAAAAGCCTGGAGAGCCGCTCTTTCCTGTCTCGCCTCAAGAAGGGACCGTACAATCACTTTCCGATACTGTCTCCCTTGCTGAACCGGCAGCACAGAAGCCGTCAGGGGATGATGTCGCTCAATCGACCGACATACCGCCGGAGACGGTTCAGCGGCTTGGGCGAACATATAACATATACGACCGTGAAACGCTCTATAAGGAAGTATGGGCAATGCCTGTGACAGAGGTTGCCAAGCGCTATCACGTCTCGGATGTCGCGCTCCATAAAGTCTGTAAATCGCTGGATATTCCCACCCCACCCCCGGGGTATTGGGCCAAACTGCGGGCGGGAAAACCTGTGAAATGTCTCCCCCTTCCGCCTGGAGACAAAAAGGCAAAACTGGGGATACAGGCCACAATCAGTCGTTGGGAAGATAGCAAAGAGAACTCAATCCTGATGGCTTTTTTGACTGAAGAAGAGAGACAAGTGGTGCTGAATGTGGCCGCACAGATTTTGATGCCTCAGGAACACGCCATAATGCTGCCAGAGATTCTGTCTCATCGGAAGAGAATCGCAGAGTGGGCTAAACGGAAGCGGCAGCAAGAGCGGGAATTCGGCGCAAACTGGAATCGTGGAAAAAAGGAGGTCCCACCTCCATTTGCCGTAGGGATTTCAGCAGAGCAACAGCCGCGTGTGTTTCGACTAATCGACGCGCTTTCCAAAGCCATGAAACCGCTTGGGTGGCAATTAACCAGCGATCTAAAGTTTGCGATGGGCCAGGAGGCCGTTACCCTTACATTTTCTGAGGCAGCAGACCGGGTCCCTCATATTCCGACGAAACAGGAGAACATTGAACTGTTGAAATACGAAGAAGAAAGGAAAAAATACTCCTGGGCCAGCAAGCCGCAAATCCGAAAATATGATGCTGTTTATAATGGGCGGCTAAGTGTATCGATCAATGGAGCAAAAACCTTTCGGGACTGCCGCTCCTATGTTTTGGAAGACCGTTTGGGAGATATGATGCTCGCTATCTATGAAGAATCCGAGCGGCTTAAGCAAGCTCGCTTGGCCCAGGAAGAAGCTGAGCGGCAGCGTCAGGAACAGGAGCGAAAACGAGAGGAATTCCGCAAACGGTATAATACGGAAGTAGATCGAACCCAGGCACTCGTAAACTGTGCGGCAGACTATGAGACTGCGTGCAGAATCCGGAGTTATGTTTCTGCTATGGAAAGAGCGCAGCCAGACCAGGACCTCTCTGAATGGGCGTCCTGGGCCCGGTCAAAAGCAGATTGGTATGACCCGACGATTGCGAAAGAGGACGAGCTTTTTGGAAAACGAGAGCATGGGATAGACCAAGAGAAGAAGGAACCTAAGCATAAAGGATACTGGTGGTAAATGTAATCTCATAATTGCTGTCTGCCCTGAATAGGCAGAGATATGCCACTCGGATTCGGTTTTGCTGCCTGATGGTCCCAAACGATTGAGCCTGTCAGCATTATCAGAAATGATTATGCGGCATTGGTGACGATCAGCGTGAAGGACTATAGGAGGTATCAGGCAGAAGTCTAGAAAGGTGTTCCCAGTAAATATCAGCATACGTAATTTTTAAGAGTAAGTGGTTTGAACAATGATGCACAAGTCAATTATTTGTTGGTTTAATCTATATTTCAAAAACCACTTGAATATCTGAAATAAAAGACGTATAATTTTGATAGTATTTCAAATACAGCTTTTTATTGCTATATAATTGCTGATATGACAGAAACATTGAAACAGGATGCGAAATTCTCCAGTCTGAGGATTACTCCTGATGGAGAAGGGTATTTTGGGTATATTCCAGAGCCAGGAGCTTATATTGAAGTGATTTCTTTTGATAAGCTGCTTAGGGATGCTAAGGACCGAAATCAAATTCTTTTCGATAAACTGTTTGCGCCTAGTCCGAGAACAGTGATTGACCATACAGGCAATGAGTGATTGATAATAGGGACAATTTGAGAGAGGCCGGTTGATATTCAGCCCATTGTAGTGCTTGAAAATCCAGACTTTTTTAAGAGGAGGGCTGGTGTTGTCCCTAATGTAAATCACTCTTGCCTTTTAGGGCTTATTCTGGTCAACCGCTGAGACCGTTGCAATTACTGGCTTTCAGAAATTTTGAGAAAAGGTGTTGTCCCATATTGACATCACTCGTGAGCGGCAGCCCCATCCTTCAGGACGGGCGGATTGTAGGGGCTGTAACTCATGTGTTGGTTAACGACCCCACCCGCGGGTACGGAATTTTGCTGGAAAACATGCTGGAAGAAGCAGAGGCATAGACGCGCCGCGCGCTGCGGGGAAACGCCCCGCAGCGCGCGCTTTTTTCGGAGCGGCTTCGTCCCCCTTGAAATTTGCCGGAAAAACGTGTAGAATCTCCTGGGTGCGGCCGGCCGCATCGGGAGGGGTTGATGCGTATGCTACGGCAGAATACCGGGGATATCACCAAGGGGGTTATTTGGAAACAGCTGCTGATTTTCTTTTTCCCTCTCTGGTTTGGAACATTTTTTCAGCAGCTGTATAACACCGTGGATACGGTAGTGGTGGGCCGTTTTGTAGGGAAAACGGCCCTGGCCGCCGTGGGTTCCGCGGGGGCTGTAGTCAGCCTGACGGTTGGGATTTTCACCGGTCTGTCCAGCGGAGCGGTAGTCCTCATTGCCCAGCACTACGGCGCACGACAGGCCGACGGCGTCCGCAGAGGCGTGCACACCGCTATGCTCCTGGCCCTGGTAATCGGAATCATATTCACCGCGGCGGGCGTTGCGCTCACACCCTGGTCCCTGGAGGCCATGGGCACCACCGAGGAGGCCCTTCCGGGGGCGATACTCTACCTGCGGGTCTACTTTCTGGGCATGGTCCCCAATGTGGTGTACAACATGGGCACCGGCGTGCTCCGGGCCATTGGCGACTCCCAGCGGCCCCTGTATTTCCTCATCGCCGCCTCGGTGTGCAACATTGTGCTGGACCTGGTCCTGGTTGTGGGCCTGCACTGGGGGGTGCTGGGCGTGGCGGCGGCCACCGCGGTCTCCCAGCTGCTCTCCGCTGTGCTGGTGGTGGCCTCCCTCATGCGCAGCCATGGAGAGATGTATCAGTTCTCCCCCCGGCAGATGACCCTGGACCGCTCCTCTCTGCGGAAAACCATGCAGGTGGGGGTTCCCGCCGCGCTCCAGTCAGTGATGTACTCCTCCTCCAATATCGTTATCCAGGCCGCGGTGAACTCTTTCGGCACCGACGCGGTGGCCGCCTGGACCGCCTATGGGAAAATGGATGTACTCTTTTGGATGAGCCTCAACGCCATGGCCCTGTCTATCACTACCTTCGCCGGACAGAACTACGGCGCGGGGCAGTACGGCCGTGTCCGTCAGGGGGTGCGCAGCGCCGCTGTCATGAGCGCCGGCTTTACCCTGGTGCTCAGCACACTGATGACCGTCTTTGCCCGCCCTATCCTGACTGTCTTTACCCCGGACCCCCAGGTCCTGGAGATCGGCGTGGAGATGGTGCGCTTTCTGGCCCCATGCTACATCACCTACATTTTGGTAGAGCTCCTGCCCGGAGCCATGCGGGGGGCGGGAAAGTCTCTGGTACCTATGCTAATTTCGGTGTTCGGCGTGTGTGTGCTGCGGCTGGTCTGGCTGTTTACCGTGGTGCCGGTGTATCACACCATCACCGTGGTGGAGGCCAGCTACCCCATCACCTGGACCGTCACCACCCTGGCCCTGCTGGTCTATTACCGTTGGGGGAACTGGATGCCCCGGGAAGAGGTCAGGGAAGGGTAAATTCCTCCGTGGCGGGCAGGCCGTTCCACTCGTTGCCGTCGGAGCGGTAATAACTCCGCGTCACCGTGCCGTCGGTCTGTGTGTAGTCGATGACATAGACCTGCTCCGCCTCCACACCTGCGGGGTAGTTGTGATAGGGGAGCACATCCCCGGTTTTGGGGCAGTCTTTAAAGTCCGCATAGGCCCCCTCCAGCCGCCAGAAGGAGCGGGAAACAAAGTCGTCGCTGAAATGGGAGATATCCTGTTCCCCGAAATAGGAAGCCCGGTACTCCTTCCCGTTGACGGTGAGGATGTCCACCCGCCGGGGAACCTGGGTGAGGTCCACCGTTTGGATGGCGTCTCCATAGCGCTGGTACAGCTGTCCTGCCAGGGCGGGCACTTCGCCGGTGCCGTAATTCATTGCGTCGATGTCCGTATGAGCTCCGCCATAGATACCCATGACAGATTCCCCCTCCAGCAGGTCAAACGCTCGGATAAAGTTCTCCGCCATGGTATTTTCCCGGTATGTGTCGTCCTGTCCGCTGTAGTATCGCGCCCCCTGTCCGCAGACCTCCTCCGCCAGCCGGTATGCCGCGCTGTCCTCCAGGCCGTTCTCCCGCAGATAGGACATGTACCGGGCCCCGGTGGTCCGGTACTGGTGGCCCACATCGGTGCCGTGAAAGACCGTTTCGGGGCACTGTTCCTTAATAGCCTGGAGAAATGCCTTGTTGTCCCCGTTCTGCGCGGCGCTTCCGGCCCAGTCCCGGTAGAGCTCGTCCAGTATAACGTCGTCCTCCGCCTGCATCCAGAGGTTGAGATATTCCGCCGTATAATAGGGGTACTCGATGAACAGGTGCCGCAGTCCCTGTCCGTAATACCCCTTCCACAGCTCCAGCTCGGTGGCATACAGCACCGGGTCCCCGTGCCACTCGCCGTACAGAAACACCTGGCCGCTCCCCTCCACCGGGGCGGCTGTGATTGCCAGCGGGAGCACAGCGGGCGTCTCCGCCGGGGCCGTCTCGATGGGAGCGGTCTCCATGGGCGCCGTCACCACCGGGGCCGTCTCCGCAGGCGGGGGCGTGGGAGCGGCCGGGACCTCCCCGCCGGAGGCGCACCCGGCCAGCAGAGTCAGCAGCAAGACGGCCAAGCAAATATGTGTTTTCATTTCATTCACCCTTTGGATCCGGCGCAAACCGCCGGATATTTTCACCCCAATTATAAGCTCTGCATCTGACATAGTCAAATAACCTGAAAAACAGCGCTGCCGTTTTTTCAAAGGAGACTTGCCCGCCTGGGTGTAACACACGCGATATTTGACGGTGAAGGCCGAGCGGGAGACCATTAAATCTGTTAAAAATCGAGCAGGTCCGGAGGAAAATTTTTGTTGCGTCTTTCGGCAAAGATGGCTATAATAATTCCATCCAAGACATAAAGAGGGTTTCAATATGGAATTTCACGCCAACGAGGGAAAAAACGTCAATATCACGGTCAATGGCAGGACCTATGCCCGCCACGCCATTCAGACGCACTTCGTCCAGGTGGGCGAGAGCTATGTGGACCTGGTGGAGACGTACGTCAAGCCCCTGTACCAGCCGGGGGACCTGCTCTCCTCCAGCGAAAAGATCATCGGCCTGTGTCAAAAGCGGGTGGTCTACAAAAAGGATATGAAGCTCAGCTGGCTGGCCAAATTTTTGTCCAGATTCGCCTCCCACTCTACCGCGGGCATCGGGGTGGACAGTCCGTGGAAGATGCAGTTTGCCATTGACCAGTGCGGAGCCCTTAAGGTGCTCTGGGCCGCCCTCTGCGCCGGGGTGGGCAAGCTCTTCGGAAAACGGGGCGTCTTTTACGACATGGTGGGCCAGGAGGTCTCCGGACTGGACGGCTTTTATGACCACGAGTTTGAGGAGTACGGACAGTTCGGCATCCGCCTTCCGGAGAATCCCGGCAAGGTCTGCGATGAGATCGAGGCCGCCACAGGGGTGCAGGCCATGATTGTGGACGCCAACGACCTGAACATTGAAATTCTGGGCAAGGCGTCCTCCGTGACCCTGGACGACGAGACTCTCAAGGGACTGATCCGGGACAATCCGGCGGGCCAGTCCCGGGAGCTCACACCTTTCATCCTCATCCGCCCCCTGGAGGAGTGAGGTCTTCCCTTCGCAGGTTTCTGTACAGATTTCCCAAAAGCATCTTGTATTCTCAGACCAGGTCCGGTATAATGGTGATAAGCAGGCCGCAGTTATGCGGATATAGAGCAGATTTATGAAAAGAGGCGGAAGTATGGAACTGAAGAATTTTGATAATATCATCAGCCGTGTGCCCAAGCTGTCAGCCCCCCTGCGGGTAGTGCTGGCGGGCTCCGACGGGGAGAACATGCTCCAGGGGCTGTTCCAGGCCCAGCAGGAGGGGTTTGTACAGCCGGTGCTGGTGGGCGACCGGGCCCGTACCATGGTGCAGCTGGAGAAGCTGGGCCTGGAGAACGAGCCCTACACCATGGTGGACACCCCGCCGGGGCACAGCGTTGCCCACGCCGCCCTGGATATCATCAAGTGCGGAGAGGGCGATATCCTCATGCGGGGCAATATGCCCACCCGCGATTTCCTGATGCCCGTGCTGGACCGGAGAAACGGCCTGCGCACCGAGCGTATTATGAGCCATGTCTCCCTGGCCTCCATTCCCGAGTACCCCAAGCTGCTGGCCCTGTCGGACATGACGGTAATCATCAACCCCAACCCCAGCCAGAAGCGGGCCATTATCAAGAATACCGCCGACGCCCTGAAAGCCTTCGGCTATGAGAATCCCAAGCTGGCGCTGATGGCGCTGGTGGAAAACGTAAACTTCAACATGCCCGACACCATTGAGGCTCAGCGCCTCATGGCGGAGCAGCAGCGCAAGCCCTTTGCCGACTGCGAGCTGTGGGGCCCCATCGCCTATGACCTGATTATCAGCAAAGAGGCCTGCCGCCTGAAGCACTACGACTGCCCCTGGGCCGGCGGCGGCTTTGACGGCATCATTGCCCAGAATCTGCTCTCCGCCAACACCCTCATCAAGAGCTGGCTCATCCACGCCCATGCCGTAACCTGCGGCGCGGTAGTGGGCGCCCGGGTGCCCATCGCCCTGACCTCCCGCAGCGCCGCCGCCGAAGAGAGCTTCCTCTCCCTGGTATTCTGCGCCGTGCTCAATGAGTGGCGCAAGACCCAGCGGCACAGCGAGACCTGAGTCTCTGCACGTATATAACAGCCTTTCTGACAGACGGAAGCGGTCTCTGCCCCAAGGACAGAGACCGCTTCCGTCTACAATTATTGCAAAGTCAGGTCGCCCTCCTTGATCCACCCCAGCTTCCGGCAGCCCAGCCCAATGGCCCAGCACAGCACAGCAGGCAGAACAAAGGAGATAAGAATCAGGCCCGCCCAGTCAAAGGGTGTGACTGCGGCCTTAACACCGGCAGATACGTCGCTGACCCAGCCGGACCACACCCCGATCTGCCCCACCAGTCCGCAGGTGCCCATGCCGGAGGCCACTCCACCGGAGGGATCGTTCATCTCCAAATGGAACAGGCAGGTGGCCAGAGGACCGGTGATCGCCGAGGTGAGAATGGGCGGAATCCAGATGCGGGGATTCTTGATGATATTGCCCATCTGGAGCATGGAGGTGCCGATGCCCTGGCTGACCAGTCCGCCCCAGCGGTTTTCCCGAAAGGACATCACCGCGAAGCCCACCATGTTGGCGCAGCAGCCGGCCACAGCCGCGCCCCCCGCCAGACCGGTAAGGCCGATGGCCGCACAGATGGCCGCCGAGGAGATGGGGAGCGTCAGGGCCATTCCCACCACCACCGATACCAGGATCCCCATCCAGAAGGGCTGGAGCACGGTGGCCCAGCGGACGAAATCCCCCACGGCGGCAGCGGCGGTGCCGATGGCCGGTGCCCACCACGCGGACAGCCCTACGCCGGCCAGAATCGTCACCAGCGGCGTGACCAGAATATCCACCTTCGTCTCCTTGGAGACCAGCTTTCCCAGCTCGGCGGCAATAACGGCGATGAACAGCACCGCCAGCGGTCCACCTGCTCCCTTTCCGCCGTCCAGCGTGACGCTGCCCAGGGCGTTGGCGGAATAGCCCACCGTAACCAGGGAGAAGAGCACCAGGGGCGGAGCCTGCAGCGCGTATCCGATCGCCACGGCCATGGCAGGACCGCACATGGCGGAGGCGTAGCCGCCCACCGCGGACAGAGCCGTCAGCCCCAGCTGCTTGCCCAGGGCGTCCAGAATGGTGCCGATAAGCAGGGAGGCAAAGAGCCCCTGGGCCATGGCGCCCAGCGCGTCGATGCCATAGCGCCTGGCGGAGATCACAACGTTTTTGCGCCGGAGAAATGTCTGAATGCGTTCCATGCACAGTCCTCTTTTCTCTATGTAATTCGCTGTCTATATGCGATAGGGCATTACAGGTGTCATGACACCTGTAATGCCCTATTATAAAGGTCAGCCGAAAATTGTCAATGGTCGTTCTGCACAAAAGGGGGGCAGGCTCTCAATAGGTATGGGTGCACAGTTCCTGGATTTTGGCCTGGAGCTCCTTCAGGTCCTCAAAGGTTTCCGGGCGCTTGCGGGGGTCCCGCAGCAGTGCGGAGGGATGGTAAATGGCGGTCATCTGTACCCCCGCCTTCTCCACCCAGTGGCCGTGCTCCCGGGTGATCTTAAAGTCCTCCCGGATGAGCTTAATGGCGGAGATACGCCCCAGACATACAATTATTTTGGGCTGGAGCAGGGCGACCTGGTTGCGCAGATAGCCGATGCAGGCCTCCTGCTCCACATTCAGGGGGTCCCGGTTCTGGGGCGGGCGGCATTTGACCATATTTCCGATAAAGACCTTCTCCCGGCTCAAGTCGATCATGGCCAGCATATCGTCCAAAAATTTCCCCGCCCGGCCCACAAAGGGACGGCCGGTCAGGTCCTCCTGCTCGCCGGGGCCTTCGCCGATGAACATGACCTCCGCATTCCGTGGGCCCTCTCCAAAGACCACGTTGTGCCGGGTTTCGGCCAGACCACATTTTTGACAGCTCATACACTCCGCGTACAGGGCGTCCCAATCCAGCATATTACTCACCTCGTTTTTCTTTCCGCTGTTCCAGTTCCTTGCAGGCATCCAAAATGCCCTGTTTCACGGCGGAACGGATGATCCGGTAAAACGCGTAAAGCAGAAGCAGAATAAAAAGCCCCCATGCGATGACATATTCCATCCGAATTCCTCCCGCCGCTTTTTGACATTGTACCACAGGGTGCATGGAAATACAACGGGGAGATTCTGTACAAAATGACGGTTGACTTTTTTGGAAGAAACGCATATACTGCTTGCATCAAAGGCAATGAGGAAGACCGCCCCCTGTGAGGGCCGCCAGAGAATCCGGGCCACCGACTGAGAGCCCGGTCCGGCAGGATGGGGAGGCGCAACACTTCTGAGCCGGCGCCCCGAGCCCTGCTTTCAGGGGGTAGGCGCGCACGTCCTCCGCGTTAAGGAGTTCCGAGTGGTCGTGCCGGAGGGCGCGGCAAGTACGGGTGGTACCGCGGAGTTTTCCGTCCCGAGGCTGTTTTTGCAGCTTCGGGATTTTTTGCATTCATTTTTAGGAGAAAGGTGTGACAGGCAATGGAGTTGATCAGAGCGGCGGAGCGTCAAACGCTTACCATGGCGGAGCTGAGGGAGGGGGCCCGGAACAACCAGGCCGTCACCCTGAGAGGAATGGTCCACGCGGTACGGGACATGGGGGGCGTGACCTTCCTCACCCTGCGCACCCGGGCAGGCGTAGTCCAGTGCGTCTGGGAAACGGAGGAGGACGGCATCACCGGGGAGTGCGCCCTGGAGGTCTCCGGCATCCTCCGGCTGGAGGGGCGGGCCCCCGGCGGATTTGAGCTGGCCGTCGATAGGGCGGCTGTGCTCTCCCGCCCAGCGGCCCCCCTGCCGGTGCCCCTGTCCAAAGGACGCCGGCATCTGAATCTGGACACGGAGCTGGGCCTGCGGCCGGTGGTGCTCCGCGCCCCGGAGGAGCAGGCGGTGTTCCGCCTTCAGGCGGGCATTGCCCGCGCCTTCCGGGAATATCTCCAGGACCGGGGCTTTACCGAAATCCACACCCCCAAAATTGTCCACGCCGGGGCGGAGGGGGGCTCCAACATCTTCCGGCTGGACTACTTCGGCCGCAAGGCGTTTCTGGCCCAGTCCCCCCAGTTTTACAAGCAGACCATGGTGGGGGCTTTTGAGCGGGTCTTTGAGGTGGCCCCGGTGTTTCGGGCCGAGAAGCACGCCACCCCCCGCCATCTGAACGAGTACACCTCCATGGATTTCGAGATGGGGTTTATCGACAGCTTTTACGACGTGATGGAGATGGAGGCCGGATTTCTCCGGGCTATGACGGAGCTGCTGGGCGGCGAGTACGCCGGCGAGCTGGAGCTGCTGGGGGCCGAGCTTCCCCCGGTGGAGGAGATTCCGGCGGTGCGCTTTGACGAGGCCAAGCGCCTGGCGGCGGAGAAATACGGCTACCGGATCCGGGACCCCTACGACCTGGAGCCCGAGGAGGAACAGGCCATCGGCCGCTACGCCAAAGAGGAGTGGGGGGCAGACTTTGTCTTTGTGACCCACTACCCCAGCAAAAAGCGCCCCTTCTATGCCATGGACGACCCGGCGGACCCCCGGTATACCCTCTCCTTTGACCTGCTCTTCCGGGGGATGGAAGTGACCACCGGAGGCCAGCGGGTCCATGACTACGCCGCCCAGGTGGAGAAAATGGAGAAGCGGGGGATGCACCCGGAGGAGTTCACGCACTATCTGATGATTTTTAAACACGGCATGCCGCCTCACGGGGGACTGGGCATCGGCCTGGAGCGGCTGACCATGAAGCTGTGCGGCCTGGACAATGTACGGCGGGCCTGCCTGTTCCCCAGAGACCTGACCCGGCTGGAGCCGTAAGGAGGAGGAAGCGTCATGAAGATTACAGAGGAAATGGTGGACTATATCTCGGTTCTCTCCCGGCTGAGCCTGCCGGAGGAGGAAAAAGCCGCTGTGACGGCGGAGCTGGAGAAAATTTTGCAGTATATGGACCGGCTGGAGAGCCTGGATACCGCAGGCGTGGAGCCCATGAGCCATGTAATCCCCCTGGACAACGTTATGCGGGAGGACAGTGTGCTCCCCTCCCAGGACCGGGACGAGCTGCTGGCGGGGGCTCCGGTCCCCGATGAGGCGGCCTTCCTGGTGCCCAGGACCGTGGAATAGGAGGCCGATATGGAATTGACAAAACTTACCGCCCTGGAGCTGGGGACGGCCATTCGGAGGGGAGAAATCTCCCCGGAGGAGGCGGTCCGGTCGGGGCTGAAGGCGGTCTCCGCCCGGGACGGCGCGCTGAACAGTTTTATCACCCTGACCGGGGAGACGGCTCTGGAACAGGCCCGGAGAATGCGTCCCGGCGCGGACGCCGGGGAGAGCCCCCTGTACGGCGTACCTATGGGCTTTAAGGACAATATCTGTACAAAAGGTGTCCGAACCTCCTGCGCCTCCAAAATTCTGGGGGACTTCACCCCCCCATACAGCGCCGCCGCGGTGGAGCGGCTGACGGCGGCGGGTGCCCTCTCTCTGGGGAAGCTGAACATGGATGAGTTCGCCATGGGCTCTACCTCCGAGACCTCCTGTTTCGGCCCGGTGAAAAACCCCTGGGACCCCGGCCGGGTTCCGGGGGGCTCCTCCGGCGGGGCCGCCGCCGCCGTCGCCGCCGGAGAGGTCTGGTACGCCCTGGGCTCCGACACCGGCGGCTCCATCCGCCAGCCCGCCGCCTATTGCGGCGTCACCGGCATGAAACCCACCTACGGCACGGTTTCCCGGTATGGGCTCATCGCCTACGCCTCCTCCCTGGACCAGCTGGGGCCTGTCGCCCGGTCCGCCGCGGACTGCGCCGCCGTCCTGGATATCATCGCCGGACGGGACCGCCGGGACAGCACCTGCCTGGAGACTGCGGCGGGCTTCCTCTCCGGCCTCACCGGAGACCTGCGTGGGAAACGCGTGGGTCTGCCGGTCCAGTGCTTCGGCGAGGGGCTGGACGGAGCGGTCCGCGCGGCGGTGCTGGCGGCGGCGGAGGTCCTCAAAAGCCGGGGGGCCCTGGTGGAGGAGTTCTCCCTGCCCATGCTGGACTACGGCGTGCCCGCCTACTATATTATTGCCAGCGCGGAGGCCTCCTCCAACCTGTCCCGGTTCGACGGGGTCAAATACGGCTGGCGGGCGGAGGGCTGCCGGGATTTGACCGAGCTCTACACCAGGACCCGCACTCAGGGCTTTGGGACGGAGGTCAAGCGGCGGATTCTGTTGGGGACCTTTGTGCTCTCCGCCGGGTATTACGACGCCTACTATAAAAAAGCTCTCCAGGTAAGGGCGCTGATTAAAGCGGCCTTTGACGGGGCGTTCCGGAGCTACGACCTGCTGCTCACCCCCGTGACTCCCGCCTCCGCCCCCAGGCTGGGGGAGAGCCTTTCCGACCCCCTGCAGATGTACCTCAGCGATATCTACACCGTGCCGGTGAATCTGGCGGGCCTGCCGGGGCTGTCCATGCCCTGCGGTTTTGACGGTCAGGGCATGCCCATCGGCGCACAGCTGATCGGTCCCCTGCGGGGGGACCTGGCGGTGCTGGACGCCGCCCACGCCTTCCAGCTGGAGACCGATTACCACCGGCAGACACCGAGAGGAGGGGACACGCCGTGACCTGGGAAACTGTAATTGGGCTGGAAACCCATGTGGAGCTGGCCACCAGAACAAAAATATTCTGCTCCTGCACGACGCAGTTCGGCGGGGAGCCCAACACCCACTGCTGCCCGGTGTGTACCGGAATGCCGGGCACCCTGCCGGTACTCAACGCGAAGGTGCTGGAGTACGCTGTCAAAGCGGGCCTGGCCCTGGGGTGCGAAATCACCCGGCAAAGCCGCTTTGACCGAAAAAATTACTTCTACCCCGACCTGCCCAAGGCGTATCAGATCTCCCAGCTCTATCTGCCCATTGCCCGGAACGGAGCGGCGCTTATCCGCACCCAGGCCGGAGAGAAGACCGTCCGCATTCATGAGCTGCATATGGAGGAGGACGCGGGGAAGCTGGTCCACGACCCCTGGATTGACCAGACCCGGGCGGACTACAACCGCTGCGGCGTGCCGCTGATTGAAATTGTCACCGAGCCGGACTTCCACACCGGCGAAGAGGTGATCGCCTATCTGGAAAAGCTCCGCTCCACCCTGCAATATCTGGGCGTATCCGACTGCAAGATGCAGGAGGGCTCCCTGCGGTGCGACGTAAACCTTTCGGTGCGTCCTCTGGGCTCCGAGGAGCTGGGCACCCGCACGGAGATGAAGAACCTCAGCTCTTTCAAGGCCATTGTCCGGGCCATTCGGTATGAGGCCGGGCGGCAGATTGAACTGCTGGAGGAGGGGAAGCGGGTTGTCCAGGAGACCCGCCGCTGGGATGAGAACAAGGACGCCACCTTTGCCATGCGCTCCAAAGAGAACGCCCAGGATTACCGCTATTTTCCCGACCCGGACCTGCCGCAGCTGGTGCTCAGCGAGGCGTATCTGGAACGCCTGCGGGAGGAACAGCCCGAGCTGGCGGAGGCCAAAATGGAGCGCTATCAGGCGGACTGGGGCCTGCCGGCCTACGACGCCCAGATGCTCACCGGGCAGAAGGCCCTGGCGGACTTTTTTGAGGAGACGGTGGCCCTGGGCGCGCCGCCCAAGCAGGCGTCCAACTGGATTATGGGTCAGGTGCTGGGCCAGCTCTCCGCCAGGGGGCTGGAGGCCGGAGATATGCCCCTGACGCCAAAGACCCTGGCCCGGCTGATCGCTCTGGTTCAGACCGGACAGCTCAACCGCAACACGGCGGTCAGAGTTTTTGAGGCGGTCTTTGACACCGACGGGGACGTGGATGCCTATGTGCGGGAGCACGGCCTGGAGCAGGTCTCCGACGCGGGACTGGTAAACAGGGCGGTGGAGCGGGTTTTTGCCGCCAACGGCAAATCGGTTGAGGACTACCTGTCCGGAAAGGAGAAAGCCCTGGGCTTTCTGGTGGGGCAGGTCATGCGGGAGCTGAAGGGCCGGGCCAGCCCCCAGGTGGTCAATCAGGCCGTACGGGAGCGGTTAAGGCGATGTCTCTAGCTCCGCCGTCAGGCCCTGTTTGAAAATTATTAAAACGCTCAAACGGCGAGTCTTTTCCCGCCTGGACATATTTCTGTTTTTCAAACAAGGCCCAACCAGAATTTATTGCGTATGAATATGCCCCGTTTCGTCCATGCTGAGTGCATCAGACAGACGAGACGGGGCGTGTTTGCTATGGAATTCTGGTTCTGGCAGTTTTTGTTTTACAGCTTTTTGGGTTTCCTCTTTGAGGTAGTCTTTGCCCGACTGACCCACAATCCCAAGCGGGACCGGAAATGCCGGCTGCTCCTCCCCCTGTGCCCGGTATACGGGCTGGGGGCCCTGGCCCTCCTCCAGCTGCCAGAGGGGATACGGGCACAGCCGCTGCCGTTGTTTTTCTCCGCGGCGGCGGTGTGTACAGGAGTGGAATATGTTACCGGCCTCTTTTATGAAAAGGTACTCCGGACGCCCTTCTGGGACTACCGGGCGCTGCCGCTGAACCTGGGCGGCAAGGTCTGCCTGCCCTTTTCCCTGCTGTGGGGGATGATGACGGTGGTGCTGGCCCCGCTGCTCCAGCCGGCGGCGGCAAATCTGGCCGCCGCCGTACCCCGGTGGATGACCGCTCCGGCGGCCGCCCTCTTTTTGCTGGACAGCGGGATTACCTTTTGGCTCCTGCGCACCACGGGGGATACCGGGACCCTGCGCTGGTATGACCGCCTGCGCGTACAGCGCGCGGCGTGAGCCGCCTTCCCCAGCGGGCCTCAGCGCCCGCCCTGCTCAGGAAAGAGCTGCGCACTGGGCCTCAATCGCGGCCTCTCCGTCCTTCATGGCCCGCAGGGTGCGCTCCAGCAGGTCGTTCAGCTCCCAGCCCAGGCGCTCCGCGCCCTGGGCGATGGCCTCCCGGGAGCACCCGGCGGCAAACTTCTTGTCCTTATACTTCTTGCGCAGGCTGGACAGCTCCATGTCCTGAACGCTTCTGGAGGGCCGCATAAGGGCCGCCGCCCCGATCAGCCCGGTAAGCTCGTCACAGGCAAAGAGAACTTTTTCCATCTCGTGCTCAGGCTCCGCGTCCCCGTCGGTCATGCCCCAGCCGTGGCTGACCACCGCGTGAATCAGAGCCGGGTCAGCGCCCCGTGCCTCCAGAATCTCCCGGACCTTGACACAGTGCTCGTCGGGCCACATCTCGAAGTCCAGGTCGTGGAGCAGACCCGCCTGGCTCCAGAAATCCGCCTGATCTCCATAGCCCAGCTCCCTGGCAAACCATCCCATGACGGACTCCACCGTCAGGGCGTGGCGCAGGTGAAAAGGCTCCTTGTTGTATTCCCGCAGCAGCTCCCAGGCCTGCTCTCTGGTAAATGACATACTCGGCAACTCCTTTTTATTCAGATTCAGGCGGCGCCTGAAGAGGCATATGGTTTCAAGAGGAAACCCTCAAGAGGCAGCCGTGCGACCGCCTCTTGAGGGTCAGACAGGGCGGAAAAACCGCATTAATGGATGAAGTCGTCCATCTCCCCGTCCTCAAAGTACAGCAGCTGCTCCACCTTCTCCTGGTCCCGGACGGGCAGAAATACCGTCAGCTTGACGGCGTGGTGGCCGCACTGGGGACAGCGGTAGACATGAATGCCGCAGGCGTACATGCCCGTAGGAATCTGGGCTTTTTTCTCCACGGGAACCAGGTTCTTTTTATAGTACGCCGGGTCGTCGTGCTCCTTATAGTGTCCTACGGACATGGTAGGCAGGGCGTAGAGCTGTTTGTTGGCGACCTCCATCTGGCTCTTGCATTTGCTGCACCAGTCGTCGTGGAACATGGAGCGGATATTCTTGAACAGTCCCATGGGTTACACCGAATTGCTCTTGGCGGTCTGGAGAATTTCCACCCAGGTGTCCGCCTTGGAGATGCCCGTGAGGATATGGTTGCTGTTGGGGGCAAAGCGCTGGTTGGAAATAAAGGTGTCGATGCGCACATTATAGGAATCCACCTGGAACAGAAAGCTCACCCGGCCGCTTCCCTTGAAAATAGCCACGCCGCCTATGCCATCGTCCACCCAGATTTTACCGATGCGGCTGGCGGGAATCAGAAAGGTCTTGAACGGATTCCAGAAGGATACCAGTCCCACCTGACCGCCGGCTACATCGACGAAGATGGACCAGCCGCGGCTGTAAAAGACCTGATTGGCGTTGACGCCCTGGGCCTTCAGCTGAGCCTCGGCGCGCTTCTTGGCCCGCTTGTACAGGAACCGCCCGCCGCCGATCCACCAGACGATGGCTATGGCCCAGGGCACCATGGTGAACACCACGGCTCCGGCGCCGCCGGTACTGAAAAAGGTGAACGCAATCCACATCCCCAGGGTGCAGATGATGAGCGGAAGGAAAATATAGGCCAGCAGGTACACAGGATTAAACTTTCTTACAGGTCCGTTGCTCATGGAAGAATTTCCCCTTTACGACAGAATTGGTTGTTCATTCGGTGCTCATTCCCACTCGGAGGTCTCCTCTTTTTTCCGGCGGACAAAAAATGCCGGGAAAATACCGATTTTGGAGCCCAGCATATGGAAAATCGGGAAACAGACAAAGACCGTCGCAACCTGCGCTATATTGAGGGGCGTCTTATAATAGTATTCCTCGCTTACTTTGCCTCCGCCGCCCATCATGTCCACATAAAAGTCCCGGCGGGTCAGGGGCTCCAGGTGCTCAATCTGATTGAGGAAGGTCTCGCTGGAGGTCAGGTCCTCATACATGACCCGTCCCACCGGAAGGGTGGCCGTGCCGGTGTAGTACGAGCCCTCCACCTGGACGCTGTCCATGTTGATGACCGCCGCCACCAGCTCCCCGGAGGGAAGGGTAAGCGCGTGCATGTACCAGCCGCCATAATAGCCCGCTCCCCGGTTGCGGTACTCAATGCCGGGGGAGAGGACGGTAAATGTGTCATGACTGAGCAGGTCGTCGATGCTCTGGGCCCGGAATACCTCGGGTCCGGCCGCGCCGCCGACCTCTCCGGCGGCCACCGTATGCTCCTGTACGTAGTCTTCATATGTAGGCAGCAGCATCCTGACAAGCTTTACCGTTCCCAGACTGACCAGCACGCTCAACAGCAGGCAGAGCCAGATGTCAAAGCGCAGATGACGATACCGCATGAATTCACCTCCTCCTCCGCGGTATGGGCATATTGGGGTTTCTCAGCGGTAGGACCCAGGGAGGCGGGATGCCCCCCTGGGGTTCCCGCCAAGATAAACAACTGCGGCGCAGGGCTTTCCCCTACACCGCATGTGCACAAAACACAAGCCCCAAACAGTCCTTGTAAAACACCATGGAATCCGTTATAATGGGGCTGGCGTAGCAAATGCTATTGTGTAGGTGGCGTCACACCTGCATAGGGGCGTGAAAGTGGGCACACACCTTCACGCCCTGCCCTTGTTTATCTTGCGTCCCTATTGTAACGCATAATGCAGAATAGCGCAAGGTTTTTTTACCAATGCACCGGCAGGCCCGCCGGCACATCAACAAGCTGAGGAACCGGGGGAGAGGCTGTATTCGGACGCTGCCTCTCCCTCATGTTTTTGGAGCCTGGGTCTGTCGAAAAAGGCCAGAGACCTTTTTCGACAAAGGGGATACGGCCTGCCGCGCGCACCCTTTGGGCACACTTGCAGGCCGAGATGTGTCATTTTCGAGACACATGTCCCCGAAAATGACCAATTTTGACTTTATTTTGCCGCCCAAGGGCGGCAAAACTCTGCGAGGCTTTCCTGTGGGAGAAGTTTTTCGACAGTCTGAGGCGGCTTTGAGCACTCAAAGCCGCCTTTTCTGTCCAGGGCACCTGTTAACCTGACACAGTTCCGTCAATATTTCCCCGATATCGTCGTCCAGATAAAGGGACCGCTCCCGGATTTCCTCCGGTATAGCCGACGGCCCGTTGTTGATACAGACGTAGGTTGACTTCGGGTTTTGAGCGCTCATCCGCCAAAAGGGATATTTGATGATGGATGGGGTGTTGTACCCCACGCCCAGCTCCAGAAGGACGGTTTTCATCCCCTTGTGCCGCCGGAGAAACGCCAGATACCGTTCCCGGGCCTGATGCCAGCCTCCATCCTGCACGAAGGTATAGTCTGCCCTCAGGTTCATCGTCATGGGTCTGCCGCATCGCGGACAGCGGGGAACCAACTCCGACGGCACCCGCATATCCCGCTGCTCCGCGAACATCCGGCGCACAACAGCTTCATTATCGTAAGTTTCCTGATGACAAGGCTCCGAGCACTGCCACAGCCCATAGTCCCCCTGGGTATAGAACAGCCGCTTTTTGTCAAAGCCCGCCAGCTGGAATTGGTGGTCCACATTGGTGGTCAGCACAAAGTAATCCCTGCCCTCCACCAATTGCAGCAGAGCGCTGTAGACCGGCTCCGGGGCGCGCTGATAGCGGTTTATCGTGATATGGCGGCTCCACCACGCCCAGTATTCTTCCGGCGTTTCAAAGGGATAGAAGCCCCCGGAGTACATATCCTGAATGCCGTATTTCGCCTGAAAATCCCCGAAAGCTTTTGTAAAGCGCTCCCCGGAATAGGTCATTCCCGCCGAGACGGAGAGACCTGCCCCAGCGCCGATCACTATGGCATCGGCACTGTCAAACGCCTGCCACAGCCGCTCGGTCCGGCCCGAGGATGCTTCGATAGATCTGCCGGTCTGTGTCCTTAAAAACATTGAAGATCACCTTTTGGATAGAGGATGGGATTTGCAGGAAGTTGGTTACGGTTTTGACCGCGATTTCAGCGGCTTCCCGGTTTGGAAACCGGAACACCCCGGTGGAAATGCAGCAGAACGCGACACTTTTCAGGCCGTTTTCTGCGGCCAGCTCCAGGCAGGCACGGTAACAGGAGGCCAGCAGCTCCCGGTCACGCCGGGTCACGCGCCCCTCAATGACAGGGCCTACGGTATGCAGGATATACCGGCTGGGCAGGTTGAAGGCCGGGGTGATTTTAGACTGACCGGCGGGCTCCTCATACCCCTGCCGCTTCATCAGCTCATCGCAGTACAGGCGCAGCTGAATGCCGCTTTTGCTGTGAATCATGTTGTCAATGCAGGGATGGAGCGCGCGGAAGCAGCCCCTCATCCCACTGTTGGCCGCGTTGACAATGGCATCGACATTTAAGGTTGTGATATCACCCTGCCACAGGACCATCCGCTCATCACAGTAGAGGGGCGGGAGGGAGCGGACATCCGCCACTCCCTCCATATCCCGCTCGGTGGACAGGTACTCGTCTTGTACAGTCAGAAAGTCTTGGCCAATCGGTATGGGCGGGCGCACGTTCATCAGTGCCCGAAGCAGCTCCTTCTGCCCCTGGACATCCTCCGGGAGAGCGATGCCTTCATATTGCGCTCCTTCCGCCAGCAGCGCCTGGATCAAATAGCGGAGCTGTTCCTCATGGGTCATGGGCTTCTTACCTGCTCACCACGGAAATTCTCTGCCGGATGTGGTTCCCGCCGGTGAGTTCATCCACCACGGCGATGGCGTAGTCGGCGTAGCTGACGACACTCTCGCCTCTGCTGTTCAGGGTCAGCTCTTCACCGCCCAGAATGTATTCCCCGGTGCGCGCGCCCTCCGCCTGAAAATCCCCGGCAGGGCTGATATAAGTCCACTTGACATCCTCGCGGGCCCGCAGCTGGCGCAGAGCCTGGTCGTGCGCCGCGGCCAGCGGCTTGAACGCATCGGGAAAGTCGGGACCGTCCGCCACGGTGAGGGTGTGTTCAGCGTTGACGTACAGGCTTCCCGCGCCGCCCACAATGAGCAGCCGGGTGTCTGTACCCGACAGCGCGTCGCACAGATGTGCCGCCGCTCGGGGAATCTGGGGGATCGTGTCGGCTGTCCAGGCGCCGAAAGCGTCTACCACCACATCGAAGTCCTTGAGATCGGCGGCAGTCAGGTCAAACAGGTCTTTTGTGACCGACTTGCCGGCGGCGGATTGGTTTTCTCCGCGGACCACGGCGGTAACATCCAGCCCCCGCTCCATGGCCTCCCTGACAATCAGACGGCCGGCCTTTCCGTTGGCGCAGATAACAGCGATTTTCATGTTGCGTACCTCCACAGGTTGTTTTAATTTTTGCTTGAACGCCGGGGGTGTTTCCCTTCGTCGCCTGTATCATAGCAGACCGTTGAGGCGCTGTGAAGTACGCACAAAAAAGTGCCTATGGCACAGAGCGGAAACTTTTGTGCAGTTTCAAGCAGTTCCGGCCGTAAAAATTTTTCCGAAATTCCGTCAGGCACAGTTCCGCATTACTTTTGCAGTGTCAGGAATTGGCGCATGCTCCCTCCCTTTGCGGTAAATTACGGGAGGAATTGCTCAAACGATAATACGAAAAGGAGAGAACCAAATGGGGCGTTTTGAAATTACAGAAAAGGCCATCCAGCGGTATATACACAGTCTGAAAGAACAAGAATATGCTCAAGGAAGCATTGAAAAATATGTCCGGGATATTCGCGCCCTTAAAAAATGGGTTGGCCATCAAAAGTTGGAGCGTCAAACGCCGGTTCAATGGAAAACTTATTTATTGGAAGCCAACTATCAGCCAAGAACCATCAATGCCATGCTCTCTGCATTAAATTCTTTCTTTCGCTTTATGGGCTGGGAAGAGCTGTGTGTCAAGTATCTGAAAATTCAGCGCAATCTGTTCCGTAATACGGAACGGGAACTGACAAAATCAGAGTACATTCAGCTGGTCCAAACGGCGGAACAGCAGGGAAAACATCGCTTGGCGCTTCTGACAGAGACCATTTGCACCACCGGTATCCGTGTCAGCGAGGTAAAATATATTACAGCGGAAGCTGTTCAGGCCGGACAAGCGAATATCCAGCTGAAAGGAAAAATCCGGACTGTCTTAATTCCCGGAAAGCTCTGCAAGAAGCTGCGGAAATACGCACAAAAGCAAAAAATTGTTTCTGGCGAGATTTTTCTCACCAGAAACAATCGCAGCTTGTCCCGCCATCAGATTTGGGCTGAGATGAAAAAGCTCTGCACAGCTGCAGGCATAACCCCGTCTAAGGTATTCCCCCACAATTTGCGATACCTGTTTGCCCGAACCTTTTACCGCATCCATAAGGACGTTGCCAGGTTAGCGGATGTCCTTGGGCACTCCAGCATTGAAACCACCCGCATCTATCTGATTTCCTCCGGAACAGAACATATGCGGCAGATTGAACGCCTGGGCCTCCTCACATAGGCCATTTATTACAAAATCAATATTTTGTTTTTGAATTTTCCTGAATTCAAATGGAAGCGCAGGCTAGAACAAATATAAAAAAGTCCCGCATTGGAGGGACATGGGAAAAATGAGAATACGAAAAGAGTCGAACAAAAATCTTTGCCCGGCTCTATTTCCTATACGAAAAATTGTGGCTAAGGGTTGTCAGAGGATCTTTTTTGTGATAACATGGCGTTATGATTTGTACAAAATATATTGTTGCGCCTATTTATGCAAATCGCTTTTTGACAAAATATTGATTTTGTGGTAAAGTAGCGAATAGAACATTCAGAGGAACAGCGATTAATCCAGAACCTGGGCTTCGGATATTTGCGTACATCCGCAAAGGAGGAATGTCTGGATCCAGGGGCTCCAGGAAAATAGTGACACTAAAGAACATAATTCGGAAGTAAAAAGCTGGTTAAGGGTGAGATAATCGAATGGGATTAAAAACAAAGATAAAAAGCGGCGCAAGATTTTTCATCGGGCTGTTTAAGGAAAAAAAGATGTTTGCCGTTCCGTCCGATGTGGGAATGGGCGAATTGCTGAAAGGAAAAACAGCCCTGATTACCGGAGGCAGTGATGGCATAGGCTTAGCGATTGCAAAGGATTTTGTAAAAAATGGGGCAAGGGTCATTCTTGCCAGTCGAAATGAGCAAAAGCTGAAGCAATGCACAGAGGAAATTGGTTCAAAAGAACAGGTTGCTTATTTAGTGCTGGATGTCAGGAACATAACTACTTTTCCGGAAAAAATTGCGGAGGCCTCCAGATTGTTTTCTGACGGGAAAATTGATATTTTAGTCAACTCAGCGGGAGTTGTTGTTCATTCCACTTTTTTCGATATTGAAGAAGAAGAATATGACTCCATTATGGATACTAACGCCAAAGGCACCTATTTTATGTGTCAGGCTATGGGCAATTATATGATTCAAAACAAAATAAAAGGGCATATTTTGAATGTTTCATCCTCCTCCGCACTGCGTCCCGCTTGGACGCCCTATCAAATGTCCAAGTGGTGCGTGCGCGGATTGACGCTGGGTACAGCGGATATGTTGTTGCCCTATGGAATTGTTGTAAACGCAATAGCGCCTGGCCCCACTTTTACTACAATGCTCGGGAAGGTGCCGGGAGATACGATGTACAATGAAATTTGTCCGGCCGGCAGATTTGCAACTCCGGAAGAAATTGCACACTTGGCTGTTTTTATGGTCAGTGACTGCGGGAATATGATTGTGGGCGATACATTTTACATGACCGGCGGTTCCGGAACAATCAGCTGCCATAGATAGGCCGTTGTATGTACAGAGTCTGTCGAAAAAGGCCAGAGGCCTTTTTCGACAAAAGGGATACGGCCTGCTGCGCGCACCCTTTGGGTACACTTGCAGGCCGGGCAGTGTCATTTCCGAGGCACATGTCCCCGAAAATGACCGATTCTGACTTTATTTTGCCGCCTTCGGGCGGCAAAACTCTGCGAGGCTTTTTTGACAGCCTGGCGCCGGGAAATACTCCCCGGTCCTTGCCTCTCCTTGATAGTGGTATCTACGATTTTGGGGAACACCCCGGCAGGAATCACGCTGAGATTTTCTGCCGGGGCTTTCCTTGTCTTGCAGGATGCCCCTACAACACAGCCGTCGGTATAGTGGATTTCAATGGGCTGCATGGTCTTTTTTGATCAGATAAGGTGCAACAAAATGCGCAAATAAAAAAGACAAGGTTTGCAGTCCTCTGGTAGAATGAAGATGCAGGACACCATTCAGAAGGAGGTCAGCAAACCATGCCTGAAAAAATTGTACAGCTAATACTGCCCATATTATGATGATCAATCTATTTTCCAACGGATATTTCACATAGCTTGGATGCCGGATGTCTTCTATTGCGCTCAGCCGTTTCCTTATTTCTTCCGCTCCTTTTATTCCTGCTCTATTATACCATTTTTTATGCGGCGGGCGTGTTCACCCAAAGCGGAGAGCTTGACAGCCGGAGAATGGAACAGTATAATTTTTACAGACAGGAGGAATGTGTAGTGAGCCGTATTTATACCGCTGTTGACCAGCTGATCGGCGGAACTCCGCTTCTGGAGCTGACCCGTATTCAGCGGGAGGAAAAGCTGGAGGCCCGCATTCTAGCCAAGTTGGAGTATTTGAATCCCGCAGGAAGCGTCAAGGACCGGGTAGCAAAGGCCATGCTGGACGATGCGGAGTCCAGAGGCCTGCTGAAGCCGGGCTCTGTGATTATTGAGCCCACCTCCGGCAATACCGGAATCGGCCTTGCGTCGGTGGCTGCGGCCAGGGGATACCGCACTGTCATCGTCATGCCGGACACCATGAGTGTGGAGCGCCGCCGACTCATGAGTGCCTACGGCGCCGAGCTGGTGCTGACCGATGGCACCAAAGGCATGAAAGGAGCGATTGACAAAGCGGCGGAGCTGGCGGCGGAGCTGCCCGACAGCTTTATTCCCGGCCAGTTTGTCAATCCGGCCAACCCTGCGGCTCATGCAGCCGGCACCGGACCGGAAATCTGGGAAGACACCGATGGAACGGTTGACATTTTTGTGGCAGGTGTGGGGACCGGGGGCACGATTACCGGCGTTGGGGCGTATCTGAAAGGGCAAAACCCGTCGGTCAAAGTGGTAGCGGTAGAGCCTGCAGACTCTCCGGTGCTGAGCGGAGGCGCACCCGGCGGGCACGCGCTTCAGGGAATCGGCGCGGGCTTCCTCCCAGAGGTGCTGGACACCCACGTCTATGATGAGGTCATGCAGGTGGACAGCGAGTCCGCCTTTTCCGCCGGTCGGCAGATGGGCCGGTTGGAGGGGGTTCTGGTGGGAATCTCCTCCGGCGCGGCGCTGTGGGCGGCCATTCAGCTGGCCAGACGGCCGGAAAACAGGGGAAAAACCGTTGTGGCGCTGCTGCCCGACACAGGGGACCGGTATCTCTCAACACCGCTGTTTAAAGAGTGAGCCTGTTTTGCCCATCAAACTGTAGCGCCCCAGGATTCTCCTTTCTCAGCAACGCCGCATCTTCTATCCCTGCGGCGTTTCCCGGACATGTCAGGCGAGACACGCGAGAGCGGTTCTGTCAGAAAAGTTCATGGGGCGCACCCGGTTATTTGCAAACGGGCGCGCTCCGCGCCCGCTAAAAAGCGGCCTGTCCGGTTCGGTTCCGGACAGGCCGTACTGCACTGAAGAATCGCACCCATCCGCAGGCGTTTACCGGCAGGTCCGCACCCCGTCCCCAGTATTCCGGCAAGACCGCCAAATCTTCCACCCTGGCTACCCGGCGGAGGCGGAAGCACAGCTCCTCCAGCACCCGGACGGCTTCATAGTCTTTTCCAGTTCCATCCGGCGGATGAAAAACGGCGTGGGCTCCGTCAAGGCTTTTGTGGCAGCTTATGCCGGGTGCCGTCGGGCTCCACCACGACAATGCTGTTCAGCTGAGCCTCCAGGTCCCGCCGGAAAGCCGCGACGTATTCCTGACGCAGGGCAGTTCGCTCGGCGGTCTCCTCCTGGGTCAGTCCCCCTGGCTGTTTGGCTTTCCGGGCCAGGGCGTTGATACGATCAATTTTTGCCTGTTCCATTATACATACCGCTCCAATACCAGCATAATCCGCCCCTTTTTGGACGGGCCGCCCACCTCTTTTATCACACATTTGCCCAGACCGCGGCAGGTGAGCACATCCCCCTCCGCTACGCTCCGGTCAGGCTTCAGACACTCCCGGTGGTTGAGCTGAAAACGGCCGGAGGCGATCAGATCCGCCGCCTTCCCGCGGGACAGGGAGAAGCCCGATGCCGCCGCCGCGTCCAGCCGCAGGGAGGACACGGTGTCCCGGATAACCTTTACCCGAAGCGCCGGAGGCGCGGCCTGCTCCAGAGGGAGCGGCGAAAGAGTCAGCCGGGTGCGCCCGGCCTGGTTCAGATGGAGCAGGAGGAAGTCCTGAATCTCCGCCAGAATCAGCAGGTCGCAGTGCCCGTCTCCCACCAGCAGGTCGCCAATCTTTTCCCGGTCCAGCCCCAGACCCAGAACAGCCCCTAAAAAGTCCCTGTGGGAAAGGCTGGCTCCGGTAAAGCAGGCCCGCAGCGCACGGATAGGGCAGTCCTCACCGCCTAAGAAGTCCGCCTCTTCCGCCCAGTCGGGCAGGAACATACAGACGGCCCGCTCAGCGCCTTGGAATCCCCCCCAAAAAACACTTCTGGGGTGTCCGCAGGCATTCAGAAGGGCCTGTACCGACGCCTGTTCCTGAGGAGACAAAAATCCTGAGTAGCTGGGGATGCTCCGGGTGCGGGTGAGTTCCAGCTTGTCCAATACCCGTGCCAGCAGAAGGCGCTCCTCCCCGGAACAGGCGGTTTTGTTCAGCAGCTCTGTTTTTGTCATGGCTACGCCCCCCCGGTGTCATGTGCAGCATTATATCATGAACTCAGCTGTCATACAAGAGCCTGTGCCGGACGGGGAGTGTCCGCAGAGCTTAGGATACTCCCTGCCGGACGGGCTGTCACGGCTTCCCTATTCCGAAAAAGTGCTTCCCGTTTTCCAGCGTAACCGCCAGGACTTCCTCTGCTGAGCACCCTTTCAGTTCAGCCACTTTCACGGCTGTGAACGCAATAAAAGTGGAATCGCACCGCTCTCCGCGGTGGGGTTCAGGGGCCATATAGGGGGCGTCAGTCTCCAGCATCAGGCGGTCCAACGGCATCCAGCGCACCACCTCAGGGGCCCGCTTTGCGTTGTGGAAGGTGATATTCCCCGTAAAGGAGAGCATCCACCCCCGGTCCAGCAGCACGCGGGCCTCCTCCAGGCTTCCGGCGTAGCAGTGGAACACCCCGCGGGCTTTGGGATGGGCCCGGACAATGTCCAGGCAGTCTCTGTGGGCGTCCCGGTCATGGACAATGGCGGGCAGGTCCAGCTCCTCCGCCAGGGAGAGCTGAGCGTCGAATATTTCTCGAGAAAACGCCCGCGCCTCCGGGGTTTTGACCCAGTAGTAGTCCAGGCCGATCTCCCCCACAGCCTTTACCTTCTCATGGGCGCACAGGGCGCGGAGCTGTTCCAGGCAGTCCGGCGAGACCCCCTCCAGATTTTCCGGATGGTATCCGGCAGCGGCATAAAGATAGTCGTAACGCTCAGCCAGGGCAATAGAGGCCTGGGAGGATGCCAGGTCGCAGCCGGGACAGACCGTCAGGGCGACGCCCCGCTCCGGCAGAGACGCCAGCAGAGTATCCCGGTCCCGGTCAAAGGCCTTATCATAATAGTGGGCGTGCGTGTCAAAAATCATGGCGGGTTTCCTCCAAAATTCGGAATTGGGAGCTTTTCATTCGTTCCCATCCATGATACAATGAAGTTATCTGAAATGCAAGGAGTGATGCGTTTTGAAGCAGACGGAATTTCAGGAGCTGATGGGGCGGCTGGGATTCCAGGCCGGGGAAAATCTGGCCCTCGGGTCCTGGAAGGGCTGGCCGGTGCAGGTGAAATGCCAGCGGTACTACGGCATATGTGATTTGACCGTGGAAGCGGCTTTGTCCCGTCGGGTGGAAAACGCTCAGGCCAAGGTAATTCAGCGGGAGATTAAGCAGCATAAGGGCTGTTCCGCGGTCATCGGCCTGAACGCAGTCATGACGATCCAGGACCGTAAAAAATACGGCGGCCTGGAGCCGCGGCTTACCGACGCTATGAACGCCCTGGTTCAGGGGCTGCGTGAGGCGGGCGTCAGCCCTCCCGCCGTCTGCCCTCTGTGCAAGGGGACAGGCTGTGACAGCATGGCGCTTATATCCGACAGCTACGTGCCCACCCACCGGGCCTGTGTGGAGCAGATGGTCCAGGGCACCCGCCAGCAGGCGGAACAGCAGACCGCTTCCGGCAACTATGTCACTGGCTTGATTGGAGCGCTGCTGGGTGGTCTGGTGGGCACGCTGCCCAATATCCTGGCCGCTCTGCTGCTGCACCGGGTCATTGCGATTCTGTATGCTCTGATTCCGATTTTTGCCTACTACGGCTATAAGCTGTTTAAGGGAAAGATGAACAGAGGGGCCTTCGTATGCGCGCTTCTGTCCTCGGCGGTCAATCTCTTTGTTATGCAGTATCTCTATGTCTATGTCATCTTTGTTCAGCGTATGGGACATATGCTCTCGCCGGGGGATGCGCTGTATTTTTACCAGGATATGCTGTTGGGCGGCAATCTTACCACTGATTTGGCCCAGTCCGCTCTGTTTCTGGCGCTGGGACTGTGGATCTCCTGGAGCGTCATCACCCGCACCGCCAAGCAGGATGTGCGTCAGGCGGTGTCCGTAGCCAGTACGCTCCGTCCCCTGGAGCATACCGCTCCCAAAGAGCAACAGCCCAAATGAGGAGGAACAGCCTGTTTTCCCGTCTTCCGGCGCCCGGCGAAAAATTTTTTTGAAATGCTCAAAAACCACTTGACGAGCGGGCGCTGGTGTGATATCCTTCTCAGCAGAAATAGGAATCATTACTGATTACTAATTTCAGGAAATCAGAACTGGCAGTCTGCCAACATAATGTAGGAGGAATAACACAATGAAAAAGTTTGTTTGCTCTGTCTGCGGTTACGTACATGAGGGCGAGTCCGCCCCCGATTTTTGCCCCATCTGCAAGGCCCCCAAGGATAAGTTCGTCGAGCAGGGCGGAGAGCGCACCTGGGCCGCTGAGCACGTGGTGGGCGTGGCCCAGGGCGTGCCCGAGGATATTCTGAAGGATCTCCGCGCCAACTTTGAGGGCGAGTGCTCCGAGGTCGGCATGTATCTGGCTATGGCCCGCGTCGCCCATCGTGAGGGCTACCCCGAAATCGGCCTGTACTGGGAGAAGGCCGCCTATGAAGAGGCTGAGCACGCCGCCAAGTTTGCCGAGCTCCTGGGCGAGGTGGTAACGCCCTCTACCAAGAAGAACCTGGAGATGCGCGTAGACGCCGAGAACGGCGCTACCATGGGCAAGACCGATCTGGCCAAGCGCGCCAAGGCCCTGAACCTGGACGCCATCCACGACACCGTCCACGAGATGGCCCGGGACGAGGCCCGCCACGGCAAGGCTTTTGAGGGCCTGCTGAAGCGTTACTTTGGCTAAGCCCGCAAGGATCCCGGACGCAAACCAAGGAGCCTTCGCGTCTGTGTGAAGGCAGCGATGCGAAGATTGTGAGGAAGCTATGGATAAGTATGTCTGTCCCTGCGGCTACGTCTATGACCCTGCGGTAGGAGACCCCGAGCACGGCATTGCCCCCGGCACACCCTGGGAGCAGGTGCCCGACAGCTGGGAGTGCCCCATCTGCGGCATGGGCAAGGATGTTTTTGAGAAAGAATAAGGATAACCTTTAAAGAGGGAAACGGGGAAACTCGTTTCCCTCTTTCTTTGCGTCTAAAGTGTCCCGCCACTTTTGAGGGCGCGTCCAAAATCAGAAAAAGTGTCCCTGGCAGTCCACCATTGTAGACAGGCATGCGGGCCATCCGATCTTCCCGGACAAGATGAAAATCGGGCAGGTTCTGGGCTCCGCCGTGGAAGTAGACATCCGCATCATAAACAGACTCCTTCCCCACTACCGGTCAGCGCTTGGTGCACAGCGCAGACCAATGGATCAACTGCGTCCCGCCCCAGCCTGCCCGCCGGACACCCGCCCAGACACAGAGAGAAGGACGCGCATGCCCGGCAGGACGCTGGAGCTCCCAGTTCCGGCCTGCCGCAGTCCGCCTGTCCCGGCAGGCCGTCCCAAATACTGCCCAGCAAAAAATCCTCCCGGCCCGCCAGAGAGGAGCAGGGCCAGCACCGGCCCTTTCCGTCCACCGCCAGAGACAGACCTGTCTGGGCATAGCAGTAGGCACTGAAACATGCGGTTAAGTTTCGGCATTTCTTGATACGCTCCAGTTCCCGAAACCGAAAGGGGATCCCGGCGGAGGACAGGGCCTGAGTCTTTTGCCACAATGCTTTTAGTCCAACGGCTAGCTTGGCGGGCGCGGGCGAGAGGTCCCCCCGATATGCCGCCGCTATCCGCAAGGCTAAACGGGGCTAGCTTGGCGGGCGCGGGCGAGAGGTCCCGCCCGGCACCCCGGCCCAGGGGCCGGAACAAGTCCAGACCTACCCCGGCCACGTTGCCCAGCCATAACGCCAGGTCGGGCAGCTCCCCCAGCCGGGCGGCGTTAACGGCGGTCACTACCGTGGTCATGCCACACCGCATCCCAGCCTCACCCAGGTTTTGGATGCCCTGTACGACCGATTCTGTGCTGACGCGCCCGTCCGGGAAAACCCGCAGAGCGTTGGCTTCTCCCGGCCCGTCCAGACTGACCCCCACTCCGCAGCGGATGGCTTTCAAACGGCGGCAGACCTCTGCGGTCAGCAGCGTCCCGTTCGTCTGCACTGACAGCAGCAGTTTTCGGCCGCTCTCCCGGCCAAAAGCGGCTACCGCCTCCATCAATTCCAGCTTTAAAAGGGGCTCTCCTCCGGTGAATTGGACCCGCAGCGTCCTGCCGGGCGGACAGCACAGTTCCACCGCCCGCAGAGCCGTGTCTTCATCCATATCGAAAGGCGTCTCTCCATCCCGCGCGGCGTAGCAATAGGCACAGCGCAGATTGCAGCGCTCCGTCAGGCGCAGCACCAGCAGCCGGATTCCCTCCACCGTTTTATCCCTCCTCCGGTTCGCCCGAATATCCTTTGACCATACACCAATAAGCGCCATGCCGCTCCATCAGTTCCGCATGTGTGCCGGCCTCCAGGATTCTCTGATTCCCCACGACAAAGATCCTGTCTGCCCGGCGGACCGTGGACAGCCGATGGGCAATCATAAAACAGGTGCGTCCTTCCATCGCATGGTTCATGGCCTGCCGGATGCGTTCCTCGGTGGTAACATCCACGCTGCTGGTGGCCTCATCTAAAATAAAAATCGGGGCGTCGCGCAAGAGTGCCCGGGCAATGGCCAAAAGCTGCCGCTGGCCCTGGCTGAACAGCTCCGCCCCGCCGTTTATCCAGGTCTGATATCCCTGGGGCAGACCGGTGATGCATTCATGGATCTGGGCCAGCGCCGCCGCCCGCTCCACTTCTTCCACGGAAGCGGACGGACGGGCACAGCGCAGGTTGTCCAGGACCGTGCCGGAGAAAAAAACGGCGTCTTGAAGCACAACGGAAAAGCACCGTGTCAGTCCGCCCCGGTTATATTGCGGCAGCGGGATGCCGTCCAGCAGGATCTGCCCGCTGTCCGGGTCGTAAAACCGGGTGAGCAGGTTGGCGATGGTAGTCTTTCCAGCGCCGGTTTCGCCTACAAACGCGGCGACTTCTCCCGTCTTCACGGAAAAGCTCACATCCTTCAGCACCGGGCGGTCCGGCAGATAAGAAAATGTTACATTCTGAAATTCCACATCTCCCCGTATTTTCGCGCCTTCCACAGCTCCGTCCCGATCTGGCGTATCCTCCGGTTCATCCAGAATTTCAAACAATCGCTCCGCGCCGGCCACAGCCTGCTGAATGCTGGTAAAGATAGCTGCGATACGGCTGAATGGTCTCCCTAACTGCTGGGAATATCCCAGGAAGGCGACCACAAGCCCCACCCGGACCTGGCCCTGGAGAATCAGAAAGCCGCCCGCACAGGCTACCAGGGCAAAGCCCAGGCTGCTGATCATATTGATCAGGGGACTGAGCAGACCGGCGCACACCTGCGCCCGCACCGACAGCCGGCACAGAGCGCGATTGACCTCGTCGAACTCGTCCAGCGCCTTTGCTTCCCGGCCAAACAGCTTGATCATCTGCCTGCCCTGGACAGTTTCTTGAACCAGAGCGCCCATTTGTCCCAGCGCCGCCGCCTGCTCCTGATAAAGCCTCCGGCTGAGCCGGGAGATAAGCCGGGTGCAAAGGACCGACGCAGGCATAATGGCAAAGACCGCCATCGTGAGAACCGGGCTGAGCGCCAGCATCACCGCCACAGACCCAAGGGCCATCAGCACACTGTGGAGCAGCTGCGTGAGTGTTTCCGCCGCCACAATGCTCACGTTATCCGCGTCGTTGACCAGACGGCTCATGATATCTCCCCGGGGATGCCGGTCGAAATAAGACAAAGGGAGCCGCTCCAGTTTGGCAAAGCAATCGGCCCGGATACGCCCCACCATACGCTGGGACACCTCTTCCATCCGGCTTCTGCGCCTCTGGTTTCCCAGCCATTGAAGCAGAACACAGACTGTCAGCAGAACCAGCATCCGGCACAGCCTTTCCCTCTCCACAGCATAGGGCGGCTCCAACCGAAAACAGTCCACTGCACCTCCCGTTAGATAAGGCACGGCTAAGGAAGACCCTGCGGCCAGCAGGGTAAACGCAGTGACCCAGATCAGGTCTTTTTTCCACTGCGCGTATAATCCCAGCAGCCGCTTGAGCGTCCCCGCACCGTCCTTGGCTTTTGCGTGGGGGCCGAACCGCTGCTGGAGGCTGCGCCGCTGGGGCGGCAGCTGTGGTTCACCGCTGCGCTTCATCACGTTCATCCTCCCATACCTGCGCACGCCACATCTCCCAGTAAACCGGGCAGGACTCCAGCAGCTCGTCATGCCTGCCAAGGCCCAATACCCGTCCGTTTTCCAGTACCAGAACGCGGTCCGCGCGGCGGGCGTTGCGCAGGCGTTGGGTGATAAGCACGACAGCCTGCTCCCGCCGTTTCCACACTTCCGCCAGCACTGCCTGTTCCGTCGCCGGGTCCAGGGCGCCGGTGCAGTCGTCCAAAATCAGCATCTTACTTTTCCGCGCCAGCGCCTGTGCCAACGCCAGACGCTGGCGCTGGCCTCCGGAGAGATTTACTCCGCCCTGCTCCAGCACGGCGTCTAAACCGCCGGCCTGCGCAACAAAACCGTCCGCCTGCGCATCCCGCAGGGCGGTCCACAGGTCCTCTTCCGCCACATCTGGCGCCGCAATGCTCAGGTTCCGGCGGACGCTCCCGGAAAACAGCCACCCTTGCCCACCGGCCACGGACACCTGCCGGCGGATATCCTCCCTGGCGAGAACCTCCATCGGCTGCCCATTGAGCCGGACAGCGCCGGTGTCCGGCTCGTAGAGCCGAACGCAGAGCTTTGCCAGCGTGGACTTACCCGCTCCCGTAGGGCCTACCACAGCCAGCACCTCCCCCCGGTCCACGGAAAAGCTCACCTGGTCCAGCGCCGGTCTGCCGCCGGAGCCGGGGTAGGTGAAGCGCACCGATTGAAATTCCAGCGTGGGGCCCGTGTCTTCCAAGGCAGACGGGTGCTCGGGATTGCGCTCTTCCGGCAGCTCCAGTACCTCCTGGATGCGGACGGCGGCGGTATTTGCCCGGATAAGCAGCTTGAACACGTCAATGAGGGTCATCAGCGAGGTGAGCAGGCGCGTCATATAAGTCGCCAACGCGGATACCTTGCCCGCTTCTACACTCCAAAGCCCTGCCAAGGCAAGCAGGATCACGATGCCGGCGTTCACTGTCAGGGTGATCAAAGGCGCAAACCACGCGGAGAGAAGCTGTAAATGGATGCCAGACTGGGTGAGTTCATGGTTGGCCTTTTGAAACCGGTCGGCTTGCTCCTGTTCCAGTCCCAGGGCCTTCACCAGCCGGACGCCCCGCAAAAATTCCTGAACAGTCCTGTTGATCTGGTCCATAGCGGAACGCACCCGATGAAAACGCTGTCCGCTCAAGCGCATATACCATACGATCATCGCCAGCACCACCGACACCACAACAGCCGCCACACCACTCAGCCCCGCATCCAACCGCATGGCGTAAAAAATACTTCCAAGGCAGAGCGCGGGCGTCTTGATCCCGATGCGCAGGGCGGAGTTGAGGGATTTTGCCAGTTGGTCGCTGTCATTCAGCACCCGCGTGGACAGAGAAGCGTCTCCAAGCTGTCCCGCTCCCGCCTCAGTGAGCCGGAGCAGCTTGGCAAACAGCTCCCGCCGCAGTTCTGCCCCGAACTGCTGAGACGCCGTTCCGGAACAGACATTCCGCCCCAGCACGCACGCGATGCCCGCCAGCGCCGCCAAGACCATTTTCCTGCCGGTGCGCAGGATCAGCTCCATATCCCGCCGCCGGACTCCCTCATCAATGATCGTGGACATCATCGCGGGCAGCAGCAGCTCGCAGTTGGCCTCTATCAGAACAATCGCCGCCGCGCCCAGGCATAGCCAGCCGTATGGCTTCAGGCACCGCCAGACCGTTGCCGCCCGGCTCATTTCTCCTCCCGCGCCGGGCACAGCTCCGCCGCCGCGTCCATCAGTTCCCTTACCGTGGCAAAGCACCGAACGCTCCCCAAACCCTCCGGCGGCTTTGCGCGCAGGCAAAGCACCGGCACGCCCGCTTTATCCGCCTCCTGCAGCAGGGTCAGATTCTCCCGGTTATAGGGCCCCAGCGGGGAGCCGGCGTCCACCACACACCGGGCCCTCCGCGCCGCCGTCAGAGCAGACTCTATGACCTGGCCGGAAGGCGGAGAAAACGGCTCCGATTCAAAGGTCCGCGCCGCCAGGGTTCGCGCCACCGCGCTGTCCACATCGCCGG